>JBPYFB010000164.1:0-41189 GCA_051986465.1 Rugosimonospora sp.
AGACCGTTTGCGGCACCCACCAGTTCTTCGAGTCGAAGTGGAGGATCCCGTTGACCGGCGTCGAGACGCCGCCGTCGACGGTCGTGTGCACCGAGCCGGTACCGCCGCCGAGCTTCGCTGTCGCGTCCCGCGAGCAGCACCGCGGCGGCCACGCCCAGCCCGCGCCGTACGCCGCGCCGGCGCCCGGCCAACGTGGCCGACACCACTGTCGCTGTCACGCCGCCCAGTGTGCATGGTCGGATAGGACGCGTACGGGCTGGGTACCCGAAGGCATGCAGAATGCGGGAACCCTGCTCGCGGGGCGGTATCGCCTGGACGAGCCCATTGCGACCGGCGGCATGGGCGAGGTGTGGCGGGCGACCGACCAGACGCTGAGCCGCGTCGTCGCCGTCAAGCTGGTACGCGCCGGCACCGGCTTCGACGCCCGCTTCCAGGCCGAGGCACGTACCCTCGCCGCCCTTGTGCACCCCAATGTCGTCAACGTCTACGACTACGGTCAGGAACCAGTCCCTTACCTTGTGATGGCATACGTCGAGGGGCGGCAGCTCTCCGACCTCATCGCCGCCGCCGGCCGGCTGACCGCCGAGCAGACCATGCCGATCGTGGCGCAGGCCGCGGACGCACTGCAGGCGGCGCACGAACGGGGCGTGGTGCACCGCGACGTCAAGCCGGCCAACCTGCTGGTCGGGCCGGACGGCACGGTGACCCTCGTGGACTTCGGCGTGGCCCGTACCCCGGTGGCGAACTCCAACACGACCGGACAGGTGGTGCTCGGTACCGCGACCTACATGGCGCCGGAGCAGGCCTCGGGCGGCACCATCACGCCCGCGACCGACGTGTACGCGCTGGGCGCCGTGGCGTACCACTGCCTCGCCGGACGGCCCCCGTTCTTCGCGCCTTCCGCACTGGAGGTGGCGCTGCGGCAGGTCATGGACGAGCCGCCGGCGCTGCCCGCGGACGTGCCACCCGCGGCGCGCCACCTGGTCACGCGGGCGATGGCGAAGAACCCGGCCGACCGGTACCCGAGCGCCATGGCCCTTGCCGCCGACGCGCGTTCTGCCACCAGCACCCCGAGCCTGGCTCCCGGCGCGGCTCCCAGCGCGGCTCCCGGCGTGGTACCGGCCGTGCGCTCGCACTGGCGCAGTGCCCTGCTCGGCGCGGGTGCCGTCGTGCTGGTCGGCCTCGCCGCCCTCGGCGTCGCGCTGTGGCGGCCCGATGCCGCGACCACCAGCCCGCGCACGCCGTCCGGCCCGGCACCCACCAGCGCCTCCGGCGTGCTCAATCCGCGACCGGCGGGTCAGCCGGTAACCCGGTCGTCCCCACCGTGGTCGTCGCCCGCGCCGTCACCGGCGCGTCCCCACTCCGTCCCGGCGAGCCAGGCCGCCAAGGCGTCGACGCCGCCGAGCCGTCAGCCGATCCTGCCGTCCGTCCTGCCGTCCATCCTGCCGTCGGTGCTGCCGTCGGCGCCGGCACTGAGCGTCGCACCGCTACCCGTGCCCTGAGCGCGGTCACCCCTTCCTTGAGCGCGGCCCACGACCGGTACCGCTGGAACGGGATCTCGAAGACCGTCGCGAACAGCCAGGCGCCCGACAGCGACAGCGGCACCGCCACGGCGAGCGTGACCCAGAACCGGGGCAGCCCGGCCCCGACGTGCGGCGCGACGAGCTTCTGGCTCACCACCAACACGATCGGCAGGTGGATCAGGTACAGGCTGTAGGAGAACCGGCCGAGGCCGCGTATCGCGCGGGTCGCGAGCAGCCAGCCGAGCGCGGCGGGCCGGCCGGTCGCCACGGCCGCGAGGAGCATCGCGATCGCCGGTCCGATCGCCAGGTCGATCCAGAAGAAGTGGGCCACCGTCCACTCGGTGCCCATCACCACCATCACCGTGACCACGGGAGCGGCGGCGAGCGCCGCGAACCACTGCCACGGCAGTCGCCGGACCCGTTCGGACGCGCCGAGAATGCCGGCCGCGACCAGGCCGACCGCGAAGAGCGGGGCGAGCCCCGGGGTGAGCCAGGTCAGTCTGTCCACAGGGGACGCCGGCCGGAGCAGCAGCTCCCCCGCGACCACCGGTACCGTCACCGCGGCGAGCAGCGTGGCGCCACCGAGCCGGCGGCGGATCAGCAGCAGCAACGGTAGCGCCAGGTACATCTCGGCCTCGACCGCGATCGACCAGAAGGCACCGTTGGGTATCGGCGCGCGGGCCACGTCCTGGAGCAGCAGGCCGTACACGACAACCGAGCGGCCGGTCGGCGGCCCGGAGTGCATCTGCGGCACGATGGCCCAGGAGACGGCGAGGCTGAACGCGAGGGCGGCCCAGTACGGCGGCAGGATCCGCCAGGCGCGCCGCCGCGCGTACCGGGCCAGCCCGCCGATGCGCCAGCCGTGCCGGGCCGGTGCGAGGGCGAGCGAGAAGCCGGACAGCGTGAGGAAGAAGACCACCGCGAGGTGCCCGTACAGGAGCCAGCCGAGCCACGCCGGGCCGTGGTTGGCCGGGAAGCCGCGGAAGGTCACCAGCCAGCAGTGGAACAGCGCGACGTACAGCGCCGCGAGGCCGCGCAGGCCGTCGAGGCCCACGACCCGCTGGTCCTTGTCGAGTTTCGCACCCTGCATGGTTCGTCCGACGATAGCCGGTGGCCGCCGCGTGCCCGCTGCCGTTCGCGGACCGTAATGCCTTATCCGGTACGGAGTGCGTTATCCAGTACGGAGTGCGTTGACGCGGGCCACCGATTCGTCGATCCGCGCCTCGCTGACCGCGCCGGAGTGTACGAGGCCGGCGATGGTCGATACCGTCCGCGCCACCACGGCCGTGTCGTAGACCTGCTGGTTGGCGAAGACGAGCAGGTCGACGCCGGCCTCGACGGCCATCGTCACCGCCTGATCGCGCCCGTACTGCTTGGTGATCGCCGCGGCCTGCATGTCGTCGCTGACGATCGCGCCGCGGAAGCCGAGTTGGCCGCGCAGCAGGCCCCCGACGACGGCGGGAGACAGCGACGTCGGCCGGCTCGCGTCCAGTTGGCGGTTGCGCACGTGGGCCACCATCACCGCGTCGGCCAGGCCGGCCGCGACGAGGCGGCGGAAGGGTTCGAGCTCCCCGGACTTCCAGGTGCCGCTGACGTCGACGATGCCGAAGTCGGTGTTCCCGGTGGCGCTGCCCAGGCCCGGAAAGTGCTTGAGTACGGTGCGCACGCCCGCCGCCCGATGCGCCTGGATCTCCACGGTCGCGTTCGCGACGACGACGGACGGGTTCGCCGAGAAGCTGCGGTCCAGCGCTCCGATCGCCGGGCTGGTGGGGTTCACGTTGAGGTCCACGACCGGCGCGAAGTTCAGCCCCACGCCGACCGAGGTGAGGCTGCGTACCATGCCCTCGGCCCAGGTACGGGTGGTGGCCGCCGAGTTCGCGGCCCCGATCGACGCCTCGGACCTGGTCGCCGGGAAGCCGTCGGTGGGGTTGAGCCGGCTGATCTTCCCGCCCTCCTGGTCGATGGAGACGATCAGGCGCCCGGACGAGGCGGTCCGCAGCGTATGCACGAGCGCGCGTACCTGCGCCGGCGAGCTGATGTTGCGGCGCCCCCCGGTCAACTGGTCGCGGTCGAAAAGGATCACCCCGCCCAGCCCGTCTTTGATCGCCCGGATGATCCAGTCGCCGCTGCCGACCTGCTCGCCCCGGAAGCCGACCACGAGCAGACTGGCGATCTTGCGCCGCAGCGTCGCCTCGTCGGTCTGGGTCGGACTCGCCGCCTGGCTCCCCGCCGGCTTCGGGCTCGGTGTGCCGTTCGGGGACGGCGACCGGCTCGGCGGCGTACGCGATCCGCAGCCGGCCACGCTCGCGACCGCGGTACCGACCGCGGCACCCAGCAGCAGCCGGCGCTCGAACCGGGCTTCGTCCATTGGATCAAAGCGTACTGGTGCCCCTCCGGATTCTTGGCGGGAACGGCACCGGATCCGGTCCCGAATCTGCCGAGAATCAGTGGTGCAGCGCGCGGATGATCTCGGGCATGTGGTCGATGACGAGCAGGTGCCCCTCGCCCGGCAGGAACTCGGCGTGACACCCCGGAATCTGCGCCGCCTGGTACCGCCCCATCGCGGGCGGTACCAGCACGTCGGCCTCGCCCTGCCACAGGTGTACCGGGGGCCCGATCTCCCGCAGCGAGAACCCCCACGCCCTGCCCAGCAGCACGACATCCCGCGCGGCTCCGTCGATGCCCTGCCGGAACGCTTCGGCGATATCGGCGGCGAGCAGCGCGCGCACCTCGGGGCGCCGGACGATCTCGGCGTCGACCGGAGACATGGCCTGGGCGATGGCCTCGACTGTCCGATCTGGACGGTGCAGCACGTTGCGCCGCATGCCGCGCATAATCAGGCGCGCCAGCGCCGGCCACCGGGCGCCCCAGCCGAAGGCGAGCCGGTTCTGCCAGCGCATGCCCCGCGTGTTCCCCGGGACGTCGTACGGTCCCACGCCGCTGATCACGCCGGCCCGGACGACCCGGTCGGGCAACTGGTACGCGCACGCCAGTGCGTACGGTCCGCCACCCGAGGCGCCGACGACCGAGAACCGGGCGATGCCGAGCAGGTCGGCCGCGTGCGCCACGTCGGTTGGCCAATCGAGGATGCTTCGGGACGGCTGGTCGTCGGAGAGGCCGTAGCCGGGCCGGTCCAGCGCGACCACTCGCACGCCCACCGCGTCCGCGGCCGACGCGGCGAACCTCGCCTCCAGGCGCGACCCCGGGTGACCGTGGAAGTAGAAGTACGCTTCCCCGCCGGAGCGGCCGTACTCGGCGTAACCGAGCCCGCGCCCGTCTGGCAACACAAGCACGTCAGCCTCGTGCTCATCCGGCATTCCCACAGCCGAATGCTCTCACGCCGGGATGTCAGGTACGCCGCAAGACGCGTACGCCCTCCCCGGGGCGCCAGAGCCGGACCACGAGTTCGTCGCCCTCCACCGACGTGAGTACCGCCTCGGTCAGGTCGAGCCGGAACGCGTGGAAGCCGCCCGGTGGCTCGCTGCCCCTCGTGTACGCCCGCTTCGCCTCGCCGGTTATCTCCTGCGCAACCCCGGCAACCTTGGCGTCGCCGTCCTTGCTCGGGTGCGCGTGGATCGCGCACCGGCCGTCGCGCCGCAAGTCCCGCGCCTTGACCGCGTTGCGCATCGAGCCGAACGACAGATCGCCAGCCATGAAGTCGACCTCGGATCCGCTGACCCGAGGCGAGCCGTCCCGGCGCAGCGTCGCCAGGACATGCGTCGGCGCCGCCTCGAACCGCGCCCGGATCGTCGCGGCCAACTCGGCCGCCTCGCTCTCGAACTGCCCCCATGTCACCATGCCGCCGACCGTACCCCTTGGTATCGTGCCGGAGTGCCCATACCCTGGCGCTCCACCGCACGCTTGATGAGCCGGGTGGGCATGGTGCTGGTGGTGGCGCTCGAGTGCGTGGCCGTACTGGTGGGCGCCGGGTGGGTGGCGTTGCTCGTGGAGGACTCGGGTACGCCCGGTACCGCCGCACACGGCGCCGGCCACGACGCGGAATGGCTCGGGCATGCGTGGGTGGACGGGCGCAAGCAACAGTCCGATGTGGACGCTCTGGCTGCCGCGCTACGCGGTACCGGCATCCACGACCTGTTCGTCCACAGTGGACCGTTTCGCGACGACGGTACGCTCGACCCCGGCCTTCGCCCGCGGGCGCGCTGGCTGACCGGTGCGCTGCACGCCGCCCTGCCCGGGGTACGGGTACAGGCATGGCTGGGCGCGC
This sequence comes from Rugosimonospora sp., assembly GCA_051986465.1. Taxonomy (GTDB): domain Bacteria; phylum Actinomycetota; class Actinomycetes; order Mycobacteriales; family Micromonosporaceae; genus DATEJJ01. Next base: position 5,749 of record JBPYFB010000164.1, read on the forward strand.
ACCCCGTACCCGGGCACCTGCATCTGGACTCCCCTGCCACGCGCGCGCACCTGCTCGACGCGGTGGGCCAGGTGCTCTACGACGGATTCGACGGCGTCCACTACGACCTCGAGCCCGTCGAGGACAACAACGGCGACCTGCTGACCCTGCTCGCCGCCACGCACCGGCTCACCGGAGCACGGCACGCCATCCTGTCGCTGTCGGCGAGCCTTCCCGCGCCGCTGGCCGGGTTCGCCCAGGCCGCGGCGGCAATGCCCGGCCGGCTCGCGGTATGGTCGCCCGGCTACCTGCACCGCCTCGCCACCCGGGTCGACCAGGTCGCGGTGATGGCCTACGACAGCGGACTGTGGACCCAGGACACCTACGCCGGCTATGTGCGGCGAGCCACCGCGATCGCGCTGCGCACGGTACCGGCCGGTGTCGCGCTGTTCATCGGCGTACCCGCGTACCACGAAGACAACCTGCGCCACCACGACGGCGTGGAGACGATCAGCGCCGCCCTGCGCGGGGTGCGCCTCGCGCTCGGTGCGCACCCGCCGGCCCGGGACTTCGGGGTGGCGGTGTACGTCGACTTCACCGCGACCCCGGCCGACTGGGCGAGCTACCAGCGCGACTGGGCGCGCGGAAGAGAATCCTGATGCGGCGTTGCGGCGTTGCGGGCGCACGGGGGAAGGCTGCTGGCGAACTCCTTCGGGCCCATGTACCTACCGTGGAAGCGGACCTTGCTGCCGGCTAGCTGGCCCGGCTCGAAATCTTCAGTCCAGGTATTGCCGGGGCCGCCGGAGAGGTCACCGCCGAAGGTGTCAATGAGCGCCGTGTATCGGGTGTTCGGGTACAGCGGGGCAAGCGCCACCTTCTCGACGCCGCCAGGCGGGGTCCGCCCGACGGTGAAGGTGCCCTGCGCGGTCGGCGGGTCGAAGTTCACGGCCCACAGGACCGGATCCTTGTCCGTAGGCATCCGGCCACGCGGCCGGGTCAGGTAGGCCCTCGTGACCCAGGGCGAGCCACCGCAAGCGCCGGTGAGGATGAACTGGAACCGGCCGTCCACCTGACGCACCGCGACCCCGACCTTCGGCAAGCGCTCCGCCACACAGCCGGCGCCCGCCAGGTTGACCGCCACGACCACTGCCCCAACGATCCGAAGTGCCCTTCCCCAGCCGGTGCCCGCGATCGCGACAGTCCACATTGTCCGGACGGCTCGACTCCAACGATCGGGCTTCACGTAGTCACCATCCCTGAGGACCGCCGACTCGGTGCGCCTACGGCGCTCGTTGATTGAAAATCCACACAGTGAACGCCAAGAAGCCATACAGACACAGGCATAAGACAACGACTGATGCGACCACCATCAACCGCCAGGAGCCACCCCACTATCCGGGCGGCCCACCTGTGTCCACAAGAGAGAATCTAGGGTGGCCTGCATTCCAAAGGAGTCACGCAGGCACTACAAACGGGCAACCGAGCCGATACCTTGTCCGGCAGGCTTACGCTTTCGTGTCAGCACCCCGCGGAGCGGGCGACGATGGGAGACGGGCATGACGGACCTTGAGGACGTGATCCGAGCCTTACTGTTCCGGCACCCTGGGGCGGAGTCCGCGCCTCCCGCGAGCAGGTCTGTCGAACGGCTTGGCGACGGTGCATTCCACGTCGACTACCACGACCCTGATCACGTCTACCGCGTGACCGTGCACCAGGTACCGCGAATCCGGTTGCCGTTTGAGCGTCCGGCGTTCGTCGGTGAAGCCGCTGGGGTACGTGCCGAGCTTGTGCAGGTAAGCCTGGCCAACCACATCGAGGTGATGCTCGACGCAGAGCAAGGCTCACCTCGGGAGGTGGCGCTCAACGACTATATGGCCTCGTATAGGCAGTGGGAGGAGCGAGCCGAACATAGGTCGCCGCCGCCAGAGTGGCCAGCGGAACTGTTCAGGAGGATCGCTCTAGCGGTTACCGATGACAGCGGCACGCCCTATCGCCTCGCCTCCGGACAGCTTGGAGGCACGGGGACGGAATGGACAGTGTGGTGGCGGTTCCTCCCGACACCGCCCGTGACGGCGCGTCGCCTAACGCTCGAGTTCACGTCTCATGCTGGGATGCCCGTAAGGATCAACCTTGCGCTGCCGACTTGTGCCGATTCCTGAGACCCTGTTGTCGTCAGCCGTCCGGCTCCGACCCCGCGGAAAGAAGTTCTGATGATCTTGTCGATCCGGGCCGGCGCCGTTCGCTGCGTCAGTAGCAACGAAAAGACACGGAGCCGATCCGAGGAGGCAACATCATGGCGACACCGGTAAAGGGCCCCGCCGCTTACTTCCCGTCCATCGAGAAGAAGTACGGCCGCCCGATCCAGGAGTGGATCGACCTCATCCGCGCCCGCGACCTGACCAGGCACATGGAGCTCGTCACCTGGCTGAAGACCGAGTACGGCCTCGGTCACGGGCACGCCAACGCGCTGGTCGCGCACGCCCTGAGCGACCGTACCTAGACTCGACGCATGGAGAGCATCCCCCAGTCGCTTCGCGACCTACTGGCCACCGGGCCACTGGCGACAGTGGCCACCATCGATCCCGACGGCACACCGCACACGACTCTGGCATGGGCCGGGCTCGACGGTGACGAGCTCGTCATGGCGACCTTCTTCAACCTCGCCCAGCGCAAGCTCCGGAACCTCCGCCGCGATCCGCGGGTGGTCGTGACCTTCCAGGCCAAGGAGCACACCGGCCAGGGGCTGTGGCCGTACGCAGTCGTGCAGGGACGGGTCAGCCGGATCACCGAGGGCGGGGCGCTGGACCTGATGGACCGGCTCTCCGAGTTCTACATCGGTCCGGGCCAGCGGTATCCGATGCGGGACGTACCGGAGGGAGTCGTGGTCCACGTGACGATCGACCGCGTGTACGGCCAAGGCCCCTGGGCTCAGGCGGCCTGACTCAGGCGGCCTGACTCACACGTCGCGCTCGTAGTCCAGGAGTACCGGAAACGGCGCGTGCGGCGACCGGGTGCGCCCCTGGTTCCACCGCCAGCCGAGCTTCTCGTAGAAGCGGCGCGCCCGGCGGTTCTCCGCAAGCACGCGCAACCGGGCGCGGGTCACGCCGGCCGCGCCGAGCCGGTCGACTATCTCGTCGTGCGCTGCCGCGGCCAGGCCGGTGCCCCAGGTCTCGACGGCCGTACCGAAGTGGAGGAACTCGTCCCCCCGAGTCGCCGCGAACCCGACGATCCCGCCGCCGTCCACAATGACGTATACCTCGATGTCCGGTGCGGCGATCTCCTCGGCCCACCGCACCTGCAGGTCGTCGCGCGGAAACGGGTACCGGTCCTGCGGGAAGATGTGCGCGAACGCCCGTACCGCACCCGCCTGCTGGACGTCGAGCAGCGCCGGCAGGTCCGCGAGGGTGGCGTGGCGCAGCCGCATGGCGCGAGGCTACAGCGGCCGCCCGACGGCAGTCATCCGAGTTCGGCGAGGGGTGGCTCCGCGGTCAGCGGCAGCCCGCGGATCGCCGCGTGGTACCGGTCCGTGTTCAGGATCAGCCGTACCGCGTCGTCGATCCGCGCACCGAGCTCCGGCGTCAGGAAGTGCTTCGGCTTGTCCCGGTCGACGACGTTGTCGGTACCGAGGTTGACGCCGACGCCGAGCTCCTCGACCCGCCGGCCGGTCAGTGGCTGGTCGCCGAAGAACGGGGTCACCACCAGCGGCACGCCCAGCAGCAGCGACTCGTGGAAGCTGTTGCTGCCGCCATGGCTGACGAACACGTCCGCGGCGCTGAGCACCTGCTGCTGGTCGACCCGGTCGCACACCGTCCAGTTGGCCGGGTACGTGTCGAGGACCCGCCGGCCCATGGTGGCGAAGGTGACGTGTACGTCGTCCTGTTCCCACAGCTTCGCCAGCGTCGAGACGCAGGTACGCACGCCCTGCCGGGTCTCCTCCTGGGCGTGCCAGAGGTTGTCCATCACCTCGGTACCGAAGGACAGGTACACCTCGGGTGCCTCGCGTACCGGTCGCGGCCGCCGGGCGTGCCCGTCGGACAGGTACCCGACGAACCGGTACCGCGCCGGCCGGCGGTTGCGCAGGAAGTCACCGGGTGTCACGGCCGGGTACGACCAGAGCAGGTTCAGTTCGGCGGGCAGGTGCAGGCTGTTGGAGATCAGTTCAACCTCGGCCGGCGCCAGCGCGAGGCCGTAGCGCCGCTGGATGTCCTCGATCGCGGCCCGGTTCTCCGGCGAGTCCAGGCACCCCGCCAGGTATCCGGTGTCGAACAGCGGTCCGACGAGCCCGGAGATGGAGCACCACGACGGCAACCCGAGCAGCTCTGCGGTGAGGCGACCTTCGAGCGCGCAGAAGTCGTACAGGATGATGTCGGGTTTGAATTCGGCGGTGACCTCGACGCACTCGCCGAGCAGGTCGCGCACCCGCTCGAAGACCCGGCTGGCGGGCGTGTTCAGGTACCGCCCGCAGCCGCGCAGGCTGCGCACGGGCGCCGGCAGCTCGGCCACGTCCGGCGCCGAGTTGTGCCGGTCCACCAGCGTCACCGCGAAGGCGTGCCGGTCGCGGTACTGCTTGATCATCTTTTTCAGGATGTTGAAGTGCCCCTCGTTGGGGATGGTGAAGATCATGATCCTCTTGCCGGGCACGGATCGTGCGTACCCGCACTCCGGCTTATGTAACATAAGGGGTATAACGGACCCACAGCGCCGCGCAGACGAGTTGTTGGCGCGCATGACCCTGGAAGAGAAGGCCGCGCTGCTCTTCCACCCCATGATCGGCATGGCGGCCGATGGCGAACTCGCCGCGGCCGACGACGAGTACGGCCTCCTCAGCGCCGTCGAGATGGTGCGGCAGCGGGGCATCACCCATTTCAATCTTGTGGGTACGGGTAGCCCCGCGCAGCTCGCGACCTGGCACAACCGGCTCCAGGAGCTCGCGGCCGGTACCCGCCTCGGCATACCCGTCACCGTCTCGACCGATCCCCGGCACGCCCGCTCGCAGAACCCCGGCACGGCGGAGCTGGCCGGAGCGTTCTCCCAGTGGCCAGAGCCGCTCGGCCTGGCCGCGACCCGCGATCCCGACCTGGTCACCGGCTTCGCCGACGCGGTACGCCGGGAGTACCTCGCGGTCGGCCTGCGGGTGGCCCTGCACCCGCAGGCCGACGTGGCCACCGAGCCGCGCTGGCCGCGGGTGTTCGGCACCTTCGGCGAGGACCCGCGGCTGACCGCCACCCTGGTCGCCGCGTACATCCGCGGCCTGCAGGGCAACCGGCTCGGACCGGCGAGCGTATCCGCGATGACCAAGCACTTCCCCGGCGGCGGCCCGGAGTGGCGCGGCGAGGACGCGCACTTCCGGTACGGCCGCGACCAGGTCTACCCGGGTGGGCGCCGCGCCGAGCACCTCGAACCGTTCCGCGCCGCCGTACGCGCCGGCACCTCGCAGATGATGACCGGGTACGGGTTGCCCGTCGGCGCCGGCCTACCCGAGCTCGGCTTCAGCTTCAACAAAGAGGTGGTGACCGGCGTGCTGCGGCGGCAGCTCGGCTTCGACGGCGTGGTCTGCGCCGACTGGGGCGTGCTCACCGACGCGTGGTTCCGCGGCCAGGCCCGGCCGGCGCGGGCGTGGGGCCTGGAGCGGCTGACCCCGGCGCAGCGCGCGGCGGCTGCCCTCGACGCGGGGATCGACCAGTTCGGCGGCGAGGCCCGCCCGGACCTCGTGGTGGGCCTGGTCCGCGGTGGCATCGTCAGCGAGCGCCGGATCGACGAATCGGCGCGGCGGCTGCTGCGCGAGAAGTTCACGCTGGGCCTGTTCGACAACGCCTACGTCGATCCGGACAACGCTGCGCGGACGGTCGGCGGCGCCGGGTTGCGCGCCGCCGGGCTCGCCGCCCAGCGCGCCTGCGTCACCCTGCTCAAGAACGCCGAATCCGGCAGCGCCGCGCACCTGCCGCTGCGCCGCGGTACCCGGGTGTACGCGGAGGGAATGTCCACAAGGGAGCTTTGCCGGATCGGTACCGCCGTCGCCTCGCCGCGCGACGCGGACGTGGCGATCCTGCGCGTACAGGCGCCGTACGAGCACCGCGCCGGTACGGTCGAGGCGTACTTCCACGCGGGCAGCCTGGAATTCCCCGAGGAACAGCTCCGGCACCTGTTCGCGATCACGGACACGGTACCCACCATTGTGGACATCTACCTCGACCGTCCCGCCGTGGTACCGGAGCTCGCCGCCCGGGCCGCCGCGCTCGTCGCCACGTTCGCCGTCAGCGACGAGGCGCTGCTGGACGTGCTCGGTGGCGCCGCACAACCGCGCGGGCGCCTGCCGTTCGACCTGCCCCGCTCGATGGATTCGGTACGGGCGGCCCGCCCGGACGTGCCCTTCGACACCGCCGACCCGCTTTTCCCGTACGGGTACGGCCTGCGCTACTGACGGTAGGTGCCCTCGTAGAACCGCGCCTGGCGCGCCAGTCGCGATCGGGCGCGGACCCGGCGGCGCAGGTACACGAGCACCCCGACCAACGCCACGACCACGACGGCGATGCTTCCGCCGGCCAGCATCTTCAGCGATACGCCCGCCTCCGGGCCGGCCCCCAGCGGGAGGTGCGCCGGCTCGGGCTGCGGCGCGCTGGACGGCGACGCCTCGGTCTCCCCCGGCTCGACCAGCCGCCCCACCGAGGCGCCCTTCGGCATCGAGAAGCCCCAGTCGAGCAGCGAGGCACCCTGCTGCCAGGCGGCGACCGGCAGCGGCTCGGCGTCGAGCAGCGTCACCACCAGGCGCCGGCCGTTGCGCTCCGCGGCGCCCACGTACGTGTGGCGGGCCAGGTCGGTGAAGCCGGTCTTGCCGCCCAGCGCACCGGGGTACTTGGTGAGCAGTTTGTTCTCGTTCTGGATCTGGAAACCCTTGGACTTCGGCGGCTGCGCCGGTATCTGGGCAGTCAGGGGCGTGTCGTACTTGCGGAAATTGTCCATCGCGAAGTCGGCGCGGGCGATGAGTGCCAGGTCGTACGCGCTGGTGAACTGCCCCGGGCCGTCGAGACCGGACGGGGTGACCGCGTGCGTGTCCAGCGCGCCGAGGTGCTTGGCCATCGCGTTCTCCGCCACCATGGTGCCGGGCACGCCGGCACTGCCGCCGGCGAGCCGGGCCAGCGTGTTGGCGGCGTCGTTGCCCGACTGCAGGAACAGCCCGAGCCAGAGCGTCGCGATCGTGTACTTGCCGCCCTCCACCAGGCCCACGAGGGAGGTGTGCGCCTCGACGTGGACGTCGGCATAGGTCACCGTGATCACCTGGTTCGGGTCGAGCTTCGGCAGCACGGTCGCGGCGAGGAGCAGTTTCTGTACGCTCGCCGGCGGGCTCTGCTCGTGCGGTCCGCAGGCCCCGAGCACCTCGCCGGTGTCCAGATCCGCGACGACCCACGAGGTGGCGGTCAGGTCCTTGGGCGGCGCCGGGGCGCCCGCCGGCAGCGTCAGGCCGGCGGTGGCCAGCCCCTCGCCGCCGATGATCGGGCGGTTGGGGTCACGAGACGGGGGTACCGGGCGGGGCGGGCGGACCCGGTGCACCGAGATTGGTGCGATCGGGCACGGAACGTACGAGGGGCCCGCGGCCATCGCCGGAACTGGGACCGCCAGGGTCCCGCAGACGACGGCGAACGCGCTGACCGCGGCGGCCGCGACCCGATACCTGAACCTCATCGTGAGGCAGGGTAACCAATGATCCTGGAAAAAGCACCATCGCACGGCGCCCCGTTGACCCGGGCTTCACACCCGATTCGTTGAGAGTTATCGATGGTTTGAGAGCCTGACGGCACCCCTACCCCAAGGAGTGCACCGTGCGGATGTCCCGACTGATCCTCTGCACAACGGCGGGGCGAAGATGACGCAGTCGTTCGCCGTGACCCACCCCAGCCAGCCCAACTATCTCGCCCTGTACTCCGGGTCCACCCAGGGCACTACGAGCGACTCGTGCCCGCACACGTTCTCCGCCGAGAACCTCGGCCACCAACTCCTCGCCGCCGGCAAGACCTTCGCCGGGTACTCGGAGACCATGCCCTCGGACGGGTACACCGGCTGCACCTCCGGCCGGTACGCCCGCAAGCACAACCCGTGGGTGAACTTCAGCAACGTACCGGCTTCGAGCAACCTGCGGTACACCGACTTCCCGACCGACTACACCGGCCTGCCCAAGCTCTCGTTCGTGATCCCGAACCTGTGCAGCGACATGCACGACTGCTCGGTGTCCACAGGGGACAGTTGGCTGCAGAGCCACCTCGGCGCGTACGCGACGTGGGCAAAGACCCACAACAGCCTGCTGGTCGTGACGTTCGACGAGGACGACAGCAGCGCCAGCAACCGCATCGCGACCGTGTTCTACGGCGCGCATGTCGCCACCGGCTCCTACTCGGAGCACATCACCCACTACACGGTGCTGCGTACCCTGCAGAGCCTCACCGGCGTGGCGTGCGTGGCCAGCTCCTGCTCGGTCAGCGCGATCGCCGACATCTGGAACTGAGCCGTACGGGTAGGGCCCGGCCCTGACCGGGCCCTACCCGCCGCGCCGCTAGCCGCGCTCCGTCCACCGAGGACTATCCATTGAGGACGGTCTACCGCGGACCGGCGTCAGCCGAACCGGCCGTGCACGTAGTCGGCGGTTCGCTGGTCCTGCGGCGAGTTGAACATCGCCTCGGTCGGGCCGTGCTGCACGATGTAGCCCGGGGTGCCCAGCTCGGCGAGGAAGAACGCGCAGTGGTTGCTGATCCGCTGGGCCTGCTGCATGTTGTGCGTGACGATCACGATGGTCACCTCCGCCACCAACTCCTTGATGGTCTCCTCGATCACCCGGGTGGAGGTGGGGTCCAGCGCCGAGCAGGGCTCGTCCATCAACAGCACCCTCGGGCGCACCGCGAGCGAGCGGGCGATGCACAGCCGCTGCTGCTGGCCGCCCGAGAGCGCGCCGCCCGGCTGGCGCAGCCGGTCGCGGACCTCCAGCCACAGCCCGGACTTGACGAGGCACTCCTCGACCAGGTCGTCCTTTTCCGCGCGGCTGGCCCGCAACCCGGTGAGCTTGAGCCCAGCCACCACGTTCTCGTAGATGGACATCGCGGGGAACGGGTTCGGCTTCTGGAACACCATGCCGACCTGGCGGCGGGCATCGGTCAGTCGCCGGGACGGGTCATAGATGTCGGCGCCGTCCAGCAACACCTCGCCGGCGAGCGACGCGCCCGGTACCAGTTCGTGCATGCGGTTGAGGATCCGCAGGAACGTGGACTTGCCACAGCCGGACGGCCCGATCAGCGCGGTCACCCGACCCGCCGCCATGGACAGCGAAACCCGGTCCAGTACCTGGTGGTCACCGAACCAGGCGCTGATGTCCCGCGCGTCCAGCCCGGCCAGCGTCTGCCGCTCGTACCGGGGGCCCAGGTACTCGTCGTAGGCGGCGAGGGCCTCGTCGGAGTGTGTCCAGTCGTCCTCCTCCGGGGTTCTGGGCAGATCGATCAACGTTTCCTCGTCGGCTCGTCGCTTCACGGTGGCAGGGTCCTCGTCTGTCGGTTCACATCAGATTGGGCAGTAGCCGGGCCGCCTGATCGGCCGTTGCGAAGCCGAAGTAGCCCACGAGCGGTATGGCAAGAATCCAGGCCTGCCACTTTCCCCAGAACACCCGCGCGGACGAGACAAACACCACCGCGAGCAGCAGCGCCTCGCCGACAAACACCAACGGGAACCACGCGCCCTTGTCGGTCGCCATGGCCTTCTCCGCGGGCGGGAGTTGGGACGCGCCAAATTTCAACGGGACGCTCGGCTGGACGGGTGAGGTCAGGTCGGCGTCCACGCGCAGCACGTCCGTGGGGACGAACGGGCCGCCGTACGCGGTGACCAGCTGCAGGCGCGACGCGCCCTGGGCCGGGGGTGGCGGCTGCGGCAGCCCGGCGCGCCGTACGTCCAGCACCCGGAACTGCTGTACACCCAGGCCGGTGATGACCCGGAACGTGTCGCCGGGTACCAGCGTGGAGAGCTTCCCGAACGGCCCGCCGTACATGGTGGCCCGACCCATGATCTGGCCGACACCGGCCTGCCCCGGCATTGGCGTGGTACGCACGTGGCCCGGCCCGTTCTCCAGCACCGCGCCGCTCGTACCCTCGAACACCACCTCCTTGAGGTGCAGCTTGGGGATCTCCAGTACCGCCACCGGAGTGCCGAGGTCGAGCAGCTTCGTCGAATCGGTCGGCTTCATCTGTCCGGTCGGCGCGGTGGCCTGCGCCAGGTCCTTGCGGAAGTTCGCGTACGCCACGAACTGGGCCCGGTCATGGTGCAGCCGGGCCACGAAGCCGATGTACACGGCGAATCCCAGCAGCACCACCGACAGGAGCGTGATCGCCGTGGAGATGACCTGTACGGCCGGCGGTGCCGTGCGGCGCGGCCGGCGCGGGCGAGGCTGACTCTGCGCCGGGACCCACACCACGGTGGCGCCGGGCTCGTTCGCTGGCGCCACCACGGAGTACTCCGGCGCTGACGCGGTCGTGGTCATTTGTCTCCCGGCCCGCGATCGGCCCCCGAGCCCACCTTCGCCTTAGCCGCACTGGCCTTCTTCCGCAGCTGTTCGACCGTCTGCCGGCTCGCCGCCGCCATCGCATCCGCGACCATCGCTTCCCGGCGCGCGCGCCGCATCCGCAGCAGCCACCGGACGAGGAAGAAGCCACCGACCAGCACGACAATCAGCAGTACCAGCAGCCACGGCGTCGCCCACATGCTCACGCTGAACGACTGGGCCGCCGGCTTGACGGGGATGGGCGGCATGCCGGCGGGCTGGCTGGGTACGGCATGCACGCGTACGTTCATCGGGCCGAGCGGGAACACGTTCGCCAGGTGCACCTTCGTCTGGTACGTGGCACCGGGCAGCAGGTCGGTCAGCGGGTTGGCGGCGGTACTGCGCAGCCTCGCCAGCCCGAACAGGCCCTTCGCCGAGATGTCCTGAGTGAGGTTGAGCCGGATGTTCCCGGTGTTGTGAATCGTGTAGTTCACGTCGACCCCGCCGCCCTGTACGGGGTTGGCCGAGCCGTGGTACGCGCTGCTCACCGACTCAATCTTGATGCCCGCCTGCAGCGCTCCGTCCACCCGCAGGTTCAGCGGTACCGCCAGCCGGCGGTCGACCTTCACCAGGCCACCGGACTTGTCCTTGCCCTCGACGGTGACCGACACGATGATGCCGCCGGCGTGGTCGCCCGGCGTGGCGCTCGCCGGGACGGTCAGCGTGAGCGCCTCGTTGATCGACTCCTTGGGCTGCAAGTTGAGGGTGTTCTTGTTGACCGACACCCACGCCCCGACGTCCTTGGGCTTCTGCGCCGCCGGCAGCATGTCGAGTTGGCCCGACGCGTTGTTGAACGCGTCGGTGGCGTACACCTTGAAGGTCACTGGCATCGCGCTGTAGTTGGTCACGGCGACGTAGTCGTGCACGACCGTGCCCGCCTTGACCTTGTCGTACGAGAAGATGCGGCGGCCATCCGGTCCCTGCGCGCTCGACGGCTGCGCCGCCCAGCTGATCGTGCCGGGTGCCGCCTGGGGAGCGTTCGCACCCGGTGCCGCGGGGGCGGACTGGGAAGGCGCCGGACTGGGATCGGCCGCGGCCGGTCCGCTGGCCAATATGATCGCGGCCGCGGCCAGCAGGCCGGCGACCGTCGCTGTAGCGCCGCGCCGGTGCGGGAAACGCAGAGTCGTCATCGGAGCACGTCCATTCGAACTGTCAGGGCCAGAGACTGGTGCAGGGAGGGGACGCGGTAACCCCCGCGAACCCCTCCCCTTATGCAGTTGTTGCTAGGCCGTCGGGATCGCGGTGATCGTCAGCGTGGCGGAGTAGGAACCCGCCGCCGTGCTGGACGGCGCCGTCAGGGACAGGGCGGCACTGAGGACAGTGGTGCCCAGACCCTTGGCGGCAGCCGCGCTCGCCAGCCCGCTGCCCTGCTTCAGACCGGGGTTGGAACCGGCCGCGACCGCAGGACCCGCGACGACGTCGTTCGCCGCGTTGGGAGTCTTGATCGACGGCGTCCAGCCGAGGCCGTTGCCGTCAATCGTGTTGGTACCGTTGGTGAAGTCGCTGACCTGGCCGGTGACCCGCCAGCCCGGGTGGCTCTGGTTACGGCCATCGCTGACCGTGACATCGCCGAGGGTGCCGGTAGAGCTGAAGGTGGTGCTGTCGGCGCTGAGCACGGCCTGGCTCATCTGTACCGGGGTCGAGCTCACCGTCAGAACGAGGATGCCCTCGGCCGACGGAATGTTGACGTTGATCGTTTCCGGCTGGACGAGCGAGCTGGTGACCGTGACCGAAGCCGAGTTCGAGGTCGACCCGCTGAACGCGGTCGCGTCGGTGGGCGTGAACACGGCGGTGATCTGGTGGCCACCGGCGGTGAGGGAGGTCGTCGAGAACTGGGCGGCACCGCTGGTCACTGCGACCGGCGAGCCCAGGTTGGCGCTACCGTCCTTGAACTGAACGCTGCCCGCCGCGGCGGCCGGGGAGACCGTCGCGTTCAGGGTGACGTTGCCGCCAACCGGCACCGTGCTCGGGGTCGCGCTCAGCGTGGTCGTGGTGGCGGTCGGGCCGGCCGTGGAGTTGACCCGCCACGAACCGTCGGCCGCGAAGTTCACGATCGTGTAGTCGAGGATCGTGCCCTGCACGCCCGCCGTGGCGTGGCAGTCCACCGCGAACTCGTACTGCGTCGGCAGGGTGCCACCGGCGATCGCGGGCACCAGGCTCATCGGGAACAGCATCTGGTTCCCGAATCCTGCTGTCCCCACGTCGGTACCTGGGACCGGGTTGGACAGGCCCTGCTCCGCGATCGGAGTCCCGTTGTCCCATGTCACGAGCGTGGCGTTCGCGGTTCCTGCTGGGCAGGCGTGGCCGGCGGTCCAGTTCGGCTGCTCCGCACCGGTGCCGCTGGTGACGCTCAAGGTGAGGCCACCGTTGAACTGCCCAAACGGCGGGTTCGGTACGTCGGCCGATGCGGCGCCGGGCACGAGCAGGAACGCGCCCATCGCCACCCCGACCAGGCCGACCAGGACGGCCGACCGTTTCAGGTGGATCGTCTTCATCGAGGAGTACCCTCGCTTTCTGTGTTGGGGGGCGTCCGCTACACGCCCCCACACGACCCCGGGGGATCCCCCGGGGAATCCAGGGGGCCGGTGCCTGGCCGGGCGACCAGCCAGGCACCGGTCGCGGATATGCGGCGCTAGAGGACCGGGATGGCCCGGTTGGTCTGGGCGATCTGGCCGCAGGTGAAGCCCAGCGGAGCGCCGCTGAGCAGGGCGAAGCCGAAACTCAGGATGTTGCCGGCGTTGCCGCAGGTCGACGAGGTGGTGCCGCTGAAGGTCGACTTCAACGAAGGAACGAGTGCGTCACCGGCGGCGCACTCCAGGCCGGTGACCTTGCAGTAGGACATGACGTTGAAGACGTTGCGCTTGATCGGGTACGCCGTGTTCAGCGAGCCGCCTCCGGTCAGTGGCGCGATCCCGTCGAGGTTGTGCAGCACGGCGTCGTGGCGCCGGTCGTTGTGACCGTTGCGCTGCGAGACCCACTGCGCGATCGAGAAGGGACCGAACGCGTTGGCGTCGGTCGCGTAGACCGTGCCGTCGTGCTCCTCAACGCTCGTCGAAGCCCCGTTGAGGGTGAACGTGTCGTGCACCCAGATCGGCACCGCGCCGGTGATGCCCATCTGCTGCAGCCAGAAGGTACGCGTACCGGAGCCGGCCTGCGGGATGATCAGGTCGATCGGGATGTTGCCCGCGCCGTGCTGCGGGTCGTATGTGTTGCCGCCGATCGTCACCGTGGTGCCGTTCGCGTACATCGACTTGATCTGGGCCGACGTGAAGGCGTTGGCGTCCACGATGTTGGTCGCGACCGCGTTGGCCGTGGCGGTGGCCGGACCGGTCGCGGTGCCGACCGCGTCCAGCGCGAACGGGATGTAGATCAGCTTGCCGGTCGTGTCGCTGGCCGGTCCGCTGGACGAGCGGGCGAAGTCCACGCAGCCAGGCTCCGGCGGGTCGGCCAGCGGGGTGGCCGTGCCGCCGAGCGAGATGCGGAGGGCGTTGACGCCCTCGCCCGAGCCGTTCGGCCGGGTCATGGTGCACCCACGCTTCGGCGAGATGAGGTCGTGCGTGGTCTTGTGGTCGGAGGGGTTGACCGCGTCCCACGAGCCGATGAGGCCGCCACCGATCTGGTCGGCGATCGCGTCCACCACGTCCTGAGTCGTGTCGGACCCGACGCCCACCAGGCTGGTGACTGGGTCGGCGGAGGCCGAACCGGCCACGCCGACGACGAGTCCGGCCGTCGTGGTGATCGCGGCTACGCCGACGATCAGCCACCTCCGGGCGAACCCTCGATTGTTGGTCATGTGCTTCCCTTCGCGAAAGGAGCCCGCTCCGGTTGGAGCGAACAGGGTCATCGTGCGAAACCAAGAGCCGGGCCAATACCGGATGTGCATGTAAGGTCGCGATACATGTGTGCACGCGCACCTGAAGAACAAACGAACACCGCGCCCTCCGCCGGATCTCATTGCGCCGACCGGCGACTGAGCGCGAACCGCAGCAGCGGACCGCCGATGGATCCGCCCAACCCGGCGAGAACAACCGCGAGCAATACCCACCGCACCCCACCGAGATCCGGCGCCCCGGTGGTCTTCGCCGCGGGTACCTGACTCGCCTGGGAAATGGTGTATGGCAGCGTGGATGCGCCAGCACCGGCCGTTGGCGGCGCGGCACCCGTGTTCGGGGCGCTGCTCCCGTTGCTACCGCTGCCCGCGGTGCCGTTGCCTCCTGCGCTGCTGCTGTTGCTGTGGGTCGGCGTCGGGCTCGGACTCAGCAACGAGGGGTTGGCGAGGGCGAGCAGCACAAGGACCGCGGCCGCGGCTCTCAGCTTGAGGTTGTCCGGCAGCGGAAGGTACCCGTGTGGCAGTTGGCCGGGGTCGACGCCCGGAACCTGGCCCTTGGTGATCGCGAACGCGATGAGGGCGGCAAAGTCGACAAGCGCCGCCGGGTCCTGGGTCGCCCGTACCGCCGCATAGGTGATCGAGACGAGTGGGTATCCGCCCGCGCCGGGTGCCGCGGGGTCCACATGCAACAGTCCGACCTTGTCCGCCTTAGCGTGGTTCAACGCCGTAGTGAGCGATGCCGAGCTCGCCGACACGCAGCCGGTACCGTCCGCCTTGCACAAGTCGGCCGGGACGAGTCCGTAGTTCGCCAGGTTGGCCGAGTCGGATACCGCCCACATCATCGTGTGACCGGCGATCTGCGTACCGGGGGCGAGCCACCAGCCCTGCCCGCCCGTCGGCGACAGCGCGCCCCGGTCCCAGTCGACGCCCTCGGGGTCGTTGGCGCCACGTACCCGGCTGGCACCGTCGTTGTAGTTCTCCACGTATGGCAGCAGGTCGATGCTGCACCGCCCCGGATCGGGCTCGCCGTCGTTGGGTTTCGTGTTGAAGCAGGTCGGGTCGGCGCGCGGAAAGGAGTCCATCGGTGGTGCCTTGCCGAGCTTCAGCGCCTGGTAGTTCGGATTGACCACCATGCCGTACTCGTCCGGCGCACCACCCAGCCAGGCGCGCGCCGTCGAGTCGGCCTGGATCCAGGCCCATACCTGCTGGTTGATGCCGGACCGGTCGGCGGTCAGCAGCGGGGCCGCCGGTTCGCCGTTCGTCTTCTGGCCGACTTCCGGATTCAGTTTGATGAATTCTGGATCCCTGCTGATGTCCAGCGGATTGTGCAGCGCCCAGTTTGGGCCGGCGCTTGCCGAGGTGACATCGGTGAGATCCTGCCGGTAGGACTGGGTCAGCGCCTTGGCGAGCAGCCGGGGCGTCAGCTTGACCGGCTTACTGATGAAGCCCTTGGCCAGATTTATGTTGAAGCCCAACGTGATCGCCGATACCGCGACGGGCGCGTACACCAATGGCGGCAACTCCGGGGCGGGAGTGCCGTCGCGGACCGCCTCGTCGCCGATCGGCACGGTGGTGAAGGCGAGCCCTTTGCCGCCGGCGGATGCGATCTGACTGGTGCTCGCTGCCTCGGGAGTCGCCGAGTATCCGTACAGGGTCTGGCATTTCGCCTCGGCGTTCAGCGCGAGCTGCCAGGAGAAGATCGCATGCGAGACCAGTTCGGTGCCGATGGTCTCGCGCTCGTTGGCCGAGCCGATCGGGCAGCTCGTCTGGAGCGGGGCGTAGCCGAGATGGATCTGGATGCGCTGTGCCCAGGACGAGGCGCCCAGCGGCGACTCATTGATCCTGCCGAAGGAGTTCTCCGGGTTGCCTTCCAACTTCGCACCGTTGGGCTCGTATTCGCCGCGCGGGACGATGACCAGCCAGCACCCTCGCGCTTGGCTGCCGCCCAACACCTCACCGCAGCCGAGACCGGGCGCCTCGGTCTTCGTGAAGGCCTGGAAGAACACCTCGCCGCTGCCGTCGGGCCGGGTGGGGGCCTGCTGGACCTCGTTGGTGTTGAAGCGGTTGAAAGGGAAGCTGCCCGCATCGTAGATCTTGTCGATCGTGTCGACCGGGACGAAGGGCACGTGGTAGGCGAACTCTCCGGTATTTGGTATCAGGTGACCGCCGCCGGGCTCGGCCGGATCGCAACCGATCTGCGCGAGTGAGCCGTCCGCCGTGCCCGGAGGGTTGTCCGTGCTGGGTATGTGCGTGGCGCAGATGTTGCCACCGCGGTTACCGATGGCGGGATCACGCGCACCCAGCAGACCCAGGCTGCCGAACTCGCAGTTCTCCGGGTCCGGGCCCGTGCTCGCGTCGCCGTAGCACTCCATCATCTGCAGGAAGTCGGCGGAGCCGAAGTTGCCTGTCGTCGGCTTGCCACCGGTCCAGGTCACCTTGATCGCCTGATGGACCAGATTCTCGGTCTGGCCGACGGTCACCTTGAGGTTCTGGAAGTCGGGGTACATGAACGACAGCCCACTGCTCGGATCGCGCGGCTTGACCACGGTCTTGTTGTCCGGGCCGAGCAACCCGTCCGACCAACTGGCCGTGACGGACGACTGGGTCACGCCGTTACCGGTGATCTGATCGACCGGGGCCTCGGCCTGCGCCGGCCGCACCGGCTCAAGGGCGATCAGGGCGACCAGCGCCGCGACCGCGACGAGCGCACACGCGCCGCGCCGCATCTCCGGTTCGCTCCGCGGGCCGCTTGCGCTCACTGGATTGGCCCCTTGTCGTTGCGGCGGGGTCCTCGGTTCGAACCGGCGCGGGCTATCAGGGGCGGGCCAATGGCGAGGCCGACAAGCAACACCGCGGCGACCGCCATGAGCGCGATCTCGAGCCCGTTGCCCAGATCGGCCGCCCCGTTCACCGGTATCGCGTCGATCGGCGACTGATTGGCCGCGTCCACCGAGTTGGCGTCGTTCGCGCAGGTACCGCTGTCCGGGTCGCACGCCGCGTTGGCGCCGGCACCGCCGCCTGGGCCGGTCGACCCCCCGGCACCCGCGCTGCCGCTGGGGTTCGCACCGCCGGAGGCGTTGCCGCTACCGCTGCCATTGCCGCCGCCAGCGCCGCTGCCGCCGTTTCCGTTCGCGGGTGAGGTACCGCCGCGCGCGCCGCCCGTACCGGTGGTGCACTGCGTCGGACCCTGGTGGTCGCAGGCGGGCGGGTACGGGTCGTTCTTTGCCAGGGTGTTCGACCCGTCCGTGGAGAACGTCGGGTTGTTACAGGTGCGGATGTTCAGCGTGGCGAGCTGCGCGCCCGGGACGAGCTGCAACTGACCGAAGCCCGCCTGGACCAGGTTGATCGGCAGGGCCGAGTAGCCGAGCGCGTCGACCTGCGCCTGACCCTGACAGAGCAGGTACTTGCCGAAGTCGCCGAGCGTGAGTCCCTTGGCGTTGGTGAAGCCGTACGTGTTGTCTGTCGGCAGGATCATGTACGAGTACGAGGACAGCTCGTAGGTACGAGGATCGTCGTTCGTGTAGACCCGGGAGAGGTCCTGCGTCAGGTACACGGACTTGTCGTTCTTGTTGTTGTTGATTTGAGCCTTGAGCAGTGACACAGCCACGTGACCGGCGGTGGGTTCGGTGTAGTAGCCCTTGACGTTGAGCACCTTCGCGACCGGGAAGCCGGCCTGGATCGCGTAGGAGTACTCGACGTAGCCGATCGCGCCGACGGCCCCGGCCTGCGAGACATAGCCGGAGACGCCCAGGTCGCCGCTCTGCCCCACCATGCCGGAGCCGCTGAGCACCGGGTACTGGGAGGTCTGCGTACACGGGTCGCGGTGCACCTTGCCGCAGTACGAGGTCCAGTACTGGCCCTGGGTCGCGATCATCCACTGGGTGAACTGGGCGGTGGAGCCCGATCCATCCGACCGGACGACCGGAACGATCTTGATCGCCGGCAGGTGCAGGCTCGGGTTGTCGGCCGCGATCGCCGGATCGTTCCACTTCGTCAGCACGCCGGTGAATATCTTGGCGAGGTTCTGCCCGGACAGACGCAGGTTGGTGACCCGGTTGGTACCGATCTTCAGGTTGTACATGAAGGTCGTACCCCCGGCGGTATCCGGCATGTAGACGTACCCGCGGTTTGTCGGCGGGGTATCGGAGTTCTGCCCGTCCTTGACGCCGTACGGGATGTCCGAGGCCCCCCAGTCGAGGGTGCCCTGCCGGAACATGGTCCGGCCGGTGGTGGAGCCGACCCGCGCGTAATCGACCCTCATCCCGTACTGCGCGACGTTGCCGATCCACGCGTTGAATGCGTTGTACGACCAGGTCGAGCCACCACCGGAGATGGGCACATAGTTGGCCGCGGCGGCCGGCCGGGCCGGGCCGCAGAGGCTGACCAGCCCGCCGAGCAGCACGGCGGCGAGCATCGCCCACCCGCGTCGCCACCGGGAAGGTGGAGGATTCATCATCATCACGCCTCCTCCGGCGTTCGAACGATGGGACCAGTGGTTGGCATGGCGACGGCGCGGCGGCTCTGCCGGCGGGCCATGCGGGCGAGGTCGCGCCGCGAGCCGGCCGCGCGTCGGCGGCGCTGGCGGGCGGAGAGGTCACCCGGGGCACGGCCACCGACCTTGCGGGCCATTGCGAAGATCACCACTACGAGAAGGAGCAGGATCGCCGCGGCGCCGAACCCGCGGGTGATCTCGTTGTGCTCCGGCGACTGCACCAGGGTGAAAGCCAGCAACGGCAACGACATCATCGAGCCGTGCAGCGGGTTGACGTTCAGGTAGTTGGTGGCCCCGGCGGTGAGCAGTATCGGGCTGGTCTCGCCGACCGCCCGGGCGGCGCCCAGGATGACGGCGGTGGCCAGGCCGGAGCGCGCGGTCGGCAGCAGCACGTGCCAGGTGGTACGCCACCTGCTTGCGCCCAGCGCGAAGGACGCCTCCTTCAGCGATCCAGGAACCAGGCGCAGCACGACATCCGCGGCACGGGTGATGATCGGCAGGATGGTCAGGCCGAGCGCGGTGCCGGCCGCGAGCCCGGACGGGCCGAGCCGGAAGATCAGAATCAGGGTCGCGTAGACGAACAGACCGGCGATGATGTCCGGCAGCGCCGTCATCGCCTCGACCACGGTGCGCACGAACCGGGAGAACCGGCCGGGTACCTCGTGCAGGTAGACCGCGGTGAGCAGACCCAGCGGCACCGCGGCGGCCAGCGCGATGGACAGCTCGATGAGGGTACCGACGATCGCGTGCAGCACCCCGCCCCTGCGCAGCGAGTCCTGCGGCCGGTTCGTACGCAGGTCGTGGGTGAAGAAGTTCAGGTGGACCAGGGCGCGGCCACCGCGCTGCAGGGTGTACCAGACGACGAAGCCCAGCGCCACGAGCAGTACCAGCCCGAGCGATTGCACGGCGAACGCCGCGACGCGGTCCCGCATCACGGCACGGTTCTCGTCGAAGGAGACCAGCAGCGCGTAGGTGCCGACCAGCACCAGCCAGGTCACGACCACGTACCCGACCACTCCGGTGAACGGGCCGAGCTCCGTCCACAGCACGCCGGTCGTGGCGGACGCCGCGGCGAACGCGCCCAGGATGGCGAACCAGTCGGTACGGCGCAGCCCGCTGGTACGCCGCCGCGGCTGGAAGTTCGGCGCGGCGGGGCGCCGCGACACCGTCGTCGTCGGTGCACCCTGGCCGCCCGTGCCCGCCGGCGCCCGTTCCCCGGGCGTCTGCGTCTGGTCGAGCATGGTCATACCTCGCTCACCGCTCCGGATCGGGATCTCGACACCACCCAGGCCGCGATGAAGTTGACGATCAGCGTCAGCACGAACAGCGCCACACCAGCGGCCATCAGCGCGGAGATGCCGAACGGGCTCGCCTCGCCGTAGCGCAGCGCGATCAGGGACGAGACCGAACTGGTGCCGTTTTCGAGGATGTGCGGCTGGATGACGAAGCGCGGCGAAATGATCATCACTACCGCGATCGTCTCGCCGAGCGCCCGGCCCAGGCCGAGCATGGTGCCGCCGATGACCGCGCCGCGACCGAACGGCAGCACGACGCTGCGGATCATGCCCCATCGCGTCGCGCCCAGCGCGTACGCGCCCTCGCGCTCGCCCGGCGGCGCAAGGCCGAACGCCTCCCGCATGATCGAGCAGGCGATCGGCGCCACCATCAGCGCCACCACGATGCCGGCGATGAAGGTCGACGAGGTGTAGACGGTCGGCGAGGCGAGCGGGTCGTGCCGCTCGACGCCACTCACCTTGAAGACCGGAATCCAACCGAGCCAGTCCGAGATCCATCGAGACAGGCCGATGACGCGCCACTGCAAAAAGAACGCGCCCCACAGGCCGTACACGACACTGGGTACCGCGGCCATCAGGTCCACGATCGCGATCAGCGTGCGTTGTATCCGGCGGGGCGCGTACTCCGAAATGTAGAGCGCGGCGCCCATCGCCATCGGTACCGCGGTCAGAATCGCCACGATCGCGATGAGGACGGTACCGGTGATCACCGCCGCAATGCCGAACCCGCCACCGTCCGGGTTCCAGTCCTGGGTGGTGACGAAGCTGAAGCCGGCCTTACGCAACGCTTCCCAGGCCCGGTAGGTGAGGAAGATACCCACCATCACCATCAGGACGAGCACCGCGCCCCCGCCGCTGCGAGCCACGCCCCGGAACAGCTTGTCGGCCGGGCCGGCGTTGGCGACCAGCCGCCGCCTGGTCTGCGGTACGTCCGCGACCGGCCCGGGCCGCACGGTCGGCACTCCGGCGGTCACCGGATACCCCCGGCGTGCAGGCGTACCGCGCCCGGGCCGCGCCGCTCGTATACGGTGACCACGCCATCGGCTACCGCGGCATGCGCCGCCAGCGATACGAACTTGGCCGCACCGAGGCGCGCGTCGAGGGCGCGTTCGTACCACCGGCCGCTGACGGCGATCGAGGCGCCGTCGAGATCGACCCGCCAACCGCACCGCCCGCTCGCCGGGTCGGTCGTGGCGGCCGGGGCGATCCGGGCGACGCCGCCCTTCAGCTGACTGATCGCGCGGCGCGCCGCCTGGTACGAGACGAAGTTGCCGGCGCTGCGCCCAAGTTCCCGGTTGTTCGCTCCGATCAGGCGCCAGAGGTACCAGTTGCCGGAGTCGTACAGGACCTGGAACCGTACCCGCGACGTGACGTCCACAGCTGGAACTTTCCTGGTAGCCGGCCACGACCCGAGGGAGAGAACGTTAAGGACAAACGAACGTGCGTGACCTGAATGTGCATAGCCGCGGTTTGCGGCAGATAATTGCCGGCTCATCGTTACGATCCGTGCGCCGCGGGCAACCGTCCTATTCGGACGGCCCGCGCGGTCGGTGCGACATCCGCCTCCGGCACTGCCTCCAGAAACCGGTGCAGGCTGTAGTCGCATTCCTGTTGTCTAAGATATGTGCGCGTCGATATAGCTACCACGACGCGATCCAACTCCACCCGCCACGTCCAGTGCCCCTGCGATTCAACGGTGGTGGTCGATGACGTCAGGTTCGCGTACCGCTCGCGCAGATGCAGCACCGATTCCAGGCACACGTCATACGAAGCGGATGCGCACTGGGCCCGGCCCAAGCGCCGATTGTTCGGGGAGACAAGTATCCACATGATGCTTTCCGTACCGGCCTGCCCCGAGTTGTCTAGCACCAGCATCGATAGAAAGACAAAGCGCGATCCCCGCAAATCGACGCCTCCTCCTGGATCACGGTTTTCCTCCCCGTTTCGCGGCCCCAGGATCACGAAACACGGGGCTCAGGCTGAGCCGCCTCGGTGTCCCGCCAGGCGGACAAAGGCACACGCCGCATGTGCTGGAGGTGAACATCGTGTTCCGGCCGTGGCACTAGCCCGAATCGCGTGATCGACCGCCTGACCAGCGGGGGCGCGCACACCGGCACAAAGATGTCCTATGTAGACGAACTAGAAGTCAACGTCCCCTGTGGACAGACCGTGGCGATCACGGCGCGCACCAGAAACGGCCCGGGGCCGGCGGCCTCTGGACTGAGCTGGCCCGCCAGACGAAGTCTGGGGTTTCGGGCCAGCGAGGGAAGAGGTCGCGTCTGAGGCCCCGGGCCCGCGCGAGCGAAGCGAGCGCCAGGATTACAGCCCGCGCGAGCGAAGCGAGCGCCAGAGATACAGCTATTTGGTCCGGCTTAGGGCGATGATCGCGACGTCGTCGAGGGCCGTCGCGTGCAGCAGCATGCCGACGGCCCGCAGGCAGAGTTCCTCCGCGCTTCCGGGCGCGAGCATGCCGAGCAACTTGGCGATGCCCTCGTCCAGCGGCTCCCCGCGCCGCTCGATCAGGCCGTCGGTATAGAGGAATAGGGCGTGCGGCAGCGCCACGGTTGTGGTTCGGCGGCGCGCGTTGGGGTAGGCGCCGAGCGGGAGGTCGGGCGGCGCGACCAGGGATCGGCCGTTGCCGTCCTGGTCAAGCAGGATCGGCGGCAGGTGCCCGGCGAGCGAGACCGTCACGCTGGTGCGATCTGGGTCAATCACCGCGTACGCGGCGGTCGCCATCGCCCCGGGTTCGAAGATCTGGAGCTTGCGATCCAACCGGGTGAGTACCTCCGCGGGATCCGACGTCTCCAGCGCGTACGCCCGCAGCGCGCTACGGGCACGGCCCATCACGACGGCCGCCCGCAGCCCGTTGCCGGCCACGTCGCCGATCACCACGCCGACGTGCCCGCTGGGAAGGGCGAAGAGGTCGTACCAGTCGCCGCCGACGCCGACCTCGGCCCCGGGTACGTATCGCGCGGCGACGTTGAAGCCCTCGATGTGTGGCGGCGTGGCCGGCAGCAGGCTGCGCTGCAGGGTGACCGTAGTCTGCCGCTCCAGCCGGGAAATGCGGGCCTGTGCCGCCATTCCGGCCCGGTCGGCGACCAGCCGGAGCAGCTCGATGTCCTCGCGGGTGAAGGTGCGCGGGGTGCGGCTGCCGACGTGCAGGACGCCGAGCAGGCGCCCGCCACCGGTGATCGGCACGCCCGCCATCACGGCCAGGCCTTCTTCGATGAGGATCGGGTTGACCACGGTGCTGCGGTCCACCCGGTTGATGACCAACGGCCGGCCCGACTGCGCGATCGTACCGGCGAACCCCTCCCCGATCGGGATGCGCACGCCCTGGCGCACCTCTTCCTCGAGGCCGGTCGCGGCGGTGGCGATGAGTTCCCGGCCGGCCGGGTCGAGCAGCAGGATCACCGCGGTATCGGTACCCATCAGCTCCCGGGTGCGCGCGGTCAGCTCGGTCAGCAGCTCGTCGATGTCGAGGTGGGACAGCGCGGCATCGGTCACCGCGAGCAGCGGGCGCAACTGCTCATTCTCTTCCTCGAAGACATGGGGGTTCACGGCGAGGGGCTCCATAAATCGCTGGAACCGGCCTCCCCCGACAGGTGCCCCCACACGCCAGTCATCTCCAGTACCTGCCGCACCATGCCCTGCGCCCCGGTGACCCGGTAGCCCAAGCCGCGCTCGTCCGCGCTGCGCCGTCCGTGCAGGAGCAGGGCGATGCCGGAGGAGTCGAGGAAACTCACGTCAGAGAGGTCCAGGTGAACCTCGCGCACGCCCTCCGTCTCGACCGCGTCCCAGATCGCCCGCTGCACCGCGGCGCCCGTCGACAGGTCGACCTCCCCGGCCACGGTCACGGTGAGGACGCCATCGCTGCGGTGGCTGGACACTGAAACCTGCACGTGTCTCCTTTCTCCGGGCCGCTTCCGCCGGATACCGACTTTAGTAGTGCGGAATCGACGGCGCGCAACTCGCGGCGACCTGGAAGAGTGAGATCATGCCATGGTCATACGTGGTAACCGGGGGTGCCCGGGGTGTTGGGCGCGCGATTGTACACAGGCTGCTCGGCGACGGGCACGCCGTCGTGATGATCGATCTTGATCCGGCGGCCCTGGCCTGGACCGCGGGGCACGCCGCCGGCGACCGGCTCGCCACGGTCACGGGCAGCGCGTCCGAGGAGGCTGTGGCCGAGATGGCGGCCGACCGGGCCGAGCGGGCCGGCACCCTCGCCGGCTGGGTCAACAACGCGGCGGTCTTCCGGGACGCGGCGCTGGACTCGGCGCCGTCCCGGGACGTCCTCGACCTGATCACGGCAAATCTGGCGCCGGTCGTGGTGGGCTGCGGCACAGCGGTCCGCCGGTTCCTCCGCTCGGGTACCCCTGGGGCCATCGTCAACGTCTCCTCACATCAGGCGCAGCGACCGGTACGCGGTGCCGCACCGTACGCGACCGCGAAGGCGGCGATCGAGGGGCTGACCCGCGCGCTGGCGGTGGAGTACGGGCCGCGGGACATCCGGGTCAACGCGGTGGCGCTCGGCTCGATCACCACGGAGCGGTACGAGGCGTTCCTGGCCGCCCAGGCGCCGGACGCGGCGGCGCGGGTGACCGCGGTGATGGCGCGGCTGCATCCGTTGGGGCGGGTCGGGCAGCCGCGGGAGGTGGCGGACGCGGTCGCGTACCTGCTCTCCAGCGCGGCCAGCTTCGTCAACGGGGCCGTTCTCCCGGTCGACGGCGGGCGCTCGGTGTACGGCCAGGATCCTGAGGAGGCCTGATCCGACGCTATACGTCGAGTGTATAGACGGCGCGTATAAACCCGGGGTATGGTGCCACCATGACGGTGCCCCTGACCCTGCTCGGCCTCCTCGAACGAGAACCGAGCCACGGATACGAACTCAAACGCGACTACGACACCTATTTCGGGCGCGGCAAGCCACTGCCCTTCGGCCAGGTGTACGCGACCCTCGCCCGGCTGGCCCGGGACGGCAAGGTGGTCATCAGCGACGTCGAGGCCGGCGCGGGGCCCGAGCGCAAGCGATACATCATCACGGATCTGGGCGCGACCGAGGTGGATACCTGGCTCACCGAGCCCGTGGAGCCCGAGCCGCACCTGCAGACGGTGCTGTTCGCCAAGGTGACGCTCGCGCTGATGCTCGGCCGCCCGGCCGAGGAGTACCTGGACACCCAGCGCGCCGCCCACCTCAGGCGCATGCGGGAGCTGACCGAGGTCAAGCAGCGCGGCAACCTCGTCGACGGGATGCTCGCCGACCACGGCCTGTTCCACCTGGAAGCCGACCTGCGCTGGATCGACGTGACAGCGGCCCGGCTCGAAACGCTCGCGAAGGCGGTACGCAAATGACCACGGTGTTGCCCGACCAAGACCACAACCAGGGCGCGGTGCTACGCGCCCAGGACGTGGTGCTGTCGTTCGGCGAGACGCCGGCCCTGCGCGGCGCGGACCTGACCGTCGCGCCGCACGAGATCCTCGCCGTGATGGGGCCAAGCGGCTCCGGCAAGTCCACGCTGCTGCACTGCCTCGCCGGCATCCTGGTGCCGAACTCCGGCGAGATCCACTTCGCCGGGCAGCGGGTCGACACGATGACCGAGACCCAGCGCAGCGCCCTGCGCCGGGACCGGTTCGGGTTCGTCTTCCAGTTCGGCCAGCTCGTACCCGAACTGACCGCCGAGGAGAACGCCGCGCTGCCGCTCCTGCTCGGCGGTACCCGCCGGGAGCCGGCGTTGCGCGAGGCGCGCACCTGGTTCGCGCGGCTCGGCCTGGACGGGCTGGAGCGGCGCCGCTCCGGCGAGCTCTCCGGCGGCCAGGCCCAGCGGGTCGCGCTGGCCCGCGGGCTGGTGGCCCGGCCGGAGGTGCTCTTCGCCGACGAGCCCACCGGATCGCTCGACTCGCTCACCGGGGAGCAGGTGATGAGCCTGCTCGTCGCCTCGGCTCGCGAGCAGGGCACCACGGTCGTGCTCGTCACGCACGAAGGGCGGGTCGCCGCGTACGCCGATCGGATGGTCATGGTGCGCGACGGCAAGGTGAGCCCGCTGAGCGCGATGGCGGCCGCCTCATGATCCGCCTCGGCCTGCGGCTGACCCTGGCCGGCGGCCGGGAGGCCATTGCCCGCCTCACGATCGTGGCCGCCGCGGTGGCGATCGGCACGCTGATGCTGCTGAGCATCCTCGCGGCCCTCAACGGGTTCACCACCCAGGACCACCGGAACCATGGGCTCAAGGGGTTTACGACGCCGGTCGCCGGAAGCCAACCGGTGTTGTGGCGGACGACTTACGACATATACCAGGGGCGCGATGTCGGGCGGTTCGACGCGGCCGCCACGGGACCGCGGTCGCCGGTACCGCCCGGCATCCCGAGCCTGCCGGCCCCCGGCGAGTACTACGCCTCCCCCGCGCTCGCCGAACTGTTGCGCACCCTGCCCGCGGACCAACTCGCCGACCGGTTCCCGGGGCACCAGGTCGGCCTCATCGGCAACAGCGTCCTGCCGTCGCCGGACACGCTGGCAATCATCATCGGGTACCGGCCGGACCAGCTGGCGAACGCGCAGTGGGTCAGGCGGATCACCGAGTTCCAGAGCACTTGCTCGAACTGCGGGCTGGGGACACGCACGGCCGCCATCGATCTGGTGCTATCCGTCGTGATCATCGGGCTGCTGTTCCCGGTACTCATCTTCATCGCGACCGCGACCCGGCTCAACGCGGCCCGGCGGGAGGAGCGCTTCGCGGCCATGCGGCTGGTGGGCGCCACACCCAGGCAGATCGCGGTACTGGCCACAGTGGAGTCAACGGCGGCGGCGATCCTGGGCACCGCTGTCGGCTTCGGATTGTTCGCGCTGTTGCGCGACCGGATCGCGAGCATCCCGTTCACCGGCGACCCGTTCTTCCCGGCTGACTTGCGACTCAGCCTCGCCGAGGTGCTCGTCATCGCACTCGGCGTACCGGTCGCGGCGGCGCTCGCGGCGCGGGTCGCGCTGCGCCGGGTACGCATCTCCCCGCTCGGCGTCACCCGGCGCGTCACGCCGCGCCCGCCCCGCGCGTACCGGCTGATTCCCCTTGCGCTGGGCGTCGCGGAGTTGGCGTACTTCGTCGGGCGCCGGCCCGAGTCCTCCGACGCCCAGACGCTGGCCTACATGCCGGGTTTCGCGCTCATCATGGCGGGCCTCGTCATCGCCGGGCCGTGGCTGACGATGGTCGGCGCGCGGTTCCTGGCCGGGCGAGCGCGCCGACCCGCCGCGCTCATCGCGGCGCGGCGCCTGGCCGACAATCCGCGCGCCGGCTTCCGCGCGGTCAGCGGCCTGGTGATCGCCGTCTTCGTCACGAGCGTCGCGGTCGGTGTCATCACGACCATCAATGCGAACCGCGGCCCTTCGGCCGTGTCCCCGGCCGCCCGCGCCACCCTCACCCAGAGCTTCGAGTGGCAAGACCCGCAGCATCCGGGAATCCCGGCGGACGCCGATCCGGTGCCGGCCGGGCTGCGCGGCCTTTCCGGGGTACAAAGCGTCACGGTCATCCGCGGGAACCCCAACTTCGTCCCGAATAACGTCAGCGTCCCCGTGAACACCAGCGGCCCCCCCGTCCTCGATCCGAAGACCATGGAGGGTGTTGTGTCCTGTGTGGACCTCGCCAGCCTGCCGAATTTCGGCCGCTGCGCACCCGGCGCGCAGGTCGTCGCCGTGCCCTGGTCCGACGATCTCCGGACCCGTGGCACCCCGGTCTGGCCCGACGCCGGAATCGCCCCGGACCAGCTCGCCCACCTTCGCCTACTCGACATCGTGGTACGCACCGATGGTTCCCCGGCGGTGGTGGAGCGGGTACGCACGCTCCTCGAACTCGCGTACCCGACCGCCCCGCCGCCCCAGCTTCCGCGCGAGTACGCCAACTCGTTCACCAATGCCCTCACCGGCTGGCAGCAACTCGCCAACGTCATCGTCATCGTGAGCCTCGGCATCGCGGGCGCCGGCCTGGCGGTCGTCATCGCCGGTGGCCTCTCCGAGCGGAAGCGACCGTTCAGCCTGCTGCGGCTGACCGGGGTACCACTGGCCGCGCTGCGCCGGGTGGTGCTGCTGGAGAGCGGCGTACCGCTGATACTCGCGGCCCTTGTCGCCAGCGGCGCCGGATTCCTCGCCGCGCACCTGTTCCTGCGCGCCCAACTGGATTACTCGCTACTCGCGCCCGACCCGGTGTACTACGTGATCACGGGTACCGGCCTGCTCGCGTCGCTCGGCATCATCGCCTCGACGCTGCCGATGTTGCGGCGCATCAGTGGACCGGAGACGGCACGCAACGGATGAGCCGACGGGGACGGGGCGGTCGCGCGAGAGCCCGGGATCATCGCGCGGCCGCTCCGGGCTCCCAGGTGAGGCGCTCGTAGCAGACCAGGGCGCCGACCGCGGCGGTCAGCAGGGCGAGTGCGATCAGTGCGGGTACGTGCCGGGCGGTGGGCATCAGCGCGAGCACCGCGACGACCGTCACGATCTGCGCGGGCGGGGTCTGCCGGAGGATGACCCAGACGAAAAGGATCCGGCCAACGAGGTAGAGCACGACCCCGCCGTAGAGCGCGACCGTAGAGGTCCGGTCCAGGGCGGCCCCGGCGGGATGGCCTTGCGGGGCGTGCGCCACCCGAGCCAGTACCTGCCCGATGCCCAGCGACAGGTAGATCACGCCGGCGATCAGAAGGAAGTGGATCCGGCCGTACGCGTCACCGGCCGTCCTGGCCCGCTCCGGGTCGACCATCCTCGCCAGCGCCTTGCCCGCTGGCGAGGCGGTGTTCTCGAAGTACAGCCACCACAGGCACACCGCGTCCGCGAGCGCGAGCAGCGCGGCGATCAGTACGGGCCAGTGGGTCACCGCCCGGCCGGCCCCGACGCCGACCGAGGTCAGCGACAGGCCGAGCGCGATGATCAGTACGAGCCCGTGCCGCTCCGCCATGTGGCTCGGACTCGTCAGCCGCAGGGCTCGCCCGCCGTACACGCCGAGGGCGCGGCTACCGAAGTCGTCCAGGAGCAGCGCCGCGGCCCACAGCAGGGTCTGGTCGGTACCGCCCAGCACCACGCCGAGCAGCAGCGGGAACCAGCTCAGCACCGTCAGTACGCCGAGGAAGAGGACCATCTGGTACCGGCCCTCCGCGGATACGTGCAGGGCGAGGGCCACGAAGACGGCGCGCACGATGATGTACGCGAGCGCCACCGTGAGCGCGGCGTCCACGCCCTCGCCGTCGTGGCGCCACGCGTCGGGCAGCACTAGCGCCGCCACGAAGATCGCCGCCATCACCACGAGCATCCCGGACCGCACCAGGCCCACGTCGGCGCGCACCTGGTTGGCCAGGAAGGCGTAGGTCGTGAACGACCACCACAGCAGCAGCAGGACCACCACGCCGTGCGCCATGAGCAGCGGCGTCGGCGGCTGGGCCATGAACTGAATGACCCGGGTGAAGGCGAACACGATCACCAGGTCGAAGAAGACCTCGAACGGGGTGGCCCGGTGCGTCTCCTCGGTAGGCACCGGCCGCGCCCGAAACAAGGGCCTCATAAGCACTATTTTGGCGGTATCCCCGGCAAGACGCGCTAACTACGCGCACACCTGGTCAAGGATCACCTGCGCCGACTCGTCGACCGTGCGCTCGCCGGTATCGATCCGCACATCGCCGAGGCTCAGCCGGTCCATCGCCACGCCGCTCGCCGCCGCCTCGCGGGCGATCCGGCGCAACACCGGTTCCGGCTGCCCGGTCATGCTTTCGCCGGCGATCTGCGGGCCCATCCCCTGCCCGCGCAGCAGGACCCGCTCGGTGAGGTGCCCGAGGCCGGCGTGCAGCCGGTACACCGTGATCGTCGCGGCGGGAAAAGCGGCGCGGTAGGCGCGTACCGCGTCCGGGTGCTCGACGCGCCCCACGGCGACGAGGTGGTGCGCCCCGCTCGCGTGGAACGTCCGCCAGATCGCCGCCAGATTGGCGGCCTTGAGGCGGTGGTTGTCCCGATCCTCCGGCGGTGCCGGCCGGTAGAAGCCGATCTGCTGCAGGTCGACGAAGGCGCTATGGTGTCCGGCGCGCCGCAGCCCCGCGTACACCGACCATCCGATCATGGATTTGCCCACCCCGGGCGGGCCGCACAGCAACAGGATCCGGCCGGGTGTCGCCGGTGGGTCGGCCCAGCCGGCCGGCGTGGAACGGACCGGCGCGACAACGACGTGCTCGCGTACCAGCCGCACCACCTCCGCCACGCCGCGTCCGGTCGTGTCGTAGCAGACATCGGCCGTCTCCGCCCGCTCCAGCGCCTCCGCCTCGCGCAGCGAGTCGTCGATCTCCTCGCCCGGGCGCGCCCGGCCGACCAGCCGCTGCCGCAGCTCGCCCAGATCCGCCCGCAGCCGGCATACCGTCAGCGCGGCATCGGGTAGCAACGCGCGGTCGACGCCGCGGGACGCGTCGGTGACACCGGAGACGATGACGCATTGGGCGCCCGCCGCGCGCAGGTTGTCCACCACCGCCGCGAGATTGCGCGTCTTCATCCGGTGGCGGCCGGGGTCGGACGCAGGCTCCGGAAACAGCATGTCCGTCGCCGCCGGGCCGTAGCACATGCCGAGCTGGTCGATGTCGACGTATCCGGTGCGTACGCCGTCCGCGACGAGCGCGCCGAACAGCTCCCACGCGACCGTGCTCTTACCGACACCAGGCGGTCCGCACACCCACAGCACCGGCAACCCGACGTTCACGCAGAGGAGTATCGCGGCGCCTTCGCGGAGCGTCGACCCAATTATGCCACCGGGATAGTCCCTTGTGGACGGTGTACCGGTCCGTGGCGGCTCGGCTGCGGTACGTTCATGTCCACGTAACCCGGGGACTCTAACCTTCAGTGCCGTGTGGGCGAGGCTGGCGCCGTGGCTGGCGCTCCTGACCCGGTGTACGCTGCCGCCCAGCGCTACAGCCAGGCGAGCCTGCGCACCTGACTCATGGCTCTGCGCGGCGTGGCTGACGGGTGCCACGCCGCGCAGATTGGTCGACTATCTCGACGTCACTTCTTCTTGCCACCCGGTAGAAACTCGAAGGTGCCCGGGGGGCGTTCCACGGTCACCGGGCTGCCGTAGCCGGACAGCTCCATCGCCCCGTCGAACACCGCGGTCTCGGTACTGCCCCGCACGGTGGCCTCGTAGGCCACCTTGGCGATCCGCTTGTCGGCGCCGACGGTCACGTCGCCGACCAGGGTGCCGCTGCTCATGCTGCCGTTGAAGCCCTTGCGTGGCGGGATGGGCACGACGACATGGTACTTGTCAGGGGCGGTCTGGCTGATCTTGGCGCCGGACTGGGTGAGGGCAGCGAACATCTGCTGCGGGTCGGCGGAGAGGGCGAGCACATTGAGCTTGACGTCGAAGGGCAAGGTGGTGTGCTTCTTATCGGCAAGCTGCCAATCCCCGCGTCCGCCCGCATCCACCTCGATGGTGTACAGGTCGCCGTGGATGAGCCGCTCCTCGCGGTAGCCCCCGTTGCTGAACGGGATACGCATGTATCCCGTGGTCGTGGCCGGGTCGAACGCGCCAGAGACAACCAACGATACGTGCGGGCTCTTGACGGTGACCGTATTCGTCACCCGGTAGCTGGTGTCCTGGCTGGCCGCGATCACGGCGGCCAGGCGTATCTGCGGCGACTCGGCGCCGGTCGTGGACGGTCGATGCGTGGCCATTGCCGGCCCGGTACCGCCGGTGGCGAGTACCCCGCCGGTCAACGCGCCCGCCAAGCCGACTACGCCGATCGCGGAGGCGGTACGCGCGATCATTGTGCGACGCCGCTGGCCGCGCAGCGCCTCGCCGACGAGATCGCCGGTGATGGCGATGCCGGCGACCCGCTCACGCATCCCGGCGCCCAGTTCTTCCTCGATCAGATTCGTCATTTCCTCGCTCCATTCCATGCCTGGGCTTCCTCGATCGCCCAGGGGGCGGTGACCTCACGCAGGCGGGCAAGCCCGCGGGAGGCCGTGGACTTGACGGTTCCGACAGAGCACCCGAGCACCTCGGCGGCCTCCGCCTCGCTGAGCTGCTCCCAGTAGCGCAACACCAGCACCGCCCGTTGCCGGGGCGGCAGGGTCGCCAGCGCCTGCACCAGCGCGTGCCGCAGGTGTATCGCGTCGGTACCGTCCGGCTGCCCGGGCGGTTCCACCGCCGCCAACACCTCCGGCCGGCGCCGCCGCGAGCGCCACTGGTCCACCGCGAGGTGGTACATCGTGCGACGCAGGTACCCTTCCTTGTCGCTGTGTACGCGGCCCCAATACCGCACCAGTCGCTCGAGTGCCGCCTGTAGCAGGTCCTCGCCCGCCACCCGACTGCCGGTCAGTAGGACCGCCGTGCCGAGCAGCGCGCTGCCCCGCTCGGCGATGAGGGCATCCAACCCCTCGTACCTGTTCTTCCAGCGCACGCGGGTTCTCCTTCCGTCGTTGGCAAGGACGACGGCACCATCCAGAAGGTTGACCGGCCCGGCACCTCTCGTGGTTACCACACCGGAGCCCGGATCGTCGTTCGGTGCAGGATGGATGCGTGATCGGTGACCGGTGGGGCGTGAGCGACAGCGAGACCTCGCGTGTATACCCGTGCGACGAGTTCGTCGCCGGACCCGTACTACAGGCGTGGCGGGGCGTACGCGTCGAAGCGCCCGCCGAAGCCGTATGGCCCTGGGTTGCGCAGGTACGGCTCGGTCCGTACTCGTATGACTGGATCGACAACCTCGGCCGCCGCTCACCTCGGGAGTTGGTCGGCCTCCGCGAACCTCACGTCGGCGAGGCGTTCACGACAGCCGGCGGGCGCCGGCTGGGCCGGATCATCTCGGTCGAACCCGGTGTCCAACTGACCGCCACCATCATGGGTGCCTTCGTGTCCTACGTCCTCGTGCCGCAGGATCGCGGCACGACGCGCCTGCTCCTGAAGGTCGTCATGCGGACGCGTCGCTGGGCCGCCCCGGCGCTGTCCGTCGGCGACCTGATTATGGCTCGGCGGCAGTTGCTGAACCTCAAGCAACTCGCCGAACGCCGGCCGGAAACGACATCCGGGAAGGCTTGACGGGCTCGCACGTTGTAGCGTGCGCTGTCATGGACGTTGGCGCCACGCAGGTCTCCACGTTGAGGTTGCGGTGACGCGCCGCCGGTGGTTTCTGGTCGCCGCGGCGCTGACTGTGGCATTGTGCGCCGGGTACCTGTGGGCCACCCTCGACCATCGCCTCGATCACGGCAGCTCGTGGTGGCACGGGGCCGCGGACATCCGTACCGAGGGGACCAGGACGGAGCTGCGGTTCGCCGTCAATCCCGGCGGCCAGGTCACGTTCGGCGTGGCTATCCGCAACCCCGGTCCGTGGCCGGTGACAGTCACCGGCATCGGCCCGCCGGATCGGCAGATATTCAAGGTCGCGCGGCTGGCGGCAAACCATGTCACTGCGCCCACCGCCGTCGAGTTCGTCCCAGCCGCGGCGCTGCCGTTCCGGCCGAGCAGGGTCGCGGCGGGCAAGGAGCTGCCGGTCTTTCTCACGATCACGATCCCGGACGTGCCGATGTCCTCCGGATCAGGGCTCTACTTCGATGGCCTCGCGATCGACTTCA
The DNA here is from genome assembly GCA_051986465.1 of Rugosimonospora sp. Lineage (GTDB taxonomy): Bacteria > Actinomycetota > Actinomycetes > Mycobacteriales > Micromonosporaceae > DATEJJ01. Next base: position 39,493 of record JBPYFB010000164.1, read on the forward strand.
CCGTGCTCGGCCTGCCTCGTCACCAGCGGGTACCGATGGGCTTCCGGCTGTTGGTCAGCTCACCCGACGACGACGCTCCACACTGACCACGTCACCGCGCGGTCAATACGGCCTCACGCCGCCACGGTGGAGGGTCGGTTGTCCGCGACCCACTTGTCGATGCGGCCCCACCACCGGTACAGCCACTCGATGCGCTCGTCCGCACCTGACGGTATGCCGGACCGCGGCTCCAGCCACCACTGCATCACGATCGTCTTGTCCATCGGCAGTTCCCGCCACACATCACCCACTGTCAGCAAGTGGTCCACTCCGGTGTGACCGACCAGCACCACGTCCGCCTCGGGCGCGGCGTCCAGCGTGGCGAGCACGCCGCCGGGCCGGGGCGCCAGTACGTTGCGCATCCGCTCCGCCCGCCGCGCCATCCGGTGCAGCCCCAAGCGATGCAGCCGCTGGATCGCGCGGATGCGGCGCCGGGGCGTGAAGTTGCCACCCTCCGGAAAGATGACGAGTGCGTCGTTGCTGTCGAGCCCGGTGGCGAGGTCGCCGATCGTCGCCTCGACATCGGCACCGCGATCCGGGCTCGGCGAGATGAACACGCTGGGCAACCGGTGGAGCAGTACGTCGATGACCGGATCCCACTGCAGCGTCTCCTTCAGCACGATCCGCGGCTGCCGTGCGTACCAGTTGATGAGCGCGTGGGCGAGCAGAAAGGAGTCACCCGGGCCGGCGTGCCGGCAGAACACGAGCAGCGGGCGTTCGGGCGGCACCGAGTCGGGGTCGGTACCTTCGATCTGTACGGTGAGCCGAAGTACCCAGGCGGCCTGCCGGTACAGCACGCGCAGAGCCAGGCTGCACAGCCTGTAGTGCGCCCGCTGGAACGCCGGTCCCCGGACCCGCGCACCGAACCCGGAGGCCAGCCACAAGCCGAACATGGCCAGCAGCGCGCACGCCTCGACCAGCAGGTACACCGCACCCAACCAGATGACCCGCAACGGGCGCAGCCGGCCCGGTACCAGCGGCGAGAGCGCCAGTGTCACCAGTACCCACACCGGTACCGAAGCGACAAGGGCCAGCGCGAGCCCGACCACCAGCGGAGCCAGTACGACTCGGCGGACCCACCGCGGTGGCGGCCTCATCCCAGACGCTCACGCAGGTACCGGGTGGATGCCTCGTGTGCCCGCGCGATGCGGCGGCCGGCCGCGGCGAAGTCACGGTACGCCAAGGGAGAATCGTCCCGCTCCGAGCCGCCACCGGTGGGCAACACGTGTACGTCCACAGTGGAGGGTACGTCGGCGAGCTCGCGCGCGTACCGGTGCCGCCGGGAAATCTCGAACGCCACCCGCGCCACCCCGAGCATCGTGCGTGGCGCGGTCAACGGCCGGTCCACGCGACCGACCTGAAGCACGAAGACGGTACCGGCGCCCAGTTGCACCGCCCGGCCGATCGGGATCGAGTTGACGATGCCGCCGTCGATGAAGTGCTCGCCGCCGATGGCCATCGGTGGCAGCAGGCCGGGTACCGCGGCGGACGCGAGTACCGCGTCGATGACCGGGCCCGAGTCGAACCAGTGCTCCGACGCCCGTTCGATATTGGCCGCACAGCACTGGAACCGCACCGGCAGGTCCGCGAAGCTCGCCTCGGCGCCCAGTTCCCGGGCGAGCATGTCGCGCAGCGGGCGGGGCGAGTGCAGGTGCGGG
>JBPYFB010000165.1:0-3334 GCA_051986465.1 Rugosimonospora sp.
CTGGAGATCGGGTCGCCCAAGTTGGTGATCGAGATGTTGGCGCCGAAGCCACCTGGCCACTGGTTGACAATGGTGTAGCTGACGCTACAGCCGGTCGCCGCGTTGGCCTGACTGGCCGCCACGACGACGATCCCGGAACCGAGCATCAGCGCCGAGGCCGCGACTATCGTGCGGCGCAGCGGCGTGCTCATGGCTCCGCGTAAAGAGCTGAACTTCATGCGGGGGACTCCTCGCGCATCTTTCGTCACCGGCCTAAGCGGACAAGACCGTGACAACAGGACGGTTTGCGTAGGTGCCGGTACGCCGCCAGCCACGGCGGTTCGGCATGGTGGTGCGCCAGTTCGTTCTCCGTTACCGGTAGCCCTTGAACGATCTGGTGTTGTGCCCGGCTTCCACGCTTTGAATTGACCGATATCTTGGCATGGAAACGCTCCCATAGCAATGGAAGCCTGTAAGTTCCCGGTGCCGCCTTCCTGACCGGCGACTCAGGTGGGCCTGGTCGCACGGAAGGGATCCTCCCGCGGACGGCGCCGGTACACCAGCCTGACCGGGACTTTATCCAAGACAAGAAGCGGGCTCGCGCCGGCCGCGAGAGGGTGCCGGAACTTTCACCCGCATAGGCGACCGCCACCCCGCCCGGAGGCGGTGGAAGTTCCATCCGGCCCGACTGGTGACTCGTCCGGCCGGCCGCCCACTTTGGAGTCCGAGGCCCAACGTCAATGCGGTTGCGGCGGCCGCGCCGAGATCGTCACGATGTCGGGGTGGCTGACGGGAACGGGGTGCGCCAGGCGACGCCGCGGGACGCGCCGGAGCTGGTACGGCTGCGCGCGGTCATGCTCCGCGACACCACCGGTATCGAGCCCGAGCCCGGGCCGTGGCAGCAGCACGCGCTGGCGATGCTCGGCAGGCGCCTCGCCGAGCCCGACGGTGACTTCGTCGCTTTCGTGGTCGACGCGCCCGGCTCGCCGGGCCGGTTGGCGTGCTGCGTGCTGGGCTCCATCGAGTACCGGATCGCCGGCCCGCACAACCCGACCGGTACGACCGGGTACGTGTTCAACGTGGCCACCGATCCCGGGTACCGCCGCCGTGGGTACGCGCGCGCGTGCATGGAGAGCATGCTCGACTGGTACCGGCGGCGCGGTGTGTCCAAAGTGGACCTGCGTGCCTCGGGCGAAGGCGAGCCGCTGTACCGCTCGCTCGGCTTCGCCCGGTCCGCCGATCCCGCGATGCGGCTCAACCTCCAGTAGCGTGGATCCGCACTGATCCCGCGTCGGAGTACGCCGTGATGTGGTGCGTCGAGTTCGGGTCGGTCCGTACCCCCACGCTGCGCTTGCCCGCGTCGGTACTCGCGTCCACCGCGTACGCGTCGCCGCCGGGTACCCAGATGTCCACGCTCCCCGCGTCCGACTTGGCGTCCACAGTGGACGGCGTGCTCGCGTACCGCAGCGATACCTTCCCCGCGTCGGCCTTTACGGTCGTGTGCGCGCTGCGCAGACCGCTCGCCTGGACCGTACCCGCGTCCGCCGTCACCTTCAGGTCGCCGGTCAGGCCGGTCACCGTGACCGCGCCCGCGCTTGCGTCGATCTCCACCGCGGTGGCCGCCGGTACCCGCACCTGGTAGTCCACCTCGCAGCCCCGGTCGAAGATGGCCCAGCAGTCGCCGGCGGTGAGGTGCACGGTGCCGTCGACGTTCGTGTGTGCCGTGGTCGGGCGGGTACGGCCGTACTTGATCGTCTCGGTCACGCGTACCGGCCCGTCGCCGGTCGTGATGTTCACGTGGCCTGCCTTGTCGTCGATCACCAGGCGTGTCGTGGCGCCGGTCACCTCGTACCCGTGCACGTCGGTTGAGCTTCTGGTCACCCCGCAGGCCGGGAGCGCGAGCAGTGCGGCACCGCCCGTCAGCACCAGGGCACCCCGTAGCCAGTTCATGTCCCCTCCAGGATCAAGGCAGCTTCATCGACCAGCGTCGTGCAGCAGGGGTGGCGGGCGGATCAGGGATCGGCCCCCGTGTGTCCCGGGTAACCGACCCTGAGATGGCGTCGGGGTGCCGCAGAATCTAGACTGACTGGTCAGTACAGAAAGGAAGGGCTGATGCCTGTACTGACCGCCGAAGGGCTGGGCCTGCGTACCCGCCGCGGCTGGGTGTTCCGCGACGTCGACCTGTCGATCGAGGCGGGGGAGCTGGTCGCGATCACCGGGCCGGCCGGCAGCGGGCGTACCTCCCTGCTGCTCGCGCTCGCCGGCCACTTCGTCACCAACGCGGGGTCGCTCCGCCTGGACGCCCCGGCCGCGCTCGGCTACGTCCCCGGCGTGTACGAGCCCGAGCCCGGCCTGACCGTGGCCGAGCACGTCATCGAACGGAGGCTGCTGCTCGGCCAGGTCCACCGGCATTCGGCCGTCCCCGATGTGCCTGCTGACGTGCTCGGCCGGGAGCTGAGCCGGTACCAGCGGCACCGGCTCATGCTGGCGCTCGCCACCCTCGGGCACCCGGCCCTGATCGCCGCCGACGACGTGGACGTCGCGCTCGACCGCGAGGAGCGGCAGGCGATGTGGGATGCGCTCGGAAAGCTCGCCGCCGACGGGTACGCGGTCGTCGTCACCTGCCGGGAGCTGGAGCCAACCAGCGCGCGAGAGGCGCGAGAGTACAGAGTAGAGGAGTAGACAGGTGAGGCTCGCCCGGTTCGAACTGCGCCGGCTGACCCGGGGCCGGCTCACCGCGGCCGCGCTCGCGGTGCTCGTGGTGATCCCCCTGCTGTACGGCGCGCTGTACCTGAGCGCGTTCTGGGATCCGTACGGCAACCTCGACCGGATCCCGGTGGCACTAGTAAATGAGGACAAGCCCGCGAAGGCGAGCGACGGCAGCACGGTACACGCCGGAGCCGACCTCGCGGCCGAGTTGCTGGACCGGCACGTCTTCGGCTGGCGGGTCACCGACCGTACCCACGCCCTGCGCGGGCTCGCGGCCGGCCGGTACCACCTCGTCTTCGACATCCCGCCGGACTTCTCCGCCGACCTGGCCGGTAACCCCGACCCGGCGAAGGCGCCGGCCCAGGGTCGTCTGTCCGTTGTGGACAATGACGCCACCAACTACCTCTCGGGGCTGCTGGCGCGCAGCGTCTTCACCGAGGTCCGTACGGCCGCCGAGCACAGCGCCGCGCAGCGGTACTTCAACGCCATGCTGATCGGGTTCACCGACCTGAAGAGCCAGACCGGCCAGGCGGCGGACGGTGCCGGGCAGCTCGCCGGCGGTCTCGCGAGTGCCGGTGCCGGCGCGGACCAGCTGCGCTCCGGGGCCGACCGGGCGAGCGCGGGGGCGGGGCAGCTCGCGGGCGGG
>JBPYFB010000166.1:0-2532 GCA_051986465.1 Rugosimonospora sp.
GGTCTGCGCCGAGGAATCGTGCATGCCGGCAAGCGCTCCCGGTATCGCGAGGATGCCGAAGGTGCACTGGAGCCAGGCGAGCAGGCCGACCCACGCCCCGGCCGCGACCAGGACGCGGTGGTGCTCGACGATTCCGAGCGCGACCACGGCGACCGCCACCGGCAGCAGCGGGGTGAGCAGGCCATGGAGCAGTACGGTGCCGGCCGACGGCGACCGGTCGGTCAGGGTGCCCAGGGGCACGTCCTGCGGGAGCTGGACCGGCACCGCCGCGATGACCGCGAGGAGGAGCAGGGCGGCGAGTCCGGCGCCCACCGCGCGCTGCCATGCCACCCGCATTCCCGTCCGGCGGCCACGTTGCCGGTACCACATGGCGATCAGCGCGAAGACCGTCGCCGTGCCGATGAACCAGAAGGCGTACGAGGCGATCGGCGCGCGCTGCTCGGCGGGCAGCCCCGCCCAGTACGGCACGCTGACGGTCAGCTCGCGCGGGTGGTGGAACGGCGCCCGGTAGAGCCCGATGCTCAGGATCAGCAGCCCGGCGAGCGCGGTGACCGGCAGCCAGACACCCCCGTGAGCCTGGTTGGCGGCGCGCACGCGCAGCCGGCGTACCTCGGTGAGCAGCTGCCGCGCCTCGTGTTCACTGGACATCTTAACTTTGTAGCGCAAAGTCCCCTGCGCTGTAAAGACTAAACGCAGGGTAGTGCGCTCGATACGATGAGTTCCGCCACAAACGCGAGTAAGGCTCGCATATTGCCCGGAGCGCCGCTACGGTTGCCGCCATGGCGCTTCCCCCCACGCCTTGTGCGGCAACGGTCACCCGGTCCCGTACCGCTGATGGCCGGATCACCGTGCTGATCCCGGCACACAACGAACAGGCCAACATCGGCCGCGCGATCGAGTCGGTGCGCCGGCAGACCCGCGCGGTGGACGAGGTCGTGGTCATCGCCGACAACTGCACCGACGGTACGGCCGACATCGCCGCCCGGTACGGCGCCACGGTTGTCGGCACCGTGGGCAACGCGCACAAGAAGGCGGGAGCGCTCAACCAGGTCCTGGACGGCCTGCTGGACTCGGTCGGCGACCGCGACAAGATCATGGTGATGGACGCCGACAGCTTCCTCGATCCGCACTTCGTCGAGGTGGCCGAGGAGTGGCTCGACCGCGGTGACGGCCGGATCTACGGCGGCATCGGCGGTACCTTCCGGGGGCGCGAGGGCGAGTACCCGCGACGCGGTGGACTGGCCGGTGTCGCCGACCGCTGGGTCGAGGCGGCACAGGCCAACGAGTACGCCCGGTATGCGCGCGACGTACGGCGCAGGGACGGCAAGGTGCTGGTGCTCACCGGTACCGCCACGCTGTTCAACGTCGCGGCGCTGCGCGACGTGGTCGCCGCCCGCGCCGAGGGCCGGCTTCCCTCCCGGGGCGGCACGAAGGTGTACGACACCGAGGTGCTGACCGAGGACAACGAACTCACCTTCGCGCTGCGCCACCTCGGCTGGAAGGTACGCAGCCCGAACGGGTGCACGCTGACGACCGAGGTGATGCCGACCTGGTCGCACCTGTACCGGCAGCGGCTGCGCTGGAAGCGCGGGGCGATGGAGAACCTGCGCCAGTACGGGCTGACCCGGCACACCGTGAAGCACTGGGGTTACCAGGTCGTCGGCTTCCTCGGCATCGCGGTCATGGTCATCTACCTGGGATCGCTGGCCTGGAGCCTGACCGCCGGCGGACCCAACCTCCATCCACTGTGGATCGCGATCACCGGGGTCTTCGCCGTCGAGCGCATCGTGACGGTGCGCCGCCGGGGATGGCGCTCGATGGTGCTGGCCTCGGTGCTCGTGGTCGAGATGTGCTACGACGTTTTCCTTCAGGCGACCCATCTCAAGGCACTGGCCGACGCGGCAACGGGCCGCACGGCCAACTGGTAGAAAGTAGCAAGAGGTTCTCGATGTACTCCACCGCTGGGGCCACCGCGGGCGCGACGGCCGGTGCCGCGATGCTTCCGGTCACCGGGCTCAACATGCTGTGGTACGCGGTCGCCGCGTTCACCCTGATCTCGGCCGGCTTCGCCCTTATGCGACTGGTGCCGCGCCGCAACCGCGGCTGAGGTATCGTCCGGGCTGTGGGCCAGCCAGGGGTAGCCGCCGACGTCAGCCTGCGCACCGTGGTGAAGGAATGGGGCCGGATCGGTTGTATCGGCTTCGGTGGACCACCCGCCCACATCGCCCTGCTGCGCAAGCTGGTCGTCCAGGACCGGCAGTGGCTTGACGCGAGCGAGTTCGAGGACGCCATCGCCGCCTGCAACCTGCTGCCCGGGCCGGCCTCCACCCAACTGGCCATCTTCTGCGCGTGGCGGGTCCGTGGCCGCCTCGGCGCACTGCTCGGTGGGGCCGCGTTCATCCTCCCCGGCCTGGTGGTGATCCTCGCCCTCGCGGTGCTGTTCCTCACCGGCACGCCACCGTTGTGGGTGCGGGCCGCCGGCGCGGGCGCGGGCGCCGCTGTCGCCGCGGTCGCCGTACAGGCCGGCACCAG
>JBPYFB010000167.1:0-9152 GCA_051986465.1 Rugosimonospora sp.
GGCAAGGAGACCGAGGGCGCCAAGTACGCCGACTACTTCGACTACTCCGAGCCGTTCACCAAGCTCCCCTCGCACCGGATCCTCGCCATGTTCCGGGGCGAGAAGGAGGACGTGCTGGACCTGACGCTGGAGCCCGAGGAGTCCGACGGGTACGAAATCGCCGTGGCGAGCCAGTTCGGGGTACGGGACCAGGGCCGGCCGGCGGACCGCTGGCTGCTCGACACGGTGCGCTGGGCCTGGCGTACCCGCATCCTCGTCCGCCTCGGCCTCGACCTGCGCACCCGGCTGTGGCAGGCGGCGGAGGAGGAAGCGGTCGCGGTGTTCGCGGCCAACCTGCGCGACCTGCTGCTCGCCGCGCCCGCCGGGGCCCGCGCGACGATGGGCCTGGACCCGGGCTTCCGTACCGGCGTGAAGGTGGCCGTGGTCGACGCGACCGGCAAGGTGGTGGCGACCGACACGATCTACCCGCACGAGCCTCAGCGGCGCTGGGATGAGTCGATCGACAAGCTGGCCCGGCTGGCCAAGGCGCACCAGGTGGAGCTGGTCGCGATCGGCAACGGCACCGCCTCACGCGAGACGGACCGGTTGGCCGGCGACCTGATCAAGTTGCACCCCGACCTGAAGCTCACCAAGATCGTGGTATCCGAGGCCGGCGCCTCGGTCTACTCCGCCTCCGCGTACGCGACGCAGGAGCTGCCCGAGCTGAACGTGTCGCTGCGCGGCGCGGTCTCCATCGCACGCCGGCTCCAGGACCCGCTCGCCGAGCTCGTCAAGATCGATCCGAAGTCGATCGGCGTCGGCCAGTACCAGCACGACCTGTCCGAGGTGAAGCTGTCCCGCTCGCTCGACGCGGTCGTCGAGGACTGCGTGAACGGTGTTGGTGTCGACGTCAACACGGCGTCGGTACCGCTGCTGTCCCGGGTCTCCGGCATCGGGCCGGGGCTGGCCGAGAACATCGTGGCGCACCGGGACGCGCACGGGCCGTTCCGCTCCCGCCGCGCCTTCAAGGAGGTACCGAGGCTGGGGCCGAAGGCGTTCGAGCAGTGCGCCGGCTTCCTGCGCATCCAGGGCGGCGAGGACCCGCTCGACGCGTCCAGCGTGCACCCGGAGGCGTACCCGGTGGTGCACCGCATCCTCAAGGCGACGACGCGGGAGATCGGTACCCTCATCGGCAACGGCGCGCTGCTGCGCACCATCAAGCCGACCGACTTCGTAGACGGCAGCTTCGGCCTGCCGACAGTCACCGACATCCTCAAGGAGCTGGAGAAGCCGGGGCGCGACCCGCGACCCGCCTTCCGTACGGCCACCTTCGCCGAGGGCGTGGAGACGCTGGCCGACCTGCGCGCCGGGATGGTGCTGGAGGGCGTCGTCACCAACGTCGCCAACTTCGGCGCTTTCGTCGACATCGGCGTGCATCAGGACGGCCTGGTGCACGTATCGGCGCTCTCGAAGACGTTCGTCAAGGATCCACGTGATGTGGTGAAGTCCGGCGACATCGTGCGGGTACGGGTGCTCGACGTCGACGTACCGCGCAAGCGGATCTCCCTGACGCTGCGCCTGGAGGACGAGCCCGCGGCGCCGGCCGGGGGCAGCCGCTCGGCACCCGCGAACGGCCCAGGAACTGCGAAGGGCGCGAGAGGCGCGGGGGGCGCGAAGGGCAAGCGGGACACCCCCCGCCGCGAGCCCGCCGGCGGTGCCATGGCAGACGCGCTGCGCCGGGCCGGGCTCGACAAACGGATGGGCATCGGGTGAAGTAATTCAGCGTGGTGCGGCTGCTCCCGCGGATGGCGCTGGAACCCCCGGCCGGGTACGTGTCGTTCGTCGCCCGGCAGATCAACTGGCTGCGCACCGAGGTGACCCAGGCGGTGGGCGACGAGCACGACGCCGACGGGCTCTACCCCGAGGTGCTCAGCGATGTCGCCCGCTGGTGGCACTGGTTGGAGCTGCGCCGGGTACTGCTCGGCCAGCCCCGGGCGGCCGACGAGTACCTGCACCACGCGCTGGCCCGGCGGGTACGGCGCTTCGACGCCGAGCGGTTCTGGGGCCGCGAGGGTGAAGAGGTGTGGTCCGGCGAGATCCAGGTGTGGCATCGGGAGGACGAGCGGCCGTACTGGTCGAGCAGTGCGGTACGCCTCGCCCCGTACCTGCGCACGACCGTACGGCTGGAGTTCAGCCCGATCGCGGAGGCGGCGATCGCCTGGTGGCACGCGTACGAGACGCGGCGGCGACGGCGGGTGATCGCCGCGCTGGTAGCGCTACTGCTGCTGGTCGCGGTGTTGATGCGGCTTCAGGTCGGGGCGGGTGCCACTGCGTAGTTTGTTCGCGCAGGCAACGTTGGCGCGCTAGCGTCGGGGAGTGACACAAGCGCCAGAGCTGCCTACGACCGTTGGTGAACTGCGAGCCAGTGGGCACCGGTACCGGACAGTCAAGCAGGAACTGCGGGAGAACCTCCTCGCCCTCATGCGGGAGGGTGTGCCCCGGTTCCCCGGGATAGTCGGGTACGACGACACCGTGCTCCCGGAGGTCGAGCGGGCCCTGCTCGCCGGCCACGACATGGTGCTGCTCGGCGAGCGGGGGCAGGGCAAGACCAGGGTGATGCGCGCACTGTCGGCGCTGTTCGACGAGTGGACCCCGGTGATCGCCGGCTCCGAGCTCAACGAGCACCCGTTCCACCCGATCGCGCCCGCCTCCCAGCGGCTCGCCGCCGAGCAGGGCGACGCGCTGCCGGTGACGTGGCTGCACCGCTCGATGCGGTACGGCGAGAAGCTGGCCACCCCGGACACCAGCGTCGGCGACCTCATCGGTGACGTGGACCCGATCCGGGTGGCGCAGGGCCGTACCCTCGGCGATCCGGAGACTATCCACTTTGGACTCGTACCGCGCACCAACCGTGGCATCTTCGCCATCAACGAGCTGCCCGACCTCGCCGAGCGCATCCAGGTCTCGCTGCTGAACGTGCTGGAGGAGCGCGACATCCAGGTGCGCGGGTACCAGCTCCGGCTGCCGCTGGACGTACTGCTGGTGGCGAGCGCCAACCCGGAGGACTACACCAACCGTGGGCGCATCATCACGCCGCTCAAGGACCGGTTCGGCGCCGAGATCCGTACGCACTACCCGCTTGAGCTGGAGCGGGAGGTGCAGCTGATCGTCCAGGAGGCGCAGCTCGTGGCGGAGGTACCCGACCACGTGCTGGAAGTGGTGGCCCGCTTCACCCGCGACGTACGCGAGTCGCGCTCGGTGGACAGCCGCTCCGGGGTATCCGCCCGGTTCGCGATCGCGGCGGCCGAGACGGTCGCCGCCTCCGCGCTGCGCCGCGCCGGCCTGCTCGGCGAGCAGCACCCGGTGGCCCGCATCGGCGACGCCGTATCGGTGACCAGCACGCTGCGCGGGAAGGTGGAGTTCGAGAGCGGCGAAGAGGGCCGGGAGACCGAGATCCTGGGGCACCTGCTGCGTACGGCCACCGCCGAGACGTTCCGCTCCCGGCTGTCCGGGCTGGACCTGTCCGGCTTCACGGAGCTGGTCGCCGACGGCGAGATCGTCGAGACCGGTGAGCTGGTCGGCGCCGAGGAGCTGCTGCGCCAGGTCGGCACGGTACCGGGCCTGGCGAAGGTACTGGATCGGCTCGGGCTGGGCGACGCGCCCAACCGCGGTCAGGCGGCGGCCGGTGTCGAGTTCACCCTGGAAGGGCTGCACCTGACCCGGCGCCTGTCGAAGGCGGTCACCGACGACGGGCGCACCCTGTACAGCGGCCGGGACTAACGATGGTGCGAGGGAATCGGTACCGGTACGGGGCCTGGAACGGCGGGCCGGACCCGCTCGCGCCCCCGTTCGACGTACGCGCCGCCGTCGACGAGGTCGGTGCCGAGGTACTGGCCGGCGGGAGCCTGCGGGATGCGCTGCGCGAACTGCTGCGCCGGGGACCGCGCGCCGGCCGGGGCCTGGACGACCTCGCCGCGCGCGCCCGCCGCCAGCGCCGCGAGGCGATGCGCCGCGGCGACCTGGACGGCGCGGTCACCCGGGCCCGCGCCCAACTCGACCAGGCGCTCGCCGCCGAGCGCGAGGAGTTGGCCGGCCGCGACGACGACGCGGCCCGCTTCGCCGAGGCGATGCTGGACAGCCTGCCCCGGTCCACCGCGCGCGCCGTGGACGAGCTGTCCGACTACAACTGGGCCAGCGACGAGGCGCGCCAGATCTACCAGCAGATCCTCGACGGGCTGCGCCGCGACGTACTGGAGCAGCGCTTCACCGGGCTGCGCGACGCGCTGCGCGGTGCCGACCCGGCCCGTGATCCCAACGCCAACCAGCGCATCAAAGAGCTGCTGCACGACCTCAACGACCTGCTGGCACGGCACGCCCGCGGCGAGGACACCGCCGACGCCTTCGCCAACTTCATGAACCGGCACGGCGAGTTCTTCCCGGAGAACCCGCGCTCCGTCGACGAGCTGATCGACGCACTGGCCCGGCGCGCGGCCGCCGCCGAGCGGCTGATGCGCTCGCTCTCCCCGCAGCAGCAGGAGGAGCTGGCCGGGCTGATGGCGCGGGCGCTGGGCGACGGCGACCTCGCCGCCGAGATGGCCGCGCTCAACGCGAACCTGCGCACGCTGCGCCCCGACCTGGCCTGGAACCGGCGCCAGCAGGTACGCGGCGAGCAGGGGCTCGGGTACGGCGAGGCGACCGGGGTGCTCGAAGAGATCGCCGAGCTGGACGACCTGCTGGAACAGCTGGGCCAGGAGCACCCGGGCGCCACCCTCGACGACATCGACGTGGAGGCGGTCGCCCGGCAGTTGGGCCGCCGCGCCGCCGACGACGTACGCCGGCTGCAGGAGCTGGAGCGGGAACTGCGCCGCCAGGGCTGGGTCACCCGGGACTCGGATGGCCTGACGCTCAGCCCGAAGGCGCTGCGGCGCCTGGGCGGCACCGCGCTGCGCCGGGTCTTCGCCGACCTGGAGCGGGGCCGCCAGGGCCAGCACGACATGAGCGACGCCGGGGCGGCGGGCGAGCTGACCGGCGCGTCCCGGCCGTGGGAGTTCGGCGACGAGCAGCCCATAGACGTGGTACGGACAATCGGCAACGCGGTACGCCGAGCGCCGCGCCCCGCCGGCGGCCGGGTCGCCCTCGCCATCGAGGACTTCGAGGTCGCCGAGACCGAGCGCCGGGTATCGGCCGCGGTCGCGCTCTGTGTGGACCTCTCGTTCTCGATGATCTCCGAGGGGCGCTGGGGTCCGATGAAGCAGACCGCGCTCGCCCTCTCGCACCTGGTCGCCACCCGGTACCCGCAGGACGCGCTGCAGATCATCGGCTTCGGCCAGTACGCGGTCCCGCTGTCCCAGCAGGAGCTGGCGGCGGTGGAGCCGGACATGGTGCAGGGGACGAACCTGCAGCACGCGCTGCGCCTGGCCGGCCGGCACCTGCGCCGGCACAACGAGTCGGAACCGGTGGTACTCGTGGTGACCGACGGGGAGCCCACCGCGCACCTGCTCGACGACGGCGAACCGTACTTCCACTGGCCGCCGACCCGGGAGACGGTGTACGCGACCGTGGCCGAGGTGGACCTGCTCACCCGGTACGGCGCCACGCTCAACCTGTTCATGCTCGGCGAGGATCCCGGCCTGCGGCGGTTCGTCGACGCGGTGGCCCGCCGTAACGGTGGGCGGGTCTTCACGCCGGAGGCCGAGGATCTCGGTCGGTACGTGGTCGCCGACTACATCAGGGCGCGGCGCGGGCGGCGGGGCTGAGCCCGGCGCCGGCCCACCCGGTCAGCTCACTTCCTGGCTGCTCGCCTCCGCCTCCTCGGCCAGCTCGTCGGCGTGCGCGATCTCCCGCGCCCGCGCCTCCGCGCTGATCGGTTCCGGGCCGCCGACGACGTGGGCGCCGAGGGCCGGGGCGGGCGGGCGCGCGCGCAGCACGCTGTCGGTCTTCGAGGTCTTGCCCTGCGATTCCTCCGGTTGGCTCATGCCGGGCGCCTACCCGCGGTGCCCACTCTCGGTAACCGTGGCGTTCTTAACAGCGACGGGACGGCGTGCCGACGCATGACGCGCGAGGGACCGGATAGAGGACAGAAATGTCCGCGGTCACCGAGCAGGTCGCGGCCACGCAGGGCGCGATCCCGCCGGAGAGCCTGGGGTACCGGCTGAAGCGTCGCCTGCTCGGCCCGCCGCTGACGAACGACACCCTGCGTTCCGAGCGGCTGTCCCGCGTCCTCGCGCTGGGCGTCCTCGCGCCGGACTGCATCTCCTCCTCCGCGTACGGCACCGAGGAGATGCTGATCGAATTGCTGCCCGCCTTCGGCCTGCTCGCGTTCACGCTGGTCCTCCCGATCACCGGCGTGATCCTCGCGATCCTGGTGCTGCTGACCCTCTCGTACCGCCAGGTGGTGACGGTGTACACGCGGGCCGGCGGCTCGTACGTGGTGGCCCGGGACAACTTCGGGCCGCGGGTCGCGCAGGTCGCGGCGGTGGCGCTGCTGATCGACTACGTGGTGACAGTCGCCGTCCAGACCGCGGCCGGTACCGTCGCGGTCGCGTCGGCGTTCCCGGTGCTCGGCCCGTACAGCCTGGAAATCACCGTCGGGGTGGTGGCCGTGCTCGCCTTCGGCAACCTGCGCGGCATCCGGGAGGCGGGCCGGCTCTTCGCCTTCCCCACGTACTTCTTCGTCGCCGCGCTGGGCTGCGTGATCGTGGCCGGCCTGGTCCGGCAGGCGCTGGGCATACTGCCCCAGTACCACGCCGTCGCGCTGGTGGGCACCGTACCCGTCCACCACCGGGCCGGGCTGACCGAGCTTGCCATCACGCTGACGCTGGCCCGCTCGTTCGCGAACGGCGGCTCCTCGCTGACCGGACTGGAGGCCATCTCCAACGGCGTCAGCGCGTTCCGCCCGCCCGAGGGGCGGCACGCGCGCACCACGCTGGTGGCGATGGCGGGCGTGCTCGGCTTCCTGGTCGCCGGCGTCTCCTGGCTGGCGCACGCCACCCACGCGACCCCGTACAGCAGTGGGTATCCGTCGGTCATCTCGCAGGAGGCGCGCCTCGTCGTGGGCGGCGGGCCGGTCGGCCACGTGCTCTACTTCCTGGTGCAGGCGGCCTCCGCGCTCATCCTGTACACCGGCGCCAACACCAGCTTCAACGGCTTCCCGTACCTGGCGAGCTTCGTGGCGGCGGACTCCTTCCTGCCGCGCCCGCTGACCCGGCGCGGGCACCGGCTCGCCTTCTCCACCGGGATCCTGCTGCTCGCGGGGATCAGCATTGTCCTGCTGCTGGCTACCGACGCCCGGGTCAACTCGCTGGTGCCGTTCTACGCCATCGGGGTGTTCACCGGCTTCACCATGGCGGGCTTCGGCATGGCCCGCTACCACGCAAAGCGCCGGGAGGCCGGCTGGCGGCGCGGGATGGTGGTGAACGCGGCGGCCGGCGGGATGTCCGCACTGGTCGTGCTGATCTTCGCGGTGGTCAAGTTCACCGAGGGCGCCTGGCTGGTCGTGGTCATCTTCCCGCTGCTGGTCGTGGCGCTGATCCGGCTCAACAAGCGGTACCGGAACGAGGAGGAGGCGCTCACCGTCTTCGCGCCGATGATGGATACCAGCCCCGCCCCGGCCCGGCACGCGGTCCTGGTCCTCGTCGACGAACTGGACGTGGCGACGCTCGGCGCGGTCCGGTACGCGCGCATCCTGCACCCCAACACGCTGATCGCGGTGCACTTCGTCGTCGACAGCGCACACGCGCAGCGGCTCGCCGACCGGTGGCGGGAGATCCAGCGCGGCGACGTACCGCTGCAACTGCGGGACTGCCCGGACCGCCGGGTGGGCCGGGCGGCGCTCGACCTGACCGCCACGCTGGTGGCCGACGGGCGTACGGAGGTCACCGTCGTGCTGCCCCGGCGCGTGTACGGCGCCCGCGGGTGGCTACTGCATAACCGACGGGCGGATCGGATCGCCGCACTCATCAGCCGCGTACCGCACGCCGTCGCGACGATCATCCCGTACGACGTGGACGCCGCGATCCGCAAGCTGCAGCGGGTACGCCGGCCGTCGGTACGGGCCGCGCCGGGCGCCGCGCCCCCGCCCGCGGTACCGGTGGCGCAGCGACCGCTGGTCACCCCCGGGCCGCTGCACGACCGCGGTCCGGGGCGCGGCGAGGGGCCGACGCTGCCGGTGAGCGGGTTGCACGCGCGCAAGCGCGAGGTCACCGAGGGCGTGATCAAAACGGTGTCGGTACGGCCGGTCAGCAACAGCCAGGTGCTCGAGGTCGAACTCGCCGACCCGACCGGCTGCGTGCTGCTGCGCTTCTACGGCCGCGGCAGCATCCCGGGGATCAGGCCGGGCCAGCGGCTGCGGGTGCACGGCACGGTCGGGCGGTACGGCGCGGAGGCCGCGATCGCCAACCCGCACTACGAACTGATCGACGGCTCCTGAACGACGCCGAGCCGGTCGAGTACCCACGCGATCACGAACGCCTCTTCCTTCCACGAGTCGTACCGGCCGGAGGGCCCGCCGTGCCCCGCGCCCATCTCGGTCTTGAGCAGTACGTCGGTCCGGGGCGCGATCGCGCGCAGCCGGGCCACCCATTTCGCCGGCTCGTGGTACAGCACCCGGGTGTCGTTGAAGCTCGTCACCGCGAGGATCGCCGGATAGTCCACAGTGGACACGTTCTCGTACGGCGAGTACGACTTCATGTACCGGTACACCTCGGGGTCCTCCAGCGGGTTGCCCCACTCCTCCCACTCGGTGACCGTCAACGGCAGCGAGGGGTCCAGGATCGAGTTGAGCGCGTCCACGAACGGTACCTGCGCGACGATGCCCGAGAACGCGTCCGGCGCGATGTTGGCCACGGCGCCCATCAGCAGGCCGCCGGCCGAGCCGCCCCGGGCCACCAGCCGGTCCGCCGACGTCCAGTCCGACTTGACCAGGTGCCGGGCGCATGCGACGAAGTCGCTGAACGTGTTCTTCTTCGCCAGCATCTTGCCGTTGTCGTACCAGGCCCGGCCCAGTTCGCCGCCGCCGCGCACGTGCGCCACGGCGAACACCACGCCACGGTCCAGCAGGGAGAGCCGGGGGATGGAGAACCAGGGGTCCAGGCTCGCCTCGTACGAGCCGTAGCCGTAGAGCACACAGGGTGCCGAGCCGTCCCGAGGCGTGCCGGCCCGGCAGACCAGGGAGA
>JBPYFB010000168.1:0-9655 GCA_051986465.1 Rugosimonospora sp.
GACCCCGCACCCCCACCCCGCCCCCGCCCCTCCTGGTGCCCCCGCCCCCGCCCCTCCTGGCGGCCGCGCCCCCGCCCCTCCTGGCGCAATTTCATTGAAGTTGCGGGGTTGAGGGCGGCCCAACACCGCAATATCAAAGAAGTTGCGCGGATCTTGGACGACCCACGCGGATCTTGGACGACCCAGGCGGATCTTGGACGCCGGGAACGGGAGGGGCAGCGAGCCTAGAAACGGGGCATGCCGCCGAACTGGCGGTCACCGGCGTCGCCGAGGCCCGGCACGATGAACATCTTGTCGTTGAGCTTCTCGTCGATCGCGGCGGTCACCACACGCAACGGCAGCCCGGAGCGCTCCAGCCGCTCAAGCCCGGCCGGCGCGGCGAGTGCGCAGATCACCGTGATGTCGGTGGCGCCCCGCTCGGCGAGCAGGCGGCAGCAGTGCTCCAGCGACCCGCCGGTGGCGAGCATGGGGTCGAGCACCAGCACCGGCAGGCCGGTGAGGTCGACCGGCAGCGACTCCATGTAGGCGCGCGGCTGGAAGGTCTGCTCGTCGCGGGCGAGCCCGACGAATCCCATCGACGACTCGGGCAGCAGGGCGAGGGTGGCGTCGGCCATGCCCAGCCCGGCCCGCAGCACCGGTACCAGCAGGGGCGGGTTGGCCAGCCGGGTACCGCGGGCCGTACCGACCGGGGTCTGTACGGGGTAGTGCGCCGCCTCGATCGGGCGGGTGGCCTCGTACACCAGCATCGTGGTCAGCTCGCGCAGCGCGGCCCGGAAGGTCGCGGAGTCGGTCCGCTCGTCGCGCATCGCAGTCAGCCGCGCCTGCGCCAGCGGGTGGTCCACCACGGTCACGTCCATAGCTCTCCGTCCGCCCCTCAGTCCAGAGGCCGCCGCGCGCTCCAACATCCGTTCGCTCCGCGGCCCGCTGCGCTTTCGGCATCGTATAGCACCCAAGATCACGCGGCCGTCATCCGCGTAAGCTCGCGGTGTGACCACCGCTGTTCTCGACGTCGCCCGCTCGGACGCGTCGCTGCGCGCCTTCCTGCACGGCCTGCCCGGCGTCGACCAGGTGGGTGCGGATGCCCGCGCGGCGATGCTGGGTACCCGGTCCATCAAGACCACGGCGAAAGCCTGGGCGCTGGATCTCGCGATCCGTATGGTCGACCTGACCACGCTGGAGGGCGCGGACACGCCCGGGAAGGTACGGGCGCTGTGCGCGAAGGCGCGCCGGCCCGACCCTGCCGATCCGACCTGTCCCCCGGTCGCGGCGATCTGCGTGTATCCGGCGATGGTGCCCACGGCCGTGGCGGCTCTGGACGGTAGCGGCATCCACGTAGCGAGCGTCGCCACCGCTTTTCCGTCCGGCCAGTCGCCGCTCCCGGTCAAGGTGGCCGAGACCGAGGCGGCGGTCGCCGCGGGAGCCGACGAGATCGACATGGTGATCAACCGGGGCGCCTTCCTCGCCGGCCGGTACCTGCCGGTCTTCGAGGAGATCGCCGAGGTCAAGCGGGCCGCCGGCGCGGCGCACCTGAAGGTGATCCTGGAGACCGGCGAGCTCGCCACCTACGACAACGTACGCCGGGCGAGCTGGCTCGCGATGCTGGCCGGCGGCGACTTCATCAAGACCTCGACGGGCAAGGTGCAGCCGGCCGCCACGCTGCCGGTCACGCTCGTCATGCTGGAGGCGGTGCGCGACTTCCGCGACGCGACCGGGCAGCAGGTCGGCGTGAAGCCGGCCGGCGGCATCCGTACCGCGAAGGACGCCATCAAGTACCTGGTTACCGTGAACGAGACGGCCGGCGAGGACTGGCTGGCGCCGGAGTGGTTCCGCTTCGGCGCCTCTACGCTCCTCAACGACCTGTTGATGCAGCGGACCAAGCTGTCGACCGGCCGGTACCCGGGCCCCGACTACTTCACTCTGGACTGACCCATGACCGCGTTCGAGTACGCACCCGCGCCCGAGTCCACGTCCATTGTGGACATCCGCTCTTCGTACGGGCTGTTCGTCGGCGGCGACTTCGTCGAGCCGCTGGACGGCGGCCGGTTCAAGACGGTCAACCCCGCCACCGAGGACCCGCTCGCCGAGGTCGTCGCCGCCGGTCCGTCCGATGTGGACAGAGCCGTCGCGGCCGCCCGCCAGGCGTACGAGAACACCTGGCGCGACCTGCCCGGCCGGGACCGGGCCAAGTACCTGTACCGCATCGCCCGGCTGCTGCAGGAGCGCGCGCGGGAGTTCGCGGTGCTGGAGTCCATCGACAACGGCAAGCCGATCCGGGAGTCGCGCGACGTGGACGTACCGCTGTCCGCCGCGCACTTCTTCTACTACGCCGGCTGGGCCGACAAGCTCGCCCACGCCGGGTTGCCGCGTCGGAGTCGGTCAAGCGGCGAAGCCGCCAGCGACGCCGCGGGAAACTCGAGCATGGACCCCCGTCCGCTCGGGGTGGCCGGGCAGGTCATCCCGTGGAACTTCCCGCTGCTGATGCTGGCGTGGAAGATCGCACCGGCACTCGCCTGCGGCAACACCGTCGTACTCAAGCCCGCCGAGACCACCCCGCTGTCCGCGCTGCACTTCGCCGAGGTTTGCCAGCAGGCCGACCTGCCACCCGGCGTGGTCAACATCGTGACCGGCGCCGGCGACACCGGCCGGTACCTCGTCGAGCACCCCGGCATCGACAAGGTCGCGTTCACCGGCTCGACCGAGGTGGGCCGGTCGATCGCGAAGGCGGTCGCCGGCACCGACAAGCGACTCACCCTGGAGCTGGGCGGCAAGGCCGCGAACATCGTCTTCGAGGACGCGCCGATCGACCAGGCGGTCGAGGGCATCGTCAACGGCATCTTCTTCAACCAGGGCCACGTGTGCTGCGCCGGCTCGCGCCTGCTCGTCCAGGAGTCGGTCGCCGAACCGCTGCTGGCGGCGCTCAAGCGGCGGATGGCCCGGCTGCGCCTGGGCGACCCGCTGGACAAGAACACCGACATCGGGGCCATCAACTCGGCGGCGCAGCTCGCGAGGATCCGCGAGCTGTCCGAGGCGGGCGACCAGGAAGGCGCAGAGCGCTGGTCGCCGCCGTGCGAGCTGCCCGACCGCGGCTTCTGGTTCGCGCCGACGATCTTCACGGGGGTATCGCAGGCGCACCGCATCGCCCGCGAGGAGATCTTCGGGCCGGTGCTGTCGGTACTGACGTTTCGTACCCCGGCGGAGGCGGTGGAGAAGGCGAACAATACGCCGTACGGGCTCTCCGCCGGGATCTGGACGGAGAAGGGTTCCCGCATCCTCGCGATCGCCGACCAGTTGCGGGCCGGCGTGGTGTGGGCCAACACGTTCAACAAGTTCGACCCGACCTCGCCGTTCGGCGGGTACAAGGAGTCGGGGTACGGCCGGGAAGGCGGCCGGCATGGGCTGGAGGCCTACCTTGAGCACTGATCGTGTAGCGGGCACCGAGCGGCTGGCAATTCGCAAGACGTACAAGCTGTTCATCGGCGGGGCGTTCCCGCGTAGCGAGTCCGGGAGGTCCTACGTCGTGACGTCCGCCGCCGGTGACTTCCTCGCCAACGCGGCGCTCGCCTCCCGCAAGGACGTACGCGACGCGGTGCGGGCCGCGCGCGCCGCGTTCGGCAAGTGGTCGGGCGCCACGCCGTACAACCGGGGCCAGATCCTGTACCGGATCGCCGAGATGCTGGAGGGCCGCCGGGCCCAGTTCATCGACGAGGTGGCCGCCTCCGACGGTGCCGACGGTGCCGACGGTTCCGGCACTGCGGAGTCCACTGTGGACGCCGCGATCGACCGCTGGGTCTGGTACGCGGGCTGGGCCGACAAGATCGCTCAGGTGTACGGAAACGCGAACCCGGTCGCCGGCCCCTACTTCAACCTCTCCGCACCCGAACCGGTCGGCGTGGTGGGCATCCTCGCGCCGCCCGACTCGAGCCTGCTCGGCCTGGTCAGCGTGCTCGCCCCGGTGATCGTCACCGGCAACACCGCGGTGGTGCTCGCCGCGCCGGGCCGGCCGCTACCCGCTATCACGCTCGCCGAGGTGCTGGCCACCTCCGACCTGCCCGGCGGCGTGGTCAACCTGCTCACCGGCCAGGTCACCGAGACGGCACCGTGGCTCGCCGGCCACCTCGACGTCAACGCCCTCGACCTCACCGGGGCCGATCCGGCGCTGCGGGCGGACCTGGAGCGCGAGGCGGCCGAGAACCTCAAGCGGGTACCGCGCCTTCCCGGCGACTGGAGCGCCGATCCCGGTACCGGTCGGCTGACCGCGTTCCTGGAAACCAAGACGGTCTGGCACCCGAAGGGCGTATAACCCGAGGGGTACGGCCGGCGCCCGGCCCGGCGCGGGCTGATATAACCTCTGGCTGGTAGCCGTGCCGCCAAGCGGTCCAGATATGGTGTGTCGCCAGAGTCCACCGGCAGGCATCAATACGAACAGACGGAGGTCGCCGTGGCCCGCCAGAGCGCCGGACGACGCAACACCGACGACATCGAGACCGAGGAATTGGACGAGACCGACGCCGCCCAGCCGGCCGAGGCCGAGGTCGAGGACGAGGAGCTCGAACGCGGCCCGGAGGTCGACGCCTTCTGGGAGTCGGTACATGTCGACGTGCTCGAGATCGCCCTACCCAAGGGAGTGGGGTACACGCTGCGGGCGTACCGCCCGGAGACTGAGGTGACGCCGACCGACATCTCCGAGCGCGAGTCGGACGCCTTTCCGGACCGGCAGCGTCCCACCCGTGCCTTCGCCGGGGACGAGAAGGCGATCGCCGGCTACGACGAGGACGAAGACGAGGATGAGGACGAGCGCCCGGTCGACGAGGCCGACGACGCGCTCGATGCCGACGACGAAGACGACGACCTCGACGAATCCGACGAGGATGACGAGGACGAGGAAGACGAAGACGGCGAGGACGAAGAAGGCGACGAGGATGAGGACGAAGAAGGCGACGAGGCGGGTGGCGAGGCGGCCCGCAACGAGGAGGTACCGGTCTTCCTCGGCCGTCGCGGCAGGTTGTACCTCTTCCGTACCCCCGAAGGGCTCGCCGAGTACGTCCGCTCCGGAGCCGAGCACGACCTGAGCCAGCTGGCCACCTGGCCGCAGGTGGTCGAGGGGATCACCGCCGAGCGGGTGGTACCGCTGGAGGAGGACCGGTACGAGCTGGACCTCGTCGTAGAGAACCTGCGCGGCGGATACGACGCCTGGGACGCGCCGCTACTCATCCAGGCCGGTGAGATCGCCCGTGACCTCGGGTACGCGCTGCGCTTGCCCTCCGTGATGGACTCACTCGCCCCCGGATCGCCGCTCGACGACCTCGATGAGGTGATGCGCACGGCGGAGAGCGGCGGCGTGAGCGGCTTCTTCGCACGCCGCAAGCTGAAGAAAATCGGGGCAGAAGCCGCACCTCTGAGCTGGCGCACGATAATCGGCAAGATCTCGGCCGCTGTGGACTGGCGCGACTGACCCTCGACCAGGGAGCATCAGACCTTGGGCAATCTGGGGGGGTACCCTCCGGTGCGCTGCGTAACACCACGAGAGGACCGAGGAGGAGGACGACGCTGTGGCGCTCGTGCGGGTGTACTGCGGTCTCTCGTCAAGGCAGCCTTCGGGCTCGCCTGCAGGTACCGAGCAAACAGAATCACTGACCGTCGCGGTCGTCGACGACTCGGGCAGGCTGCTGCACGTGTCGGAGGTCCCGGACAGCGCGCCCGGCTACGCGCGACTCGGCGCGGTACTCGCCGAACGCTCCGGGGGCGGCGCCGACGTGGCCCTGGCCACGGACAGCGAGGAGCGACACGTCGCGTTGCTGCTCGCCGCCGCTGGCCGGCCGCTCGCGTTCGTTGACGAGGAATCGCTGGACGACTACGCCGAGCGCTTCTGTGACGATGACTCCCCAGAGGAGCGGGAGGCCGCGCCGTCCGTCCGCCGCGCCATCGGCATCGCCCGGGCCCTGCAGGCCGGTGCGCTGGCCGCCGCCGTGCGCTCCGCGCCTCGCGAGCTGACCGCGCTGCGGTCCGTGCTGGCCGCGCACGCCGCCATCGCATCCGGGCGCCAGGCCGCGGCCGTCGCGCTGCGCGATGTCCTGCGCGAGCTGTACCCGGCGGCCCTGCGTGCCTACCCCGACCCGGCCGACCCGGTGCCGCTGGCGATCCTCAACGCGCTCCCCGAGCCGGGCCTGCTGGGCACCGGCAGCCGAAGCCGGGACGAGGCGGTCGTGGCGGAACTCGTCGCGTCGGGTGTCGGCGACACCCGACGGATCAGCGATGCGGTCACCGCGCTGCGGGTCGCGATCAGCGAGACCCCCCGCCGCACCGGCATCGGCAAGACGCTCACCACAGCCGTGGCCCAGACCATCCAGCAGAGCGTGGCGGCGGTACGAGCTTGCGACAGCGCGGCCGCCACGCTGGTAACCCTGCTCGCGGAGAAGGGCGCGCCGGCACCGTCCGCCGGTCGCCGCCGCGCCCAGCCGGCGCGTCCGGCACGGGAACCGCTCGCCGATCTGCCTGCCCAGCCTGCCCAGCCTGCCCAGCCCGCCCAGCCCGCCCAGCCCCCGGCCGAGCCCGCCCGCGGCACCTCCCGCCGGCCCCGCGTCACCGTTCCGCCCAGCACCCGCACCAGTGGTGTGGCCGCGGCCGCGGCGGTCGGCACCGCGCCCCCGGCGCCCTCGGCTCCTCCGCCACTGGTCACGGCGACGACGAACCCGCTGCCGGCGCCGACGAGCGCGCCGCCCGGCCCCGCCCACCGGCAGCCCGACCACCTCGCCGCGCGGCCCGCTCCCGCCCCCGCCCAGCCGCCGTACCAGCACCAGACGCCGGCGTACGCGAGCGCGGCGGTACCGGTACCCGCGCCGCGCCCGGCTCCCGAGGTGGCGCCGCCCGGTACCCGCGGGGACTGGCCGCTGAACACCAACGGCTACGACACCGGTCGCACCGGCGAGCAGCCCCCCGTACCGCGCGAGGGTGCGTACACGCTCACCAACCTGCCGCCGACCGTGCTGGAGCACCCGGCCACGACGCCGCCGCGCAACGGCCGGGTGGCCCCGCCCTGGCAGGACGAATCCCTGGCCAGCGAACCGCCGAAGCTGAACATCCCCGAGCCGAACCCGCTGCTCGACTACGCGCCGCGCGCCGAGCCGGAACCGCTGCCGGAACGCGCCGCGCGGCGCGAGGAGGCACCGCGCTTCGACGCACCGTACAGCCCGCCGCCGCTACGCCTCGTCGAGCCCAATGGCGGCCGCGACGCCCTTGATACGGGCGAGTCGCTCGTGGGCGCGGGCAGCGAGGACAACGACGGCGACCTGCTGATCTTCGCCGCGGCCCGCTCGGCGTGGTTCGTCGGGCACGTCGAGCAGCAGGACACCTCGCTCGACTGGGAGAACCCGGCAGACCTCGGCTGGCGGGCGGCGGAGCGCGCCTCGGAGCCGGTCCTGGGCGAGGAGACCACGGCCGGCCTGCCCCGGCGGGTACCGCAGGCCAACCTGGTACCCGGCTCCCCGCTCCCGCCCGTCAACGACCAGGACCGCGGCCTGCGCATCGTGCGCGACCCGGCGGCCATGGCGGCACACACCACCGGCTACTTCCGCGGCTCCAGGCGAGGCGAGGAGGTGCGCGGTTTCGCCGTCGGCGGCCGGCCCGGGCGCGAGTCCGCGGGCGGCTGGGACTTCACCCGGGACAGTTGGGACGGCGACCGCGACGAGGGCTACGAGTACCGCTCGGCGGCCCGGCAGTAGCGTCGCCGCCTCGGACGCCCGTGCCGCCTCTCAGAGGCGGCACGCGGACTCGGTCAGGGTCGAGTAACCCCTCCCGCCCAAACGACCCTCCACGGATCGCTCAGGCGGGCGGATCGACGGTCAGGCCGGTGCCCCGGCCCGCTGCCGGCGCATCGTCAGCACGTACTCGACGAGCGAGATCAATACGTGCTTGGTCGACTCACGGCTGCGCGCGTCGCAGGCGACCACCGGTACCTCTGGCGAGACGGCCAGCGCATCGCGTACGTCCTGGGAGCTGTGGTACTGCATGCCGTCGAAGCAGTTGATCGCGACCAGGTACGGCAGCCGCCGGTGCTCGAAGAAGTCGATCGCGGCGAAGCAGTCGGCGAGGCGGCGGGTGTCCACCATGACCACCGCCCCGATCGCGCCGCGGACGAGCTCGTCCCACATGAACCAGAACCGGGTCTGGCCGGGCGTGCCGAAGAGGTACAGGATCAGGTCCCGGTCGATGGAGATACGACCGAAGTCCATCGCGACCGTGGTGGTGACCTTTCCAGGTACCTGCCGGGTGTCGTCGACGCCCTCGCCCGCGGAGGTCATGATCGCCTCGGTGGTAAGCGGCGTGATCTCGGATACGGAGCCGACAAGGGTCGTCTTGCCCACCCCGAAGCCGCCGGCAATCACGATCTTCGCCGACGTCACACGCCCATTCGTCGGGCGGTATGCCATGTCAGAGCCTGCGAAGTCCACTCAGCACCCTCTCCAGCAACTCCGTGCCCACCGAGTCATTACTCTCGAACGACGTCGGCTCGTATACCGCGACCATCCCGTCCGCGGCCATGTCTGCGATGAGTACTCGGGCCACCCCGAGCGGTAACTGCATCCGCGCCGCGACCTCGGCCAGGGACTGTAGCCGACCGTCGCATAACGCGGCGATGTACTGCTGTTCCCGGCCGTGACCGCCGCCGCCCTCACGGTGCAACGCGGTACGGCCCCGCGCCGTCGTTTCGACGAGCGCTTCGAGCGCGATATCCAACTTTGGCCGGGTGCGACCGCGGGTGACGGCGTACGGTCGGACCAGCGCGCCGGTGGGTTCGTCACGGTCGGCAACCATAGCCGTTCACCTCCTCGTCCCGTCTATATGCCGCGGTACGGATATCGGTACGTCTTGCGAGCGTCAGCCGAGCATCGACGCCGCGGTGCGCGCCGGCGGGGTCAGCGCGTCGCCCACCCGGTCCACGAGCAGGGCCATCTCGTACCCGACCTGGCCCACGTCGCAGCTGCGCGCGGCGAGTACCGCGAACGACGAGCCGTCGGAGATCGACATCAGGAACAGGAACCCGTTGTCCATCTCAACCACGGTCTGGAGTACCGCACCGCCCTCGAAGCACCGCGAAGCGCCCTGCGTCAGGCTGACCAGTCCGGAGGCGATCGCGGAAAGCTGATCGGCCCGGTCCCTCGGCAGGTCGCGCGAGGCAGCGAGCAGCAGGCCGTCAGCGGAGACGGCGACCGCGTGCGCCACTCCGGGCACTCGATCGGCGAAGTTGGCCAAAAGCCAGCCGAGATCCTGCGTTGTTGTCATTCCAGCTCCTTGCCGCCGTGCGAGTTTCCGGTCGGACTACTCGATTCAGGGGACTTGGCTTCGTCGCCGTCCCGCGTACGACCTCGCTGTACGCCTCGGTGGTATGCGGAGAGTAGACCGCGTACCTGTTCGGGTGAGCGCCGGTTGGTGTTAACTGGCGCCTTCTCGACACCGCCTGGCACGAGTTGCGCCATCGGTACCCGCTTGGGCAGGCCCGCGTCGGTCGTCGCGGCCACCTCAGGTTGCGCCGCCGCGCGCGCCGCGGTCCAGCCGTCGTCAGCGGCGGTGCGCCAGCTCTGGTTGGGCATGGGCCCGCCGCTGGCCGCGGCGCCCTCGGGCAGACCGGGCACTGGTGGCGGCGCCGGCGCGGCTGCCG
>JBPYFB010000169.1:0-7069 GCA_051986465.1 Rugosimonospora sp.
CGGCAGCCGCCGGTCCACCACCCCGTGCAGGCGCCCCGACTCCAGCAGGGGCCACACCTCGTCGCGTACCCCAGAAACGATCGCGGCCTTCTCCGCCGCCGGGCGCGACCGCAGCGTGCTGCTCGCCACCATGGCCCGCTTTGACATCAGCGTGCCCAGGCTGATCTCGGCCGTGTTTCCGCCTTGCATGCCGATGATGACCAGGCGGCCGTTGGTCGCCAGGGCCTCGATGTTGCGGGACAGGTAGGCCGCGCCCATGATGTCGAGAATCACGTCCGCGCCGCGGCCGTCCGTGGCCTCCCGCACCACCTTCTCGAACTCCGCCGTCGTGTAGTCGATGGTGAGGTCGGCGCCCAGCTTGCGCAGCGCCTCGTGCTTCGCCGCCCGTGCCGTCGCGAGGACCCGCGCCCCCAACGCCTTTGCGAACTGGATCGCGAACGTGCCGATGCCGCTGCCGCCGCCGTGCACCAGCAAGGTCTCACCCGCGCTCAGCCGCGCCACACCGATCAGGTTCGACCAGACCGTGCACGCGACCTCCGGCAGGCCGGCGGCGTCGACGAGGTCGACATTCGCGGGTACCGGTAGCAACTGGCCCGCGGGCACCGCCACCTGCTGCGCGTACCCGCCGCCGGACAGCAGCGCGCACACCTCGTCGCCGGGTTGCCAGCGGGGCACGCCGTTTGCCTCCAGAATCCGGCCGGAGCACTCCAGGCCAGGGTACGGCGAGGCGCCCGGCGGCGGATCGTAGAAGCCGGACCGCTGCAGCAGATCCGCCCGGTTCACCGCCGACGCGGCGACCTCGACCAGCACCTCACCTTTGTCCGGTACGGGGTCCGGTACCTCGGTCCAGGTCAGCACCTCGGGCCCACCCGGTTCCCGAATTGCGATCGCGTACATGCGCCTATCCTGTCACCCTTGTCGAATGCCCGAACTCATCAGACCGACGCCCGCGGTACACGCCTCCTTCCTCGCCGCGATGGCCGAGTTCCAGGCCGAAGGGCGGGGCGACGCCTCCGACGACTCGATGGTGGGCCGCGAGATCCGCGAGTACCGCGCGATCTGGGATTCGCCCGAGGGCTTCGAGCGGTACCTGCGCAACCTGCTCGCCGAGGCGGTTACCGCGCCGCCCGGTTGGGTGCTCTCGACGACCCTGTGGTGGGTCGAGGGAGCCGCCTACCTCGGACGGCTCGCGATCCGGCACGAGCTCACTCCGATCCTGCTGGAGGAGGGCGGCCACATCGGCTACGACGTACCGCCCTCGGCACGCCGGCAAGGCCACGCGACCGCGATGCTGGCGGCGGCGCTGCCGATCGCGTACCAACTCGGCATCGAATCGGCGCTTGTCACGTGCGACACGTCGAACGTGGCCTCACGCAAGGTGATCGAAGCGAACGGCGGCAAGCTGGAGGACGAGCGGCACGGCAAGCTCCGCTTCTGGGTACCGACCCACCCATAGTCCACTTTGGACAGCGGTCGTGTGTCACTACTACCGACCCAGCACAGTAAGCCTTCTCCGCGGTCCCGTACCGTGGCTGCCTTGATCCGCAACCACTGCGAGACCACGGGTGGAGAACGATGAGACAGACGGCCAAATTTGGCAGGCACGCACGGATGTCCATGGTAGGCGTCACGATGCTGGCCTTCCTGGCGGTTGGTGGCGGCGTCGCCATGGCGCGCACCGGGTCGGGCAACGCGCAAGGTGCGCAGCCCATGGCCAAGAAGACCGCGGCAACCGCCGCCAACAACGCCGGGAAGTCCCCGAATTCGGGGAAGAAGCCGAAGCCTGGTCCGAGCCCATCGGCGTCCAGCCCCGCGCCAAGCCCGACGCCGTCGCCGAGCGCCGGCCCGGACATCACAATCCCGTTGCCGGGCTTCGTTCCGTACTCGGGATTCGGTGACATCGTGGTCGACGAGGCACACGCCCGTATCT
Source organism: Rugosimonospora sp. (assembly GCA_051986465.1). Lineage (GTDB taxonomy): Bacteria > Actinomycetota > Actinomycetes > Mycobacteriales > Micromonosporaceae > DATEJJ01. Next base: position 1,931 of record JBPYFB010000169.1, read on the forward strand.
ACCTCACCGGCGGCCAGCACACGCGGGACCTCGTCGTCACCGACCTGGACGGCGGCAACCTGCGCACCATCGCGAACGTTGCCCCCGGGGCGGCCGGCATGACGCTCAGCCCCGATGGCACGAAGCTCTACATCGCCGCGAGCGACAGCGACGGGATCACCGTCGTCGACACGGCGACCTACGCCATCACCTGGTACTGGACCGGAACCAGCGACGGAACGATGACGTGCCCGCGCGATGTCGCCTTCGCCGCCGAGCAACTGTGGTTCTCCTGGGGCTGCGACAACGCGCCCGCGGGCATCGGCAGGGTCGATCTGCAGACCGGCGCGTTCGACCTGGGCGCCATCGACCAGACCGACGAGCGCATCACCTCGCCGCCGCTCCTGGCGACGGTACCGTCCCAGCCAACCATGGTGATCGCGGGCGAGACGGGTACCAACCCGGCCCTGCTGTTCCGGTTCGAGGCCACCTCGACCAAGCTCTACCAGCGGGCGTGGCGGCGCACCGACGGAGGTTCGGTCCGGCAACTGGCGCTCACCCCGGACGGCAGCGAGGTCATCGTGCCCTCCGGATCGCCGTACTATCACCCGGTCCTGCGCACGTCCGACCTCGCCGAGGTGCACCAGTACCCGACCGGCGACGAGTACCCCAACGCCGCGGCCATCCGCTCGGACGGGCTCGTCGCGGCCGGGGTCAACGCGGCCTACGACGACGATGTGTACATCTTCCAGCCCGACGCTTCAGCGCCGATCGCCACGTTCGACTTCGGGCACCTGCCGAACCAGGACACGTGGGCGTACACCCTCGTGGACGGCGGCCTCGCGTGGAACGGTGACCGGATCTACGCGATCACCGACCAGTTGTCGGAGCCCGACATGGTGCGGCTGCGGATCCGGACTGTGCAATAGGTCGCATGCCCGGCGTCATCGGGAATGCGTGTCGGTACCGCCCTGCATGGTCGCCATTTGGCGCTCCACGCGGCGGTCCGGCACGATCCAGATCAACGCGACCACGACGTAGACCGCGAGGCTGAGCCACCGGTTGACGAACGACAGGCCGATTCCGAGGCAGTACAACAGCGGCGAGATCTTCCCTTTGAGATCCCGACCGAGCGCCGCGGCGAATAGCGACTGTCTGCCCTCGACCCGGAGCAGAACGGTTCGCAGCAACCAGTACGCGAGGGCGGCGGCGAGGAGTACGACGCCGTAGGCACCAGTCGGGGCCGGCTGGAAACGGTTGGCGCTCATCCACGCGGTCGTGAACGGAATCAACGAAAGCCAGAACAACAGGTGCAGATTGGCCCACAGCGCCACACCGTTCACGCGATGCACCACGGCCAGCATGTGGTGGTGGTTGTTCCAGTAGATGCCCAGGTACACGAAGCTGAGCACGTAGGCCAGCAGCACGGGAACATCCTCGCGCAGCGCCCGCCACGAGGCGCCGGACGGCGTACGCAACTGCAGCACCATGATGGTGATGAGGATGGCGATCACCGCGTCGCTGATCGCCTCCAGCCGGCTCTTCGACACGGCCGCGGCTCAGGCTGGTTGGAGGAACTCGAGGAGCCGGGTGGTGAGTTCGCTCGGCTGTTCCTCAAAAATCCAGTGACCGCACTCCTCGACCACGCCACCGTTGACCGTCGTGGCGTACCTCGCGACCTGCGTGGGTACCGCCTCGGCGAGGCTGCCGCGGGCGCCGAGGGCGAGAACCGGCATGGCGAGTTTGGTCTTGCCGTACTCGGCGTTGTCGGCGACATCCCGTGGCAGGGCTCTGAAGTACTCGAAGCTGGCGCGCAGGTGCGCGTCGTCCTGGAGGTACCGGGCGTACTCGTGGGCGTCGTCGTCGCCGATGCCGGTCTTCTGAACCTCGATCGAGTCGGTGAACCGGTCCACCCAGAGAGCTTCCCGACCGTCCACAATCTGCTCGGGCAGTCCGTTCGGGAGGCTGAAGAACCCGAAGTTCCACAGGCCCGGGCCCTGCGCGGTCAGCGACGGGGCCTGGTACAGGCTCTGGTCGGGGATGGGCGCCTCGGTGAGTACGAGCTTGGTGACCTGATCGCGATGGGCGGCCGCGTATGCGTACGCGACCATGGTGCCGATGTCGTGGCCGACGATGCTGACATCGCGGTCGAGGCCGAGCTGGACGAGCAGCGCGTACACATCGCGAGCCAGGGTCTTCTTGTCGTAGCCTCCCGGCGGGGCAGTACTGCCACCGGCACCGCGAAGATCGGGTGCGATGACCGTGTAATGCGCGGCGAGCGCGGGTAGCACCTTCCGCCACATGTACCAGGTCTGTGGATAGCCGTGCAGCAGCACCAGCGTGTCGCCCCGACCCCCGCGTACGTAGTTGATCGCGAGGTCGCAGACCCGCGCGGTCTGCTCAGTGAACGGATCCGGTACCCGTACGCCCCCCATGCAGCCACTCCCTCTGCTGACGCACTCGGTGCGGTACCCATCCGCCGCGCCGGTACACCCTCTGCCTGAGACCTCGCATCTTCGAGGCGTTTCGGCCGTTGGTGGCTCGCACATTCGAGTGTGGTAGCTAAGGTGAAGTGGCATCTGCATCATTAGAGGCATGGCTGGTGACCTGGCACCGCTGCCACACTGGCAGCTGATGACCGACGATCAGATCCGCCGCTGGCAGGAGGTCCTGGACAACCTCGCCCGGATGCTGCCCGCCGGCCCGACCACGGTGGTGGTCGACGGAGCCCAACCGCAGGCTGCCATCCTCGCCGACCGGCTCGCCGACACCCTGCACACCCAAGGCCGTCCCTGCGCCCGGCTCGGCACCACCAGCCCTGCCGCCGACGAGGACGCCTGGCAGGCCGAGCGCAGCCCCACCACGGTTGCTCTCGCCGACGGTCCGCGCTGGCGCGACCATCCACCCAACGGGCGCTGGGATCTGACGATCTGGCTGCGCACCCCGCCGGCCCACGCCGGCGCAGGCGATCCCGAACACGCCGCGGACATCGTCGTCGACCTGCACCAGCCCGGCTGGCCGGTCATCCGCCACGTCGCCGCCCGGTTGGCGACGCACAACCATTGGTACGTAACGGAAGGGCGTGCGTTCTTCGCTACCCGCGCCGCCACCTGGGACACCAAGTTCGGCGACGACCTGCCCGCGTACGCCCGGGCGGTTGCCGAGGCGCGACTGCCGCACGGCGCCACCGTCGTCGACGTCGGCTGCGGTACGGGTCGCGCTCTTCCCGCGCTGCGCGCCGCGGTAGGCCCAGCCGCTACCGTCATCGGCGCCGACTTCACCCCGCAGATGCTGGCCATCGCCCGTACCCACGCCCGCGCCGAATGCGCCACCCTGCTCCTCGCCGACGCATACCGCCTACCCCTTGCCACTGCCAGCGTCGACGCCGTCTTCGCCGCCGGGCTGCTCACCCACCTACCCGACGCTCGCGCCGGCCTCCGCGAACTGGCCCGCATCACCCGACCCGGCGGGCGCCTGATCCTCTTCCACCCGTCCGGCCGCGCCGCGCTGGCTGCCCGCCACGGTCGCACCCTGCGCCCGGACGAACCACTCGCGGAAACGCCGCTACGCCAATCGATTCACCAGACCGGGTGGCGCCTGGACAGTTATGACGACGCAGCGCAGCGCTTCCATGCGGTCGCCACCCGGGTGGCCGGCTAAAGTTCTCCGGTGCGTCTGGATCTTCGACCTGCGACCGTGGCCGTACTCGCATTGCTGGCGCTGAGCGGGTGCTCCGCCGGCGGTAGTCCATCCGCGGCCACTCCTTCCGAGGGTTCGGCCGTGGCTCGTGGTTCCGAGCTGGCGCTGGCTCTCGACCAGGTGCCGGACATCCGGGACGGTTCTGTCTTCTTCACCGCCTGGTCGATGCTGGGCCGTCAGAAGACGACATCGTTCGCGAGTGGGCTGATCGACTTTGATGACCAGATGCAACGGGACCTGGGCCTCACGGCTACTGAGGCGCAATGGGAGCTGGATGTCGAACAGCGTCAACGCCCTCCGGCGTATGTGCTCGGATACGACGCGCGCATCGACCTATCCGGCCTCGCCGCCAAGCTCGCGCGGTTCGGCTACCACGCGGATGGATCGATACTCACCGGTCCTTCAGCGGACCAGGTCAGTCAGGAACACATGTGGATGCTCTCACTGGGTACCGTCGGCATCGATACCCATCGGCATCTGCTGATCGGAAGCCGCGACGCCGCGGCGGTCAAGTCCATGATGGCGGTACCGTCCCATCCGCTCGGCCACGCCGAATCCGTGGCTCCGCTGCTTACCCAGGTCGCCGCGCGGCAGAGCCGTACCGCCACCGCAGCACTCGCGGTCGGCTCCGCAGCTTGCGTACCCCTGACCGCCATGATCGGCAAGAGTGTCAGCCAGGCGGCGCTTGCCTCCGTACGCCGGCAATTCCCAGGCATTTTCACTCCGCCGCAGGCGGAGATCACCGCAGTGGCCGGCCCGACCGATACGACCGCGGTGGATGCGTTGACCTTCCCCGACCACCGCAGCGCGCAGGCCAACCAGGCGGCTCGATTGGCCGCCTCCCAGACGCTTAGCGGGATCGAGGGCGGGGCGAACGAGGTACGGGCGACCGGCAGCGCGGTGACCGAGCGGGTGCTCAGCTTCGACCTGACCGCGAGCCAGCCGGGGGCGTTCCGGCAGCGGGTCGTGCGCAACCTGCTCGGCGTGGACCTCTGCCCTTGACCAGAGCCCAACATGCCGGCTCTGGCGGTGGATCACCGCCGCTCTCGCGTACGGTGGGCGGTCTGGCACACTGGTGCGGGGCGTGGAGGCGGTTTCGGCGCCGATACACCTCGAAATGTTCCGCAGTTCAGGAGGGCTCGCCTAGCGGCCGATGGCGGCGGTCTTGAAAACCGCTATGGGTGGTGACACTCATCGTGGGTTCGAATCCCACGCCCTCCGCAACACCACGCCCTCCGCTTTTGTCAGCACGAAAGCTCCTCTGGCCTGCGGTAACGCGGGACAGAGGGGCTTCGCGTCGATGGCGTGACGATCTCACTGGGTCCCACGGATAACCGCTCGGACTGACTCGCTGTGGCAAATCCGTGGCAAGGTTGGCGAGAGAACGATCTCCCGGCGGTGGCGTTGCGATGCAGCTAACGCAGCCCCGCACGCGTGAGGATCTCGACGATGATCGACGCC
>JBPYFB010000170.1:0-4358 GCA_051986465.1 Rugosimonospora sp.
TGGGGGTGCCCGGCTCCACCAAAGCCCGGCTCCGCCTGCGCTGCCCCCGGCGGGGCCGGTGGGGCGGAGGTCGGGCGGGCCTGCTGCCACGGCTGTGGTGCGGGCGGTTGCGGTGTGGGTGGTTGCCGTGGCTGGGGAGGGTGTGCCGGACCGGCCGCCGCGGCTTCGGCCTGCGCTGCCTGGCTGGCCGCCGTGGCCTGGGCCAGCGTCGGCAGGTCGTCGAGCGGGGACGGGCGGTTGGCGTACCCGGACAGCCGGTAGTCCCGGTAGCCGGGGTAGTCGTAGTGGTCCGGATCTTCGCGGGACAGCTCCTGCGGCAGGTGCCGGCCGCGCTCGCCGGGCAGCCGCTGCTCGCGCTGCGCCGGACGGTCGAGATCATCCTGGTCGACCGGCATCCGCTCCAGCGGCGAGGGCTGACGCTCACCGGGGATCCACGGCGCCGACCAGTCGTCGCGGTCATCCTCCCCGGCCACCGGTTCGCGATCCTCCTCGTAAGAGTCGGCTTCGTACGCGCTGAACTCGTAAGCTTCGGGCTCGTACGGGCGCATCGGTGCGGACGCCGGTACGGCCGGGCTGACCGGTGCGAGCATGTCGTACCGCGAGAAGGGCTGCGCGCCGTTGTACTGGCCGTTCCAGGCCGGGGAGAAGGGCGAAGTCCCCTGGTCGGCGGTGCGCGTGGCGCCGGCCGGACGGACGGCTCCGTTGGCTTCCAGGCGCGCGCCACCGCCGCCGGCCCCATTGACGCCGGTGCCATTGACCCCGGTGCCATTGGCCCGGGCCGGCTCGCCGCCGGGCTGGTGCCCTGTTTCGTCCACCGCGCGCTCCTCGGTCGTCTCAGGTGAGGCTACCGTGTTCAGGTAGAGCCGTTAACCGGTAAGCATGATGGATCTCGCGGCTTTAAGTTTTCTGGGAGGTTGCATATGGCGGCTACGGGCGAAATGCAAACGGCTGGTCGACCAGTCCGGCTGCCACGCTCCGCACGCCGCAAACAACTCCTCGCGGCCGCGCAGGAGGTGTTCGTCGCGCAGGGCTACCACGCCGCGGCGATGGATGACATCGCCGACCGGGCCGGCGTCTCGAAGCCAGTCCTCTACCAGCACTTTCCCGGGAAACTCGAGCTGTACCTCGCGCTGCTGGACACGCATTGTGAGGTACTGATTGGCAACGTACGCGCCGCCATGACCGCTACCACGGACAATAAGGAGCGGGTCAGTGGTGCGATGCATGCGTACTACGAGTTTGTCGACCACGAGAGCGAAGCGTTCCGGCTGATCTTCGAATCGGATCTGCGCAACGACCCTTCTGTTCGGGAACGGGTGGACCGCGTGGAGAAGGCCTGTATTGACGCCATCACCGAAACGATCATGGCCGACACCGGGGTACCCCGGGCGCCCGCCGAGCTCCTCGCGGCCGGGCTGGTCGGCGCCGCGGTGACCTCGGCCCAGTTCTGGCTCGCCGGCGGCCGGCAGGTGGACCGGGAGGCGGCCGAGGCACTGCTGGCCGCGCTCGCCTGGCGCGGCATCGCCAGCTTCCCGCTGCACGGACTGCACGGTGAGACCGGCGACGGGCACGGCGGTACGGGCAAGCACTGATGTAAAACGATCCCCGATCGCCACCTGGCGAGCCTTCGCCGGGTGGCGATCGGCGATCGGATAGCCTTAACTCATTGCGCGAAAAGCGACGCTCGCACTTCCGCGTAGCGCTCGCGGGCCGGCGTGAAGCCCGGAGGAGGAAGCACGTGGAGGTCAAGATCGGCGTACAGTTCGCCCCGCGCGAACTGATGCTGGAAAGTGCGCAGACGCCGGCCGAGGTCGAGTCGTCCGTGACCGACGCGATCGAGCGGGGCAACGGCACGCTGAGCCTGGTCGACGACCGGGGCCGGACCGTGATCGTACCGGTCGACAAGATCGCCTACGTGGAGATCGCCGAGGCGTCACCGCGCCCGGTCGGGTTCACCCCATCCTGAAGCGAACGCTCCGCAAGCGAACGCTCAGTTGTTCAGGCCCGCCGTCGCCATCCGGGCGGTATGGGCCGTGGTGAGCCGTTTGAACAGCGCCTGCACACCGGTCGAGTCGTCCGAGCCGGTCACGATCAGGGTGGCCAGCGCCGGCCGCTCCACCGCGACCCGCTGCGCCTGGGACAGGCCCTCGCCCACGAGCCGCCGCGCCCACATCGACATCCGGTTGGCGACCTTCGGATCGACCGCGATCGCCTGGCGCAACTCGTGCTCCGCGAACTCCGCGTACCGGCTGTCGTGCAGCACCTCCAGCACCAGCGTGCGATCGGGCTCGCCGAGCAGGACGGCGACTTCCCGGTAGAAGTCGTCGGCCACCCCGTCGCCCACGTACGCCTTCGCGAGCGCCTCCAGCCAGTCCTTCGGCTGGGTCTGGTCGTGGTACTCCCCCAGCGCCCCGATGAACGGCTGCATCGCCGATTCGGGGTCGAAGCCCAGCTCGATGAGGCGGCGCTCGAGGCGGCGGAAGTTGACGATCTCGGCGGCGGCCATCTCGCTCAGGATCGCGCGGCAGCGCAGGTCCGGGGCGAGGCGGGCATCGGCGGCCATCTGGTCGAACGCCTGCAGTTCGCCGTACGCGAGCAGCGCGAGCAGATCGACGACGGCTTCTGGGGGCGGGCCGGACTCGGGCACGTGCATACGCTACCCGGTGATCACTTACAGCACAGCCCTGGCTTTCAATGTGCAGAACACCTGATGACCAGGTAAGATGGGCTTGACTAATATGCAGTTGCGGACGTCTCGAAACACCCGGCACCGCCGGAGGCGTCTCCGACTCCAGACGTGCGGCCCCGACGTCAGCGTCGTGCGTGGCCAGCACCACATCTCATAGGCGCCCTTGGGATATCACGTTGGGGCGCACCGGACGAAGGACACCCCACAACCCAATGACGATCGAAACAAGTACAACCGGTACCCAGTTGGCCGGCGGCGCGCCCGTGCGCCCGGACAGCCCAACCTTCGCCGAGCTCGGCGCGCGCCCGGAGACCGTGGCGGCGCTCGACGCGGCCGGCATCACCAAGGCGTTCGCGATCCAGGAGTACGCGATACCCATCGCGCTGCGCGGTACCGACCTGATCGGGCAGGCCCCTACGGGTACGGGCAAGACGCTCGGCTTCGGCGTGCCGCTGCTGGAGCGGCTGCTCGCGCCGGGCGAGGGTGGCGACGGCCGGCCACAGGCCCTGGTCGTGGTGCCAACCCGTGAGCTGGGCCTACAGGTGGCGCGCGACATCGCGGCCGCGGGTCGCACGCGCGGCGTGCGGGTACTGCCCATCTACGGCGGCGTCGCGTACGAGCCGCAGACCGAGGCGCTGCGCAAGGGCGTCGAACTGGTCGTCGGTACCCCCGGCCGCCTGCTCGACCTGGCCAAGGGCAAGCAGCTCAAGCTCGACAAGATCCACTCGCTGGTACTCGACGAGGCCGACCGCATGCTCGACCTCGGCTTCCTCGACGACGTCGAGAAGATCCTCGCGATGCTGCCGAGCGAGCGGCAGACCATGCTGTTCTCGGCCACGATGCCCGAGCCGATCGTGGCGCTGGCGCGCCGGTTCCTGCGCAACCCCATGACGATCCACGCGGGCCACACCGCCGAGACCGGACCCTCCCCGCAGACGCGGCAGATCATCTACCGCACGCACTCCCTGAACAAGCTGGAGATCGTCGCGCGGATCCTGCAGGCACGCGAGCGCGGCCTGACCATGATCTTCTGCCGTACCAAGCGCAGCGCCGACCGGGTCGCCCAGGACCTCGACTTCCGCGGCTTCGCGGCGGCGGCGGTACACGGCGACCTCGGGCAGGGCGCACGCGAGCGGGCACTGCGGGCGTTCCGCGCGGGCAAGGTCGACGTACTCGTCGCGACCGATGTCGCCGCCCGCGGGCTGGACGTGGCGGGCGTGACCCACGTCATCAACTACGACTGCCCGGAGGACCCGGACACGTACACGCACCGCATCGGTCGCACCGGCCGGGCCGGCGCGACCGGCGTCGCGGTGACGTTCGTGGACTGGGAGGACATCCCGCGCTGGCGGCTCATCGACAAGTCCCTCGGGCTCGACATGGCCGAGCCGCCGGAGACGTACCACACCTCGCCGTACCTCTTCACCGACCTGGACATCCCGACCGATGCGAACGGCACGCTGCCCACCGCGGAGCGCACCCGCGCCGGGCTCGCCGCCGAGGTTGAGGAGGACCTGGGCGGTGGCGGCGGTGGCCGGTCGCGCCGAGGACGCGGCCGCGACCGTACCGGTGAGTCCACTTCGGACAGTGCGGCAACGCGCACGCCGCGCCGCCGCCGGCGCCGCAAGTTGGGCGCGGACGGCGACGCCGCCGAGCCGGCGGAGTCCAC
>JBPYFB010000171.1:0-3382 GCA_051986465.1 Rugosimonospora sp.
CTTCTCCGAGTACCTGAGCTGGCGGTGGATCTTCTTCGTCAACATACCGCTGTGCGTGATCGCCGGCTGGACCCTGCTCCGCGTCCTGCACGAGCAGGTCACCCGGCGCAGCCACCGGCTGGACTACCTCGGTGCCGGCCTGCTCGGTACCGGCTGCACGCTGCTCATCCTCGGCCTGTTGGAGGGCGGCGAGGCGTGGTCGTGGTCCTCGCCGGCCGGCATCGCCGTGCTCGCCGTCGGAGCCGTCCTGGTCGCCGCGTTCGTACTGGTCGAACGCCGCGCCGCGGAACCGGTACTGCCCCTGTGGGTGTTCCGCCGCCGGGTCCTGGTGGCCAGCACCCTGGTGGCGCTCGCGGTGGGCGCCGTGCTGATCGGGCTCACCTCCTACGTACCGACGTATGTGCAGGGCGTGCTGGGTACCGGGCCGCTGGTCGCCGGGTTCGCGCTGGCAATGCTGACGCTGGGCTGGCCGGTGACCGCGTCGCAGTCCGGCAAGGTGTACATGCGGGCCGGATTCCGTACCACCGCGTTGATCGGCTCCGTGGCCGTCCTGCTCGGCACGGTGCTGACCGCCCTGCTCAGCTCGCACGCATCAGTGGTCGAGGTCGGCGCGACCTGCTTCGTGGTCGGCGCTGGCCTGGGCTTCGTGGCCAGCCCGACCCTGATCGCCGCGCAGGCGTCGGTGGGTTGGTCGGAGCGGGGCGTGGTCACCGGTACCAACATGTTCGGCCGGTCCATCGGCAGCGCGGTCGGTGTCGCCCTCTTCGGCGCCATCGCCAACGCCACCCTGGGCGCCGGCTCGCGGCACACCCGGGCAGAGCTGGACCGGGCCTCACACCATGTGTTCCTGGGCGTTGTGGTGGTCGCGGTGTTGCTCGCGGTCGCGGTGCTGGCGATGCCCGGCATCCGCCCGGCGGCGGCCCGGGCCGGCGAGGCGGCGGCCGACGCGGCGTCGGCCGAAGGGGCCCAGGTGGGCGGCTGACGGCCGGCTGGCGGTGATTACGCGGTACGGTCGCAGTTGGTCGTGGTATCGGTCATGTCGATGCGCAGTGGCAAGCCCGCCAGCAGATCGGGCGGGAACTGCGCAGCGGTCGCGTCGTAGTCGATGACGGCCGCCTCGCAGGCGTTGCGCTCCAGTTGTACCGCCTTGATGCCGTCCGGCGGCGCGCCCCGGCTGAACCAGGACAGCAGCGCCTGCCGCGCCACGTCCGTCTGCGTCCGTACCTTCAGCAGCTTGTCGGAGAGGTGGGACTGCTGGAACTGGCTGACCAGTTGCGAACGCTGCTGTGCGCGCGCTGTGTTGCGGGCCGCGATGTCACCGTCCAGTGTGGACATCTGCTGGTGCACGCTGTTGTTGGTCACCAGGGTGGCGATGGCGGTACCGGCGAGCGCGATCAGCAGTACCCCGACGACCCCGGCGAGTACGACGGTACGCATGGACCTGGCGGGCGGGTACGGGGAGACCACCGCCGGCATCGGGTAGCCGGCCGGGGAGACCAGGCTCGAGGTGATCGGCGCGTTCATCGGTTGATCGGGGGGCGGCTGCTGCGGGTACACGATGGTCGTCCTCGTCTCAGATCTGGTTGACGAACGCCCGACCGCAGTCGGTCTCGGGGTTGCTCAGGTTGATCTGCTTCGGCAATCCACCGAAGAGGCTGTCCGGGAACGGCGCGGCGGCGCGATCGTAGTCGTCGACGGCGTCGTCGCAGTCCTGTATCGCCTTGGCCAGCACGCCGTATTTGGTGGTGCCGGCGTGCCAGCCGGCGAGTGCCGTATCGGTGGCCTTGTCGAGATCCTTGATGTGCTGCAGCTTCGCCTCGAAGCCCGCGTTGCGGAAATCGTCGCGCTGCTTGGTCGCCGCCTCGTCGGCCTGCCGGACCAGCGCGTCGCGGGCAGCCTGCCGGGTGGACCGCTGCTGGCGCAGGTGCGAAACGTTCGACCAGCCGAGTCCCGCGGTCACCAGCAGCGCGACCGCGAGCCCGGCGGCCGCTACGCAGAGGATCACGAAGGCCCGCTGGCCGGGTGGGCGTACGGGCGGCGGTATGAACGGCTGCGGCGGCGCGAACGGTTGCGTCGAGTAGCCGGCGGGAACCGGGTACGGCACCGCGCTGATCGGGGTGCCGGCGGTGCCGTATGGCGGAGTCGGGCCGGGCTGCGGTACCGGATTCGGCGGGCCGGAGTACGGAATCTGCCCACCCACGGGTTGCTCCGGGTACATACCCCTGCTTCCCTGTGCGGTCATTGGAGTGCGCTGCGTAATCCAAATTCTCCTCTCCGTTGTCAAGGGTGTCCATGTCGCCGACGTGCGACATTGCGGTGCGGAGGTGGTGCCGGACTTCGCTGGCCGCGCGGCGGATACGCTGTGCGCGACGCCGGAGCGCACCTGTCGGGCGGACCGCGGAGGTGGTCGTGATGCGAAGCAACCGTCGACCGGGGCGGGTCCTGCGGCGCTACGCGTGGGCGCTGGTCGTATTGGCGGTCTTCGTCGGCACTTTTGGTGTCGGTTCGGCGCGGTGGTTGGTCGCCGGGGCCGGCGGCGGGTTGCTGGGCATCGCGGCGATACTGGCGGCCGCGGCCGCGGTTGCGGACCGTCCGGCGACCTACTTTCTGGGTACGGGCACGGTTGTCGCGGTCTCTGCGCCACCGGCGGCCACGCCGTACGGCACGTGCGTTGTCGAGCTGGTCGTGGCGGCGCGTGGGCTGTCCGCGCAGACCGTGACCGTGCGGGACGAGCAGGTTCCGGTGGCGAAGTGGCCCGAGGTGGATGGCACCCTCCCGGTCCGGGTGGGTGTGTGGTGGCGCATTCGGCGGGTACAGATCCTGTGGGACGAGGTGTCGACGGTCGACCGCTATCCCGCTCAGACCTCGCCGTAGGGATCGTCGCTGGCGTAGGAGAGCCGACCCTCGACCGCTTCCGGTTCGAATCGCTCCTCGACTATTCGCAACCAGATGTCGTTGGGAAACGGAATGTGCCTGATCCGGTGCGCGCGCCAGCGCCCGACGCGAAACGACAACGTGCCGTAGTCCAGTAGCTGGGCCAGTGGCGACTGGGAGAGGCTGACATCGGTGATCCGGTCCAGCGAGACGGCCCAGGTGCGCCGCCACAGGAAGCCGCGGGCGAGCATGAGCTGCTTGTTGGACAGGCTCAGGTGCCAGAACGGCCAGGACAGCACATGCAGTCCGGCCAGGACCGCGACGGCGACGAGGCACCACCGCGCGGCTTCGGCGGTGGAGAGGATCCACAGGTGTGCCGGAAGCAACGGCGGTGTGGTGGGTGGTGCGAATGCCCGGCCGGCGGCCAGGCCGGCCACCGCGGTGCCGAGGATCGGGTCCGACCAGTGCCGGCGCCACTGCGCCCGGAACTTCTCGGTGGGAAACAGAA
>JBPYFB010000172.1:0-3233 GCA_051986465.1 Rugosimonospora sp.
CGACGACGCACGTGTAGGTGTTGCCGGTCTGGCTCGCCGCCGCCACGTCGAATCGAGTACCGACAATCGAGGCGATCGCGTCGAAGTCGAGCAACTGGCAGGCGCCGCCGGCGGCCGCCGCGAGCAACCGCGTCGGGCTCGGCTCCGGCTTCGACGGTCGATCAGCACCGGCCGCCTGCGCGTTGCACGCCCCGACGGCGAGCAAGGCAACGGACAGCAACCAACCGGCCCGCATGCGTGACCTCCTCCTACCGGAAGTAACGACACACCTTAAAGCCATCGGCGGTATCGGAGCCAGCCCGCGGCGTCGCTCGCTCCACTCGACTCCGACGCGCTACGCCAGCCCGCGGCGTCGCTCGCTCCGCTCGACTCCGACGCGCTACGAAACGGGCAGTTCGCTCACTATGTGCTTGGCGATCTCCAGGGAGCTGGTCGCGGCGGGTGACGGCGCGTTGAGCACGTGTACCTGTCCCGGCCGGACCAGCACGAGGAAGTCGTCGACGAGCGAACCGTCCGGCCGGATCGCCTGCGCCCGTACCCCGGCGGGGGCGGGTACCAGGTCGCCCGCGGTGACCGCCGGTACCAGCCGGGCCAGGCTCGCCGCGAACCGGCGCCGGGACAGCGAGCGGCGCACCTCGGTGACGCCGGTGCCGAGCTGGGTGCGGGCCAACCGCCACAGGCCCGGAAAGGCGAGCGTCTCGGCGAGGTCGCGCGGCCGTACGCGTCCCCAGGTGTACCCCTCGCGGGCCAGCGCGAGCACGGCGTTGGGACCGGCGTGCAGGCTCCCGTCGATCATCCGGGTCAGGTGCACGCCGAGGAACGGCAGGGCGGGATCGGGTACCGGGTAGATGAGGTTGCGGACCAGGTCGCGCTTGAGCGTGTAGTACTCGCCGCGGAACGGCACGATGCGTACGGGTGCCGTCGCGCCGGCGGAGCGGGCGACGCGGTCGGCGTACAGGCCGGCGCAGTTGATGACGGTACCCGCGGAGATCTCCCCGGCGCTGGTGAGCACAGTGGTACCGCGGATGTCGGTGACCCGCGCGCCGGTCAGTACCGTGCCCCCCGCCTCCTCCACCAGTCGCGCCAGCACCACGCATACCGCGCCGAAGTCGGTGATCCCCGTGTCGGCAACGTGTAGGGCCGCGTAGCAGGCCACATTGGGCTCGATCTCGACGGCCTCGGCCGGGGTCAGCATCCGCGCGCTGACCCCGTTCTCCGCGGCGCGCTTGGCGAGCGCGGTCAGCCGCGGCATCTCCCCCTCGTCGATCGCGACGATCAGCTTGCCGCACACCTCGACCGGGATGTCCTGCTCCTTGCAGAACTCCACAATGGACTGGGATCCGGCGCGGCACAGCCGGGCCTTGAGACTGCCGGGCTTGTAGTAGATGCCAGAGTGGATCACGCCGGAGTTGTGACCGGTCTGGTGGGCGCCGACCCGATCCTCCTTCTCCACGACCAGTACGGTCGCGTGTGGACGGTCGAGGATCAACCGGTGGGCAACGGCCAGCCCCACGATGCCGCCACCGATGACGAGGAAGTCAGCTCTGCGCACCCCGTCAACTAACCACATCCGCCGCGGGACTTGAAGTCCGGGCGACCCAGCGCGACCGGCGGGCCGGCGCGGGCCGGGCGATCTGTACCGACAGCAGAGCCGCGAGCAGGCACAAGCCACCCGCGCAGTACCAGGCCAGGTCGTAGGTACCCAGCTGGTCACGGACGATACCGGCCGCGGTGGCGGCCAGCGCGGCGCCGATCTGGTGCGACGCGAAGACCCAGCCAAAGACGACCGGCGCGTCCGCGCCGAAGCGCTGCCGGCACAGCGCGATCGTCGGCGGCACCGTGGCCACCCAGTCCAGGCCGTAGAAGAGGATGAAGACCAGCATGCTCGGGTGCGGGCTGGCCGCGAAGAGGTCCGGCAAGACCATCAGGGACAAGCCGCGCAGCAGGTAGTACGCGCCGAGCAGCAGGCGCGAGTCGACGCGGTCGGTCAGCCAGCCGGAGGCGACGGTTCCGACGATGTCGAAGATGCCGATGAGTGCGAGCAGGCTGGCCGCCGTGGTCTCGGGCATGCCGTGGTCGTGGGCGGCGGGGATGAAGTGGGTACCGATGAGCCCGTTGGTACTCGCCCCGCAAATCGCGAAGCCGCCGACGAGCAGCCAGAAGGTGCCGGTACGGGAGGCGTTGCGCAGGGCGCCGAGCGCACGCGCCGCCGCACCGTTCGACGATTCCGGCCGGGGCAGCACCTCGGTACCGCCGTACGGTGGCACGCCCACGTCGCTCGGATGGTCGCGCAGCAGCCAGACGACCAGCGGCACCACGGCCAGCGCGGCACCGGTCACGGTCAGCGCGGCGGTACGCCAGCCGTGCGCGGTCGCCAGGTTCGCCAGCACCGGCAGGAAGATGAGCTGGCCGGTGGCGCCGGCCGCGGTGAGCACGCCGGTGACGATGCCGCGCCGCGCGATGAACCAGCGGCCGGTGACGACGGCGACGAACGCGAGCGCCATCGAGCCGGTACCGAGCCCGACCAGCACACCCCAGCAGAGCACGAGCTGCCAGCTGGCCCGCATGAAGACGGTCAGCCCGCTGCCCGCCGCGACCAGTACCAGCGCCACCGACACCACGCGGCGCATGCCGAACCGCTCCATCAGGGCGGCGGCGAACGGCGCGGTCAGTCCGAAGAGCAGGAGGTTGACCGAGACCGCGGCGGAGATGGTCCCGCGCGACCAGCCGAACTCGTCCTGCAATGGATTGATCAGTACGCCCGGAGTGGCCCGGAAGCCGGCCGCACCGACGATTGCCACGAACGCCACGGCAGCCACCCACCAGGCGCGGTGGATGCGCTTCGTCGTACCCGTTGAAGTCGTACCCGCTGATGCTGTCACGTGCCAATCGTCCGGGAGCGCGACGAGATCCACGAGTGGCCCGAACGCCAACATATGAAAGGATCGGGCCATGACGAGACATCAGGTCGCGGTTCTGGCCCTCGACGGGGTGGTCGCCCTTGATCTGGGGGTACCGTCGCAGGTCTTCGGCTCCGCCCGGTACCCGGATCTGAAGCGCCTCTACGAGGTCCACGTCTGCACGCCCGACGGCGGCCCGGTGCGCTCGGCCGCGGGCTTCTCGATCCTCCCCGACCACGGCCTCGACCTGCTCGCCCGCGCCGACACCGTGATCGTCTCCGGCCTCCACGTCCGGTCGCGCCAGCTCGCCGGCACCGCGCGGGTACGCGACGC
>JBPYFB010000173.1:0-11054 GCA_051986465.1 Rugosimonospora sp.
CGACTCGCTCGCGTCGAACTCGATCGCCCCATCCGCCAACTGCCGCGCCACCAGCCCGCCGCCCACGTTCACCGTGAACGAGTACGACTGCCCCGCCGCCGGCGCCTTCGACAACACGATGTCCTCCGACACCGCCTGCGG
Source organism: Rugosimonospora sp. (assembly GCA_051986465.1). GTDB lineage: Bacteria > Actinomycetota > Actinomycetes > Mycobacteriales > Micromonosporaceae > DATEJJ01. Next base: position 142 of record JBPYFB010000173.1, read on the forward strand.
ACCCACCTGATACGTCAGGTCAGCACCCGGATACGCACCCGCATACGACACCGTCGACCCCGACACCGCCGGCGCCCCGGTCTTCGCCCCATCCGCGCCCATCTGCACCGAGTGCACACCCTGCTCGATACGCACCAACGACGACGCGTTCGCCGAGAAGTACGCCTGGAACGAGTTCCCCTGCGTACCCAGCGTGAACGAGCCGTGCGACACCTTCTTCACCGCAGAGTCGATGTTCTGCCAGGCACCCTTCGCGTCCCGGTAATGCACCGGCAGCGCCGAAACCTCCTGCTGCACACTCCCATCAGACATCTGGAAGTACGACGCATTCGCCGTCCGCTTACCCGTCAACTCCTTGACCCGCTTAGCCTTCGGATCCGGCGTCAGCACCCGCGACGGGCTACGACCCGGCTGCTGCTTGTACGGCACCGTCGTCGACTTCGGCGCCTTCTGCCGCGTCCACCCCTCATCACCCGGCGGCTGCACCTTGGCCGGGGCCTTGGCCGGCGGCGTCGCGATCGCGGTACCAGGCCATCCCAGGCCCGCCGCAACCATCACCAACGCCGTAACGACAACAGTCCATGTGCGCCAAGTGCGCACCTGGGCCCTGCGGGGCAGCCGGGGCATGTACAACCTCCACAATCGACGAGCAGACGCCCGCCACCGAGGGCAGGCGCGCTCACCGTAAAGGATCGAGATACAGCCAGAGATATAGCCGAGATACATTCCCGGCTGTATCTCGCAGTTTTCCCAGCCAGGACGCCCCGCATGTCCTGGGTGAAGGTGCGACCATGTTGAGGTGCGATTCAGAGCCACTGCCCAGGACGCGGGTCGGGGCCGGGTACTGATCCCGGTTCCGTTCGACCCGGACGAGGTATGGGCTGCCAAGCCCCGTCATCATGTCGGCGGTACCGTCAACGGCTACCAGGTCCGCGGCATCATCGAGCGGCACGACCAGATGTGGGGCCTGCTCCTCAGCAAGTTGTGGTTGCATGACTGTGGCGTCGTCCCCGGAGACAAAGTCCAGTTGGAGCTCGAAGCCGAAGGCCCACAGCGCGGCGACCTGGCGGCCGATCTCGCGGCCGCCTTGGCCGCCAACCCCGCTGCCGGCGAGTTCTTCGACGGGCTGGCCCAGTTCTACCGCCGGGGGTACCTGCGGTGGATCGACGCGACCAAGCGGAGCCCGGCGGAGCGGGCGCGACGGATTGCCCAAACCGTCGACCTGCTCGCCGCCGGCGTCAAGGACTATCGGCAGCGGTAGTGACCGTCAGGCCGCGATGCCCAGGTGTCGCGTTATCACGGCGGCGGCGGCGCCGAGCAGACCGGCCTCCTGGTCCACAGTGGAGAACTCGACGGTGGGCCGGCGACGGAACTCGGGAAGGGTACGGCGCGCGACCGCTTCCTGGATCATGTCGCGAAGCTGCGCCCCGCCATGTACCACCTCACCGTGCAGGATGAACAGTGGTACGGACAGCAGGTGGACCAGGTTGGCGATACCGACCGCGACGTGGTCGGCGTAGCGGCGCAGCAGCTCGTCCGCGGTCGCGTCTCCCACGGCGGCGCGGGCGGCGAGCCGGCCGGGGTCGCCATGCTGGGCGCCGATACCGCGACGCACGGCCTGCGCGCGCAGCCAGTGCGTGGAGGCGATCGTCTCCCAGCAGCCGGTGAGTCCACACCCGCAGCGTGCACCGTTGATGTCCACGCAGGTGTGGCCGACCTCCGAGGTTCCTGATTCGCCGCGCAGCAGCCTGCCACCGCTCATGATTGCCGCACCGATACCGGAGCCGATCTGGAGCGCGACGAACTCGTCGACGCCGCGCGCCTGGCCGAACCAACGCTGGCCGAGGGCGAGTGCCCGGACGTCCTCCTCCAGGACGGTGGGTACGCCGGTCTCCTCGGCGAGCAACCGCGGGAGGTGGGTGCCGACCAGTCCGGGCAATGGTGTGCACGCCAGTACCCGGGAGTCGTCGGTGTCACAGAGGGCGGGTACGGCGATGCCGACGCCGGCCAGGTTGCCGGCGAAGGGGCGCAGTACCCGCATGGCGTGGCCGAGCAGTCGCCGTTCGAGTGTGCGCCGTGTCGCGGATACCGCAAAGGATGTGGTCTTCTCGGCGACGAGCTTGCTCGACCACATCGGAGAGCCGTCCCTCCGGCCCACTATCGCCATCCGCGCCGCCGGCACTCGCGATGTGGATCTTCGTACCGCCGATGTCGACCGCAGTCGGTACCGCCGTCATCGCGGTGCGGCGTCGACATTCGCGCTGAGAATCACCGCGGGCGGCTGTCCCTGCCGGCTGAGTACCTCGGCGATGCCGATGCTGAGGAGCTGGGCGAGCAACGCGAACGAGATGGTGGAGGTGGCAGCCATGCGGTCGCCGGTGCCGGCCGAGATTGCGTCGTCACCGACTGGACAGTGGTTGTCGATGACATCGTCGACGATGTCGCAAACCCAACCCTGGGGTTCAGCTCTGCGTACTAATACAGGTAGGAGGCGGCGGTCGGCCACCCGACACTCGCCCCGGCCGCCGTCCTCATTGGACAGTGGCACCCCTGCACGTCCTGGTCGGCCACGGCGGGATCGCCGCGGCCGACCAGCACCCTGAAGGGCCGTTAGCCGGAAAGGGAAGGGCTCATGCCGTCGGCTCGACACCCCAGGTCAGAGCGGCGTTCTGGTACAGGGTCACGGTCTGCGTGTCCTTGTACACGAAGCTCTCGTCGGAGATGAAGGAGTACGACTCGGTCGTGTTGAAGTTCGACCAGTTGACGTGGTGTACCCGCGTCTGGATCTCGCCGCTGTTCTGGCCGGCGGCCACCGATCCCGCCCCGGCCCTGAAGCTGATCTCGAGGTACGTGTTCGCCTTCGTCCTCGGCGAGCTGAGGACCACGAACCTGGCCGTGATGTTGCTGCAGTTCACCCGAGCCCAGTCACAATCGAACTCCAGCGGGTCGGCGGGGTTCTCGTTGGTGAACCAGTACCGCATCGTCAGCGAGCTCAGCGGTACCGCACTGCTGCTGGTGTTGACGATCTGGTAGAGCGCGTACAGCGTGTTGTCAGGATTGTCGTTGTCGTGTGAGCGGTCCTGAACCTTCAGTCCGCTCGGCGCGGCGGCCGCCGGTACGGGTGCGGCCACGAACAACGCCACCAGCAAGCCGATCGCCACCCAGGCCAGTTTCCGGGCAACTGTGATGGCCGCGCTTGGTCCTGATTCACCTGAGCGCCACGACGACACCATGTCAACTCCCTTGTTGAGGTTGGACAACGGTGGGGACCATCAACGGATCCGCATCTCATGTCCTGCCGCCGGGCGGTCCGGAGTGGTTCTCACCCTGGACGATTGGGAGCGCTCCCAGCAATCGAGAGTATCGACCGATAACGATGCCTACAAGGGACGTAAAACCCCTAGTCCGGTCCAGGCCCCGGGAGCCGGGTCGTCAGATTCGGAACCACTCGTACAACATCGGATGGTCGGTCCATCGCATGTGCATGTACCAGCCGCGGCTCCAGTGCACGTCGCTGGTGAAGAGCACCTGCTGCAACGCGTCGTCACTCGTGCGGTGGTAGCCGGCCGGCACACAGCCGCGCACGTTGTGCGGCCGACCCGGATTGGCGGTCAGGTTGAAGTCGCCGGAGACGACGACCTCGGGCAGCACCCACGGCGAGTCCAGAATGGACATCAGCTCGTGGCATTGCCGCATCGCGACATCGCGATGGGTGGACAGGTGGGTCGTGCAGCCGGTGAGTCGACCGACGACAACTGTGGTACAGGTCCAGGCTCGCTCCTCCGGCGTCGAGTCCTGGCTGCGATACCAGCCGTAGTGCGTGTCACCCGTGCCGTGGGAGATGACCGCCACGCCGTAGTACTGGCCGTTGACGCAACGGAATCCTTCGCCGGTACGCCGATCGACCGCTGGTACGAAGTCGGCGAAGACGTGCTCGCCGCCGTACAGGTCGGCCATCGCCTGCGCGAGCGGTCCCCAGCCATCCGTGGCGTACACGTCGTCGTGACAGACCTCCTGCACGGTCACCATGTCCGGCGCGTACTTGTGGATCCTCACAACCGCCTCATCGACAGCCCGCCCGAACGAGTAACACGAGAGGGCCATGCCGCTGTTGCACAGGTTCATCTGGAGCACCACGAACGCGCCGGCCGCACGGGTTGGTGGCGCCAGCAGAGGCGCGGCGGTCGCCGGCGGTACCGGCGAAGCGGACCGCCTCCGCGAACCGGAGCGCGACGGCGAGGCGGACGGTGACCGGCCGGACCGAGTACCGGCCGAGAACGTAACGCCATGCGCGGACGGGATGGTGAGCGCTGACACGGTTACCACCGCCGACGCCGCGAGGACGGCGATCAGCAGGCGGTACCCACGCAGTCGGGAACGGTAGCGCGACCGGCTGGAAACGCTGCGTAGCAAGCACTCCTCCGCACCTTCGTCCAACATCGTCGCAAGAGACTACGGCAGCGCGGTCGATGGGGATACGTCTCCATCCGACCGCGCCGCCGCGGCTCCAGTCCAACGCAGAACTCGAGGTCAACCCCCCGCCCACCCGACCTGCCGCATGACCTGCATGGATATGATCTCCGGCCGGCTCGGGTCAGGCCGGCGCGTGGCCGCTGGTCGAGCAGATCACTCGACCACTTATCTGGAAGTCAGGGTTCGCCAGCGCGGCGAGCAGTGCGTCCACCTCGGCTTCGCCGAAGTCGCGGTCGGCGAGCCTCGACCGGAACTGCTGCAACGCGCCGGTGTTCCACCACGCTCCCGGCTCCCCGCCGCGCCACGACTTGCCGTACCTGACGCTCGCCACGTCGACGAGTCCGGCGTCGTGGAACACCCCGGGCAGGCTCGCGGCGAACTCACCGTCGGTGCCGGCCGTCGTGAAGATGTCGGCCATCAGCGTGCGGTACCTGTTCCACAGGTCCGCAATCTCCGGGGTGTCTGCCGGTACGTGCAGAACCTCGTCGCCGACATCCATGGGTCGCGCGTCGAGATCCTCGATCAGGATCGTGCCGCCCGGCGCCAGCATCGTGCACAACTGCCGTACGAGTTCGTACCGGTTGGCCAGGAATGGCAACACCATCCTTGCGTGGATGAGGTCGAACGGACCGGACGGCAGCGGATCGCGGCTCAGGTCCTGCCGGAGTACGGTCAGCCGCTCTGCCGCGGGGACGTGCTGCGGTTCGATGTCGATGGCGATCACCGACCCGTCCGGCCGGACCTGCTCCGCGAGCCACACCGCGACGCTGCCGTTACCCGCGCCCAGTTCGAGACAGCGCGCACCGGGCAGCCGGGCGGTCTCGCCGATTCGGCGCCGGGTGAAGTCGTCCAGCAGCCCGCTCAATCCGCTGAGGTGCGCGACACCGTGCGGGTTGGCGTTGTCCAAGGCATACTTTGGCACGTTCGTCCTCCTCGCCTCCGGCGCTGTACCGGAATCGGCCAACTGGTCAGGGATCACCGTGCCCCGGGTGTCACGCCGATGGCGTTTATCGCACCGGTCGGGGAGGTGAACCCTGCATCACGATGAGCGCAGCCTATGCGAGCGCGGCCGATACAGTGTGCCCATTCCCATTGACGATCTCGTATGTCCGCAGCGGGACCGGTCACCCCTCGCGAGAAGCGAGCTGTACCAACCCATGGCGCCCGCTGATGCGCCAGTTCGGCTCGGCCAGGTCCAGATGCGCTACGACCGCGGCATCCACTCCAACGACCACTTCGGACTTCAACGTCCGGAGCGCGGCCGTGGGAACGCCGAAGTTCGCCACCGTGGACGCGAACGGGACGGTTGGATCCCAGGCACGGTCACCTACCAGCCGGCGGTAGTTGAGGTCGCCTTTGAACAGCACCAAGGAATGTCCGGCGAGCTGGCTGGAAACCTCGTCGACGAGATCGCCGAACGGCAACGGAGCACACCAGACCGCGTTGCTGCGTACAGACAGGTGCCCCTTCGCCAGGTGCCCACGGACGCGTCGACCGACGGTACCGGCAATGCCTTCCATGTCTTCCAGGACGGCGACCGTCGCGTCGATGTCCGCCGCCGTCGCGTCCGAGACGAAGTACGGCATCGGCTTCGCGTGCAGCGTGATGCTTCGCGCCAGGGACGAGGAGAGCAGGTGATCGGCGAGCACCAGGTCCGCAACCAGTTCGCGGCCGGCGTTGTCCAGTACCAGACCGACGTCCGCCGGCCGGGCGGCGAACGCCGCCCAGAGCGCGTCCGTGTCGTCGGCGACGAACTGCTCTGCGGCGTCGTGCTCGGATGCCGCCAGCAGAAAGCTGAGATCACCACGATTGCCGAATACCGACGCCCGCACGGCGGCCGAGAACGCTTCATGCGGCACAACGTCGGCGAGCGCGGTGACCCAGGACAGCGAATCCGGAGTAGTGGTCTCCCGGAGTTCGGAGTTCTTCATCGACAGGAAGGGGTCCACACCGTGTCCGGCGCCATCGGCGAAGTAGCCGGTGGCGGCGAGGATTCGCCGGTAGAAGTAAGACTCGGCCCAGAGGAACGGCGCCGATACCCACGGCTTTCCGAAGTGATCGTGCCCCCAGCTACGCCATCTCGCGCAGTCGTCCGCGCCGTCATCCGCGGTCGGCGACAACGGTCGCATGTCACCGTTGAGGGATTCGTCGAGCAATCGGTTGAGGGCTTCCGTCTGCTCCGGGTTGTAATCGCCTGCCCCAAGGATCCGCCGGATCAACTCGGGATGGCGTGTCGTAAAAACCTGTTCGGCGAAGCTCCCGGCGTCACCTACCAGCAGCTCGCGCGGGAGCGCGCCAGTCTTGCCGTCGCCTTGGGTCGCCATCGGTCCCAGCCTAGACGTCGATTCCACCAACCATCGCCGGGATCGCCTCGCAGGCGCTCCAGCAGGCACAACGGCACTATGGCTGATAGTTGACGATGGGGCCGGCGCTGGTCACAATCGCAACAGAGCCGGTCGCAGTACGTGACAGTTGGGTAGCGTTGACAGCCGTGGTGGAATCATGCCACCGGGGCACCTCATGGTGCGTCGAGGCATCCGGCCCCACGGCCCATCATGGCGGCGCACCTGGTCCATCGCAGCCCCTACGCTGAGCCGCCACATCGACGGCTCCCGGGACGGCAGCGGGCGGCGGGACCGTTGCGCCCGCGGGGACGGCACCAGCCGGCCCCGCAAGGGACGCGGAACGGAGTCACGGCATGGTAAGCAGACGAACCCTGACGGCGATGGGCGGCCTGTTCGCCGCCGTGGTCGCCGCGGGAACGCTGACGATCGGCGCGATACGCGCCACGCCGGCGGCGGCCGCAAGTGGCGGCACGGGCGTGGGATACCTGCACACCGACGGAAACAAGATTGTCGATAGTACGGGTGCCACGGTCCGCCTGACCGGCATCAACTGGTTCGGGATGGAAACCTCGAACCTCACGTTCCACGGGCTGTGGGCCGGGTTGCCCGCGACCTGGACCGAGCAGATCGACCACATGGCCCAGTTGGGCTACAACACGATCCGGGTGCCCTACACCGGCGCCGCGCTCGCCTCGGGTGCGGCCGCAAACAGCGTCAACACCGCGACGAACCCGGATCTCGTGGGCCTGAACCCGTTGCAGATCCTCGACAAGGTGGTCGCCTACGCGGGCAGCAAGGGGATGCGCATCATCCTCGACCGGCACCGGTTGACTCCAGATGTCGCCACCGCCTTGTGGTACAGCAGCAGCATCACCGAGGCGAGCGAGATCGCGGACTGGAAGACGCTGGCGCAACACTTCGCCGGCAACACCACGGTCATCGGTGCCGACGTGTTCAACGAGCCGCACGCGGACGGTACCGATCCGCAAGGTACCGGCGCCGACTGGGGCGGGGGCGACGCCCGCGACTGGCGGCTGGGCGCACAGCGCATCGGCAACGCGATCCTCGCGGCCAACCCCAACTGGCTGATCTTCGTCGAGGGTGTGAGCTGCGACCTGCCCAGCGGCGGTACCCCCAACATCTGGGACAGCATCCCCGATCCGCCGCTCGGATGCGACTGGTGGGGCGGCAACCTGGCGCTGGCCGGCCAGTTCCCGGTGCAGCTGAACGTCGCGAACCGGCTGGTGTATTCGCCACACGACTACGGCCTGTCGGTGTTCAACAGCGGCAACTGCCAACCCGGGCAGGTCTGGTTCGGCGACTCCACCTTCCCCAACAACCTGCCCGCCGTGTGGGACCACTTCTGGGGGTACCTGTACAAGCAGAACATCGCACCCATCATGGTCGGTGAATTCGGCAGCACCCTGGCCTGCCCGCAGGACGCGGTGTGGATGAAGGCCCTGCTGGCGTACATGGGTACCGGCGTGAGTGGGATGTCGTTCACCTACTGGGACTGGAACCCGGATTCTGGCGACACGGGCGGCATCGTCGGCGACGACTGGTTCACGGTGGACCAGGCGAAGCAGTCGATCGTGGGACCGTACCTGATCCCGCCGGTAGGCAACGGGTCGACGTCCTCGCCGACCAGTTCGCCGTCGGTGGTAACCACGACGCCACCCAGCACTCCCCCGTCCAGCCGTCCGCCGTCCAGCGCTCCGCCGTCCAGCGCTCCGCCGTCCAGCCCGCCACCGAGCTCGCCGCGCACCAGCAGCGGCCCCGGCGGCTGTACGGCCGCGTACACGACTGTCAACTCCTGGCCGGGTGGCTTCCAGGCTCAGGTGACAGTCACCGCGGGCAACACGGCCATCAACGGATGGACGGTCACCTGGACACTCGCGAGTGGACAGACAATCACGCAGTTGTGGAACGGGGCGCTGTCCACCACCGGTTCCGCGGTGACCGTGAAGAACCTGAGCTACAACGGTGCCCTGGCCGCGAACGCGTCGACCAACTTCGGGTTCCAGGCCAGCGGTACGCCATCCACACCGGCAGTGACCTGTACCAGTCCATGACCGAACCCGGCTGGCCGGCACCGCGGCGGGGGTGCCGGCCAGCCGGACCAGTTCACGTGCGCCGCATTCGTCTACAGTGTGGCCAATGAGCGGAGAGTTGGTGCCACACCCACCACACATCCGCATGTCGGACACCGACCGGGAACGGGTCGCCGAGCGGCTGCGCACCGCGGTCGGCGAGGGGCGGCTGACCCTCGACGAGTTCGAGCAGCGGTTGTCAGGAGTGCTCGCCGCGCGCACGTTCGCCGAGGTCGAGCCGTTCGTGGCCGATCTGCCCGGCGGACCGGCACTGCCGCCGACGCCGGAGCAGGCCGAGTTGCGCACCACCGCCGCCACCCTCAAGCGCCGCGGTTCCTGGGTGGTGCCACGGCGGCTGCAGGTGGTCGCGAGGGCCGGCTCGGTCAAGCTGGACTTCACCGAGGCGCTCATCGCCCACCCGGTCGTGGAGATCGATCTGAATGTTACGGCCGGCTCCACGTGGCTGGTACTGCCGCGCGGCGCGTCCGTGGACATCGACGATGTCGAGATGATCGCCGGCAGCGCCCGGGTGCGCGGCGTGCCGACCAGCCAGAACCCCGGGTTCCAAACGCATTTCGTGGTACGCGGCAAGCAGCGCGCCGGCAGCCTGGTCGTGCGGTACCAGCGACACTTTCTGCGCTGGCGGTGGTGAGCGAGCGGGTCCGCGGGAGATCCGTTGCCTCCGGGCGGCTCCGGGCATTACCGTCACCCCCATGCTGACCTGGAGGCACGTCACACCGGAGGACTTTCCGCTGCTGACCCGCTGGCTGGCGGCTCCGCACGTGGCCCGGTGGTGGCACCACGAGACCTCGACGCAGGCCGTCGAGCGCGACTTCGGAGCGTCCGCGCGCCAGGAGGAGCCGAACGAAGACCTCTTGGCGCTTCTCGACGGCGTACCCATCGGGTTGCTGCAGCGCTCATTCCTCCACGACTATCCCGAAGACCTGACCGAGCTGGCATTGATCACCGATGTACCGGCCCGGGCAATGACGATCGACTATCTGATCGGCGAGCCGGGCAATGTCGGGTGCGGCATCGGTACCGACCTGATCCGCTCGGCGCTCAAACAGCTCTGGGCCGACCACAAGGACGCCGAATGCGTGATCGTGGTCGTGCACGCCGACAACATCGCGTCCTGGCGGGCGCTGGAGAAGGCCGGCCTGACCCGCGTCGCGAGCGGCGACATGGAACCCGACAACCCGATCGACGACCGCCGTCATCACGTCTACCGCGTGAACCGGCCGTGGAGCTCCACCCTTCGCCGCCTCTCCGCCGGCCGGCCCCTCATCGAGGTGCATCCCGGCTGACGACCGGTCACCCGCGGCCGGGAGCAACGGCTCGTGGATAGGATTCGGCCACGATGATCGTGCTGATCCACACCTCGAAGACGATGCGCGCGGCCGCCGCCGGTACGCCCCCGACGGGCAAGCCCGCGCTGCTGGACCGGGCTGTCGAACTGGTCGACTACGTACGCACCCTGTCCGAGAAGCGGCTGGCCGCCGTCATGGGCCTGTCCGGTCCGCTCGCGACGCGAACGCATGAGCAGTTCGCCACCTGGCGTACCGGCGGGCAGGGCGCGGCGGTGGAGACCTTCCTCGGCGACATCTACAGCGGCCTGCAGGTCGCCGCGTTCACCGCGGACGATCGCGAGCACGCCGACCGATACCTGCGGATCCTGTCCGGGCTCTACGGCATCCTGCGCCCGTTCGACGCGATCAGCCCGTACCGGCTGGAGATGGGGTATCGGCTGCCCGACCCGCGCTACGCCAGCCTGTACGCGTACTGGGGCGGTACGATCGCCGACCAACTACCGCGTACCGGACCGATCGTCAATCTCGCCGCCGGCGAGTACAGCCGCGCGGTGCTCCCCCACCTCGACGCGGCGCGGGTCGTCACCCCGAAGTTCCTGTCCATCGATCCGGCGTCGGGAGAGCCCCGGTTCGTCGCCGTGCACGCCAAGATTGCCCGCGGCGCGTTCGCGCGCTGGCTCGTCACGACGCGAGCC
>JBPYFB010000174.1:0-14648 GCA_051986465.1 Rugosimonospora sp.
ATCGTCGGTGCTCTCATTGTCATCAATAGCGACAATGTTAAATCCTTCTAAGTGTGAGTGATTGGCACACGGCGATCGCGCTTTGTGTGATGTCGGGTCCGGCGCTCCCGGCCACCCCCGCTGGGTACAGCGGCGTCGCAGGGAGGTGGGGATACGTTCACATGGCCGGCCAACGGGCATGTGCCACGAGCCGTGCGCTCCTCTGTCCACATGCGACGCGTCCGCCACCGGACGTCGTAACAGGACGCGTCTGTCCTCAATGGATCTGCGTTGGCGCGCCCAGCAGACGACGACGCAGACAGGTGGAGGCGCTCCCCAGGCCGACCCTCCAGTGACCGGTCTACTCGACGCGCCGAGAACCCCGCCGTACCGCCAACCGAGGCCTGGAGGGAACCACCGCCGCAGGGGGGCGGGGGCGGGGCACGCCGACGTCCTCACATCGACTTCTTGACGGCGCCGGGGCGTCGCCCTATTGTTCTGGAAATCGATTACTCAGGTCCCGGGGCCGTCAAGTTGATCAATCACCGGGGACTGTTCCAACGACACGAGAGGAACCACATGCCAGCCGAATCGCGGGATCTGAACGGTACCGTCGTTGCTGTCACGGGCGCGAGCGCGGGCATCGGCGCGGCCACCGCCAGATTGCTGGTCGAGGCCGGCGCGAAGGTAGCCGTTCAGGCCCGGCGGGTGGACCGGCTGGACGACCTGGTCGAGGAGCTCGGAAAGCAGAACGTGGTCGCCGTCGGCGGCGACGTCCAGGAGCCGGCCAGCGCCGACCGACTGGTCGACCAGGCGATTTCGGAATTCGGCCGGCTCGACAGCATCGTCGTCAACGCGGGTGTCGGGCGGTACGGCGGGATTCTCGACGGATCCGACGACGACCTGCGGACCATGATGAGGACGAACATCGAGGGCACGGTCTGGGCGGTGCGCGCCGCGGTTCGTCGCATGCGGCCAGCCGGTGGCGGCGACATCGTGGTCATCAGCTCGGTCGCCGGCATCCGCGGCGGCGGTAACGAGGCGGTTTACGCGGCGACGAAGTTCGCCCAACTCGGCCTGGCCGGGTCGCTGGACCGCGAGGTGCGCGGCGACGGGATCCGGGTCACCACCATCTGCCCGGCCGGCACGCATACGGAGTTCGCGATCGGCCTCGGGCGCACCGAGGGTGATCCGGCGCTCGATGACTTCCTCCGGCCCGAGGACGTGGGCTTCGCCGTGCTGACCGTACTCGGGCAGCCGCGGCGGTTGCGTACGACGCAGTGGAACCTCTACAGCATGGCCGAGGGGAGCTGACCGGCGTGAAGGCAGTTGTGATCAGCAGGCCGGGGCACGTCGCGGTGGAGGACGTCCCGGATCCGCAGCCCCGGTCCGGCGAGATCGTGGTAGCGCCCCGGGCGGTCGGGATCTGCGGTACCGACCTGCACATCATCGACGGGCAGTTCCCACCCTCGCCCTACCCGATCGTGCCCGGGCACGAGTTCTCGGGCGAGGTCGTGGCGCTCGGGCCGGATGTGGCAGGTCTGGCGGTGGGGGACCGGGTAGCCGTCGACCCGTCGCTGTTCTGCGGCCGGTGTACCTACTGCCGGCGAGGGCGCGGGAACCTTTGCGAGAACTGGGGCGCGACGGGCGACACTGTCAACGGTGCCTTCGCGGAGTTCGTCGCCGTACCCGCGGCGAACGCCGTGGTGATCCCGGAAACGATGAGCTGGTCGAGCGCCGCGATGGTAGAGCCGCTGTCCTGCGTCGTCCACGGCCTGCACAGGCTCGCCATGCCGGCGGGTTCAGAGCTGCTCGTGGTGGGCGGCGGCACCATCGGTCTACTGCTCGCGCAGGCTGCTACCAGAAGCGGCGCGGCCCGGGTCGTGGTCCTCGAACCCGACCCGGCCCGGCGTGAGCTCGCTCTGCGGTGGGGCGCGGACGCGGCCGCCGGCACGCTGGACGAGCTGATGGCCGGCCGTGCGTACGGGTACGAGTACGCCATCGAAGCCACCGGCGTCAGCGCGGCGGCCGAGGCCGCGGTGGCCGGGCTGTGCCGCGGCGGCACGATGCTCGTCTTCGGGGTCGCCGAACCGCAGGCGCGGCTGCCGCTCTCGCAATTCAGCGTGTACAACGACGAGATCACCGTGCTCGGCTCGATGGCAGTGCTCAACTCCTTCGAGCCAGCCCTGGCACTGATGTCGTCCGGTGCGATCGCCGCGGATGACATGGTGACGCACCGGTTCCCGCTGGAGTCATTCGGCGATGCGGTCGACGCGGTACGCAACCGGCGCGGCCTGAAGGTTCAGATCGTCAGTGATGCGGCGTAGCCGGCCCCGGCCGGTACTGGCCACCGGCAAAGTTCGCGACTAACCAAGAAATCGGTTTCTCAACGATCGCGGCTCGCTGTCAGCGATGGACCCGAGCACCACTTGTAGCACCCATTGTCAGGCGTAGCACCGATCAGGAGGCGCACATGCTCTCTGGCATATCGACGCTGTCTTCCGCGCAGAGCCGCTCGGTCAGTCCCGAGAACCCCACCGGCGGCAAGGGCGCTGGCGGTGGCGCGGTCGAGGGTACCGGCGCGCACGCGGCGCGGGACCTGGGCCGGGGCTGGAAGGTATCGCCGAGCATCGAGATCGAGGCCGGCGAGGTCGCGACCCTCGCCGACATCGGTGGCCCCGGGATCATCCGGCACGTATGGATGACGACGCACACCGACCACTGGCGGACGCTCGTCCTGCGGGCGAACTGGGACGGGGCGGCCCAGCCCGCGATCGCGGTACCGCTGGGTGACTTCTTCTGCCAGGGCTGGGGCGAGTTCGCCCAAGTCAGCTCGGCAACGGTGGCTGTCAATCCACATGGAGGCTTCAACAGCTACTGGGAGATGCCGTTCCGCGACTCGGCGCGCTTCACCCTGGAGAATCTGGGCGACCACAAGGCGGTCGTGTACTACCAAGTCGACTACGAGTTGACCGACGTCGCCGACACGGCCGGATACCTGCACGCGACCTGGCGGCGCAGCAACCCGCTGCAGTACCAGCAGGTGCACACCATCCTGGACGGCGTCACCGGCGGGGGGCATTACGTCGGCACCTACCTGGCCTGGGGCGTCAACAGCTCCGGTTGGTGGGGCGAAGGCGAGCTGAAGTTCTACCTCGACGGGGACGGCGAGCTGCCGACCATCTGCGGTACGGGCACCGAGGACTACTTCGGCGGGGCGTGGAACTTCGACGTCCCCGGGCACGGATACGTCCCGTACACGACGCCGTATCTGGGGCTGCCGCAGATCCTCAGGCCCGATGGCCTGTACCGCAGCCAGCAACGATTCGGCATGTACCGCTGGCACCTGCCCGACCCGGTGCGCTTCCGCGATGACATCAGAGTCACCGTGCAGGCGCTGGGCTGGCGTTCGGGGGGCCGATACCTGCCGCTGCAAGACGACATCGCATCGACCGCCTGGTGGTACCAGGCGGATCCGCAGGGCCCGGCGTCGGTCGAGTTCGACGCGGACGTCCTCGAAATCACCTAGCCGGCGGTGCTTTCGTACCGCGGCTGTCTCTTTCGAACTGATCACAGGAGGGATTGAAAATGTCTACGGATTCGGACCGTCCATTAGCGACAGGGCAGCTGAGCCGAAGAAGTTTCCTCAGGACCGGTGGCGCCATCGCGGCCGGCGCCTTCGGCGCCGTGCCGCTGTTGACCGCCTGTGGCAAGAGCGGCGGCACCGGAGGTGGCAGCAAGGAGCTGACGTTCTGGAACTTCTACGGTCCCGCCCCGAAAGCCAACCCGCAGAGCCAGTGGTTTGTCGACCTGGTCAACCAGTGGAACCAGAACAACGAAGTCAAGGTAAAGCTGCACTATGTCGCGAACGCCGACTACATCAGCGGCAGCACGCTGCAGACCGCCTTCTCCTCGGGCTCCGGACCCGACATCTTCCTGATCAGCCCGGGCGACTTCCTGCGGTACTACAACGGAAAGGTACTCGCCGACCTGACCTCGGCGATCCCGTCCGACGTGCGCAGTGACTTCGTGAAGGGCGTGCTGGACACGCGCATGGTCGACGGGAAGATCTACGCGGTACCGATGGAGATCGAGCCGCTCGCGATCTACTACAGCCAGCAGGCATTCGAGACCGCGCACCTGTCCGAGGCGGACATCCCGAAGACCTGGGACGAGCTGCTGACAGTGGCCGGCAAGCTCACTGGTAGCAACAAGTTCGGCCTGATGTTCGAGACGGTGCCGGGCTACTACCAGAACTTCACCTGGTACCCGTTCATGTGGCAGGGTGGCGGCGCCGCCGTAGACAGCAGTGGAAAGAAGAGCGCCTTCAACAGCGATGCCGTGGTCAACGCGTTGCGGCTGTGGCAGGAGACGCAGCAGCGCAACCTGTCCCCGAAGAAGGCACTCGGCACGGGCGCCGGCGACGCCCCGGCGAACCTCGCCTCGGGCTACACCGCGATGCAGCAGACCGGCATCTGGTCGGTGGCCGACCTCGCCCAGCAGAAGCCGAGTTTCAAGTACGACGTCTTCCCGCTGCCCGCGCCGCAAGGGGGCCGGTACGTCACGGACGGCGGGGGTTGGGCCTTCGCAGCCAACGCGAAGGGTGGCAATCCCGAGGCGGCCGTCAAGTTCATCACCTGGGCGCTCGCGTCGAGCTCCACGGACAGCGTCGAGCGGGGCCGCAAGTGGAACACCGTGGCCAAATCCAACCTGCCACCGCGTACGTCGGTGCAGAAGGCGGCCGAGGCGCAGGGCGCCTTCCAGACCAGCACGATGAAGAAGTTCGCCGACCAGATCGTGCCCGGGCTGCAGGCGGAGCCACGGTACCCACCGGAGGTCTACAAGGCGATCTCGGACGCGATCCAGAGCACCCAACTGGCCGGAGCCGACCCCAAGGCGGCCGCGGCCAAGGCGAGCGACGTCATCGACCAGTACCTACAGAGCTATCACGGCGCACCGATCCTGTGACGCCTCGGCAGATAGAGGACCCACCTCGATGACTACCGCAACCACCGTCGACCGCCGCGCAGTGGACGTGAACCGTCCGCTGTCGCGGCGGCGGCGGCGCCGGCAGACCCTCGCCGGCTACCTGTTCGTCGCGCCCGACGCGTTGGGGCTGTTGGCCTTCGTCGGGATACCCATGGTGCTCGCGCTGGGGATCTCACTGTTCCAGGTCGACGGATTCGGCAACTACTCGTTCGCCGGACTCGCCAACTTCCGGGCCATGGCCCACGACAGCGCCCTGTGGCAGAGCGCGAGGGTCACCCTCACCTACGTGGTGTGCTTCGTGCCGCTGACCTTCGCGGTTGGCCTGGGCCTCGCGCTGCTCGTGCGTGACCACTTTCCGGGCGTGGGCGCGGTGCGCACGCTGCTGTTCATGCCAAACGTGCTCAGTCTCGTCGTGATCGCCCTGATGTGGCAGTTCATGCTCGCCGACAAGCGCGGCGTACTGACCCATGCCGGGCGACCGTTCGGGTTGGGGAACACCTCGTGGCTGGGCAGTCCCGCCCTGGCCCTGTGGACCTACATCGCCATCAGCGTGTGGTATTCGATGGGGTACCAGATGCTGCTGTTCCTGGCCGCGCTGAAGGACATCGACCGCGAGTACCTTGAGGCCGCACGCACTGACGGGGCATCGGCCGTGCAGCGGTTCCGTTACGTGATCTGGCCCCTGCTGCGCCCGACCAGCTTCTTCGTCGTCATCACGGCGACCGTCGCCGCAGTCACCGGGCTGCAGGCGTTCGACCTGGTGTTCGTGCTGACCAAGGGCGGACCGGACAACAGAACCAGCACGCTTGTCTTCTACATCTATCAACAGGCGTTCCAGTTCGGGAACTACGGCTACGCGTCGGCGATCACCGCGCTGCTCGTCGCGTTCCTGGTTGTCATTACGGGCACCATGTTCGCCGTTACGAGAGGTGGGCGATTCCATGCCGACTGACACCGTCGCCACCCGTGCCCGTGCCCGTGCCCGTACCGGCGAAGCGAGGCTGGCGGCCCGGCCGGCTGGCGTGCGCCGTACCCGTCCCACCGGCACCACGGTCCGGGCCCTCGTCGCGTGGGTACTGGCACTGGGGACGTTCTTCCCCATCGGCTGGCTGCTGCTGTCGGTGTTCAAGCCGGCCGACGAGTCCTTTACTCCCTCGTTGCCTCGACACTGGACACTGGGCAACCTGCGGTACGTGCTGACCGAGGTGCCGTTTCCGCGATACATGCTCAACAGCGCGATCGTCGCCGTCACCGTGACCGTGGTGGCACTGGTCTTCCATACCATGGCCGCGTACGCCCTGGCGCGCCTGCGCTTCCGCGGCCGGGACGCGATCTTCTCGATGATCGTCTCGACCCTGCTGGTATCGCTGCCGGTGATTCTGGTGCCGCTGTTTCTCATCGCCAAACAACTCGGCCTGCTCGACTCGTATGCCGGTCTGATCATCCCCATGATCTTCAACGCATTCGGGATCTTCCTGCTCCGCCAGTACTACCTGAACTTCCCGCCCGAACTCGAAGAGGCGGCCCAGCTCGATGGGTGTGGGTACCTGCGGGTGTACTGGCATGTCATCCTGCCGCTGTCGCGCCCGGCGATGGCGTCGCTGTCGGTGCTGTTCTTTCTTGCCAACTGGAACGCGTTCCTCTGGCCGCTGACGATCACTCGCAACCAGGATCTGACCGTCATCCAGACTGGCATGGCAGCCATGCAGGGTCAGTTCACGGCAAACTTCAACTACGTGCTCGCGGGCTCGGTGGTGGCGGCGATACCGACGGTGATTGTCTTTCTGGTCGGCCAGCGTTGGCTTGTCGAGTCGATGAAGAATTCCGGATTGAAGTAGTGCCGTGACCCCTTAGGCGGACCACCCACCGCGGTTGGGTCTCAACGCCGGCACCGTGCCTCGCTCCGGACCCGGTGTGCCGGACAATATGGTTGTGCCACCAGGCCCGCCGGTAAGCGCCGATCACCGCCGGGTCGACGGGCAATCCGGAGCTGCCCGCCCAATTGTTCGGAGGTTTCCATCGTCAAGATCAAAGACGTCGCGGCCCTCGCCGGTGTGTCGTCGGCGACGGCGTCGCGCGCGCTGAACCACGTGGCGACGGTCGATCCGGAGCTGGCCGAACGGGTTCGGTTGGCCGCGGCACAACTTGGCTACCGGGCCAACGGCGTGGCACGCAACCTGCGACGGCAGCGGACGGATGTTTGGGCACTGATCATCTCTGACATCGGCAACCCGTTCTTCACCTCTGTCGCCCGGGGTGTCGAGGATGTGGCCCAGCGCGCGGGGTTCTCTGTCGTCCTGTGCAACTCGGACGAGGATCCGGCCAAGGAGGCGCAGTACCTCGAGGTGGCCGAGCGCGAACAGGTCTCGGGCGTCATCCTGTCCCCGAACCTCTTCGGCAGCGACATCTCCCGGCTCAACGCGGCGAACATCGCCGTTGTCGCGGTCGACCGGCCGCTGCAGGAGCCGGTCGACTCGGTGCTGGTGCACTCTCGCGACGGCGCGCGCGCGGCAACGGCCCACCTGCTCGACGAGGGGTGGTTGCGCCCGGCCTGCGTGACGGGACCGGCTCGCGCGGATACTTCGGAGCAGCGGCTCGCCGGCTATTTGGACGCGCTTCGGGAGCGGGGCCAGCGCCCGTCGCAGCGGCTCGTGCGGCACGCCGATTACCGGGCGGACACGGCGCGTCAGGCGGTGGCGAGCCTACTCGACCTGCGCACGCCTCCGGACTCGTTCTTCGTTGCCAACTCCTCGATGGCACTGGGCGCGCTGAAGGAGTTCGCGAATCGTGGCATCAGTCCGGGGCGGCACGTGGGGCTGATCGCCTTCGACGACGCACCGTGGGCGCCGTTCGTCAACCCACCGATGTCGGTAGTCGCGCAGCCGGCCTACGAGATTGGCGCCCGCGCCGCCGAACTCCTGTTGGACCGGATTGGCGCCAAGGCACCGCGCTCCAGTCCGCTTACCATCATGCTGTCGTCCACGCTGGTGCTGCGGGACAGTTCGCGCCGGTGTTCGATGGATTGACGGGCGGCAAGGTTTGCTGCGTGCCACGCCGCAACCCGCATGCCCCTGTCCATCGCCTGGGGACCGACACCGGTTGCGGGGTGTCCAGGTTGGGCAGACAATGTCAGAAGGTTGATGACCCAGCCGTTGCTCCGTGAGGAGATGGCTGGTGTCCGAAATATCTGCTGATGAGGCCCGTGGCACGCGATGCGTACCGGGCCGTCTTGGTTGGGCGCAACGGCATGTCAATGGTGTCGTCGTGGTGCATGTGGCGGGCGAGTTGGACCTGTCGACCTCCGAGGAGCTGCACCATCGGTTGATGACGGTGGTCGAGTCAGGCCCCGCGGCACTGGTCGTGCTGGACCTCTCGGACGTGCGCTTCATCGATGCCCACAGCGTCGGCTTGATCGTGGCCGCCTGGGCTGCGGCAAAATGTCGTGGCGGGCGGTTGGCGGTTGACGGGCTGCGCGGAATTCCGGCACGCGTGTTCGGCCTGCTCGGGGTGGAGCCGCTCCTGGCTCGTCGGATATGCGAAGAAACGGCTGGAAGGGACGCGGATGGCCGATACGACCGGGCAAACGGGGTTGCCGCCCGGCAGCGATCCGTTGGGGGAGCGAATGAAGCGGGCTGAGCTGTGGGAAGCCGGCGCCGACGAGCGGGAACGCCTGGCTGACGAGCGGGAGGCGCTTGCTGACGAGCGGGAAGCGTTGGCGGACGAGCGGGACGGGCTCGCCGATCGTCAGGAACACGCGCAGGACCGGCGGGAGGCCGACGAGGCGATGCCGACCGCGACCGGCGAGATCGACGAGGAGGCGGAGGCGGCGGCGACCGAGGCGGCGCTGCGCCGCGCGGAGGCAGCCGTGCGGCGGGCCGAGGCGGAGCTGAAGCGGACTCAGCAGGCCGCCGCCCGGATCAGCGCTCGCACTGCCCGCCGCGTCGCCGCGACCGAACGGAGCGCGACCGCCCGACTCGCCGGCGAGACCGTCGAGCTCGAGGAGCGCGCATGGCTGGCCGATCGGCACGACTTCGTCGCCGCCGAACGCGACCATCTGGCCGACGAGCGGGACACGATCGCTGACCTGCGTGACGAGGCTGCCGGGCTGCGCGAGCACGTCGCCGATGACCGTGAGCGAGGGTTGCTGGACCGGGAGCGGCGCTTCGAGCAGGCGCGACCTGCCGGCCGCGGTGCCCGGGCGGCCGGGCCTATGGTCAGCCGGGAACCAGCGACGGACCAGGACGTACGCGCCGACGGTGAGCGGCGGCGCGAGCGTGCCGCGGCCGGCCGCCGCGCCGCGGCGCAGGACCGGGCCCGGGCCGCCGCGACGTGGGGCCCGCAGCAGTACGGGCCAATGTTGCTGGCCAGCTTCGCCCCCCTCGCCCGGCAGTTGTTCGGCAACGACGACCTGCGCGAGGCGCTCGCGCAGGTGCTGAAGTTCACCGTCGAAGCGGTGCCCGGATGCGACTGCGCCAGCATCACCCTGTACCGCGACGGACGCGTCGTCGCTACTGTGACCAGCGACGCGGTCGCTGCCGAGCTTGACGAAATCCAGTTCGCGACCGGAATCGGTCCCGGCCCCGAAGCGATGCAGAGTGAGAACCCCGTCTACTCGGCGGATCTGGCCAGTTCACCACGCTGGCCGGTGCTCGCCGCCACCGCCGCCCAACTCGACATTGCCAGTGTCCTCAGCCACGGCCTGTTCGCGCATCGGCCGGCGCAGTGGTCGGCGCTCGGTGCGTTCAACCTCTACAGCGCGACTCCCGGCGCGTTCAGCGACGACGACCAGGAGTTCGGCTCGATCCTCGCCGCGTACGTCGCCGTGGCCGTCGCCATCGACCAGCGCCGGGACGAGGTCGACCGCCGGGAAGCCGCCCTGCATCGGGGACTGAGCTCACGTGATGTCATCGGGCAGGCCAAGGGCATCTTGATGGAACGCCAACACCTGTCCGCGGGTGACGCCTTCGACCTGTTGCGTCGCGCGTCCCAGCGGCTGAACCGCAAGCTCGTCGACGTCGCCCAGCATCTCGCGGAAACCGGAGAGATACCAACGTAAGCGGTTGGGGGCGCCGGGTCAGTCGTGGCGGTAGACGGTGTCGGGTTGTTCGAGGTGGTGCATCACGTCTTTCCACGTGATCGGCAGCGCGGTGTCCGGGACGGTCCATCTGACGAAGGCGGAGCCGGCCATCCGGAACTGCTTCATGGTCTGCAGATGCGGGTTCTGGGCGATGGCGGCTGAGATCGCCGGCTGGTCCTGCCAGGCGGATACGGTCCAGAACGTGCGCCGCAACGGCTTGGCGAGCAGCGATACCCCCATGTTCCCGGGTGAGTCGAGCATCTGGCGCCGGATCCGCAGCGCGGCCGCGAAGAACGACGGCACGTCGCGCATTCGGCGCAGTTGCAGTTGGGTGACCTGAATGGTGGCGGTGCCATCGGTGGTGGGGAGAGATTTCGGCGCGGTCCAGGGCAGCGTTGCCATCGTGAGGATCCTCCTGACTCGTCATTGATGTGGTACGGATACGCGGGGCTGGTCGTACCCGCAGTGTCGACCGCGCGAGGGCACCCAGTCTTGAAAGAACCGCTCGCCTCGCGATTGGTCAGACGAGCGGTTCGTTCAAGACTCGGCTCCAGTGCGTGGTCGACACTCCGGGCATGAGCGAGCAACCCTTCACTCCCGCGCTCGGCCGCGTCGGCCCGGCCCGGTTCTACGATCGCGTGGTCGCGCTGACCCGTGAGCGCCGGTGGCGAGCCCTGACCGCGATGCATGTGGCACCGCGCCCCGGCGACGTCATCGTTGACGTCGGCTGTGGCACTGGCTCACTGGCGTTGTTGTTGGCTCGTATGGAGCCGCAGGCGCGGATCTTCGGCGTGGACCCCGATCCTGACGTGCTGGAGATGGCGCGGCGCAAGGCCGATGCCGCCGGCGCGACGGTGCGGTGGCGAGTCGGTATGGGCGATACGTTGGTGGATCTGCTGGGTTCGGGCTCCGCGGATACCGCCGTGTCCAGCCTCGTGCTCCACCAGTGTCCGGTCGCGATGAAAAGCGCCGTACTCGCGTCGATGTCCGCGGTACTGCGCCCAGGCGGGCGGCTGGTGATCGCGGACTATGGTCAGCAGCGGACGAGGCTGATGCGCCAGGCGTTCCGGCTCGTCCAGCTCGCCGACGGCAGGGAGCACACCCAGCCCAACGCGGACGGCGTTCTGCCGGCGCTGATACGGGAGGCCGGATTCCGCGACGTGCGCGAGGCCGAGGTGGTAGCCACGATTACCGGATCGATATCCGTCTACGTAGCGCGTACCGAGTGAGCGCGCAGGACCGGCAGTACGGCGGTGGGTGTGAGGCCAATCATCTCGCGCATCTGGCGGGTGAGATGCGCGTGGTCGGCGAAGCCCGCGGTAACCGCCGCGTCGGCCAGCGACTGACCCGCCTGTAGAGCCTCGGCCGCCCGCCGCAGTCGCGCCCACACCCGCCAGCGGGTCAGCGGCATGCCCGCCTGCTGCCGTGCCAAGGCGCGCAGGCGCTGCGGCGAGAGCCCGACCATTGCGGCCAGAGACGGTATCGGGACGCTCCGGTCCCACAGCACGGTCAGCGCCGCCACGAGGCGTGGATCGAGCTCGCTGGACGGGCCCGCTCCCGTCCGGCCGATGTCTTCCTCGCGCAGGTCGCGCAGTTCAGGGGCGGCGGTAATGCCGTTGTTGTAGCGCTCGCGGAGCCGGTCGGCGAACACGCAATGCGGCTCGATGTAAAAGCTGAGCAGTTCCGCCGTGGCGAGCAGGCGATGCCGCACCATCGGCGGCACCACCAGTGCGACGGCCCGATGATGGGTGGTCGACGAGTCCACCATGTCGACCTCGCCTCGCAGTGCGATGGCGATCTGGAAGGCGGCGTGGGCGTGGAAGCCGCCATCCGTTGTCGGGCCTCGATACACCGCATAGCCGGCGCCGACGGCGAAGTGCGGCACCGACTCCGTGGCGGCCTGCATGGGTACGATCCTGCCGGCGCCCTGAGAACGGCGTCAACCGGCGGTACCGGCAGGCGGCTACGGGCGCAGGGGTGGGTAGGTCGGGTCCAGCTGGCCGTGGTCGCGCAGCCACCGGTAGAGCGGGACGTCTTCCGGGTAGTGGCCCCACGCGTGGTCGCCGGCGTCGGCGGGTTCGGTGGCGCGTCCGTCGAGGAGGCCGAGCAGTTGCCGTTGAACGTCGGACAGCCCGGCCAGGCTCACCGGTGGCGCGTCGCGCATCGCGACCCAGCGGTAGGTGTATCCGAAGAAGACGGCCTTGCGAGTGGTCGCCGAGCGGTTGATGGACCGGGCGTGCCACAGTCGCCGGTCGAACATGACCACGTCACCGGCGTTGGCGCAGACTTCGATCGCGCCCGGCGGGTCGGGCCACGGCAGGTCACGCCGGGGTGGCCCGTCGATCCAGTTCGTCGTGTGGCTGCCCGGTACCACCTTGAGGTTGCCCCGGCCGGGCCTGGACACGTCCGACAGCCAGAACGCCAGCTTCACCGATATCCGCGGTCGCGGGTCGGTCTCCAGCTCCCGGTTTTGCCGGCCGCCGTCCTGGTGCCATTCGAACCGGAATGGCCGGTCGCCCGGCACGGTCGGGTGCACGTCCAGATGCGAGTGATAGACGTGGATGTTCCAGCCGAGCAGCGACCAGATCAGGCCGAATGCCTTCGGGTGGACCATGAGGTCGGCCAGCTGCGGGCTGGCCTCGACCGCCGAGGTGTGGTGCAGCGAGCCGTCGGGCGCCAGCCGGCCGGTGGCCCGACACGTTGCATAGACCCGGTCGACCGCGGCGGTGATGCGGGCCAGTTCGGCCGGTTCCAAGACCTCGGGTACGACGAGATAGCCCTGTTCGTCGAAGAGCCGCCGCTGCTGCGCGGTGAGTACCGCGGTCGGCTGGTTGCTTTCCATCAAGGACGCGGTCATCCGCGCTTCCTCCCCGTTGGGGTGCGGCCCCGCGCCGCCCCTCGGCCTTAATGACGGTGTCGCCGCGGGAAATGGTTGCGTGCTGCCGGCAGATTCGCGGCTACGGCGTCCACAATGGACAGCAACTGGTACGGACGGCGACCGGTGCGATACCAAGAGTGCCCGCCCGGCGCAGAGACGACGGTCGCAATGCCGCACAATGATGTCGTGGAGTCGACCAGCCAGATCATCGTCGCCCTGGATTGCGACAACCGTCGGACGGCCGAGCAGATTGTCGAGCGGCTGGGTGACGAGTGCGGCTTCTACAAGGTGGGCTTGGAGCTTCTCACGGCGGCCGGCCCCGACTTCGTCAAGGACCTTGTCGCGCGGGGCAAGGACGTCTTTCTGGACCTGAAGCTCTTTGAAATCCCGAACTCGGTCGCCGGCGCGGTCCGCGCGGCCGGGGCTCTGGGCGTCTGCATGGTGACCGTGCACGGCATGGGTGGCGCGGGCATCATGGCCGCCGCGGTGGATGCCGCCCGCGACTTCCCTGGATTGCGGATCCTTGCCCTGACCGTGGTCACCAGCATGACCGACGCGGACCTTGCCGACATCGGCGTGCGCGCTTCGACCGGTGAGCAGGTACTGCGGTTGGCGCGCCTGGCGGGGAAGGCCGGCTGCGCCGGCGTGATCGCCGCGCCCCCGGACGTCGCGGCGCTGCGCGGCGTCGTCGGTACGGATGCCCTGATCGTCACTCCGGGAGTCGTCCTGCCCGGCGATTCCCCTGCCGAGCATGCCCGTCCCGGTACACCGCGCGCTGCCATCAGGGCGGGCGCCTCGCATGTTGTGGTGGGCCGAACGGTCACCCGCGCCCCGGACCCGGCGGCCGCATTCCGTCTCGTCCGCGCCAGCGTCGAGTCCTAGGTTTGTCAGCGGAGGCGGTAGCCGCCGTCGATGACGATGTCGCTGCCGGTGACGAAGGTACTGGCGTCAGACTCACGAAGTCAGGTCACGGACCTGGCCGGTCGATCGGAGAAGCACGATGAGCTCAACGGACCCCGGGACGATCTTGATCACCGGCGGTGGTTCCAGGCGCGGTATCGGCCGGGCGACCGCCCTGCGGTTCGCCGCCCTGGGCTACCCGGTCGCCGTCCTCGACATCGACGGGGACGCCGCCGGCAACACCGCCCGGGAGGCGAAGGACGCCGGCAGCCCAGCGGTCTTCTCGGCCCGCGCCGACGTGACCGACCAGGCGTCCGTGAACGAGGCGGTACGCGCCGCAGAGGCCGCGCTGCCGCCGGTCACGGTACTGGCGAACATCGCCGGGATCACCGCGCCGACCCGGTTCGAGAACATCACCCTCGACGAGTGGGAGCGGATCTTCGCGGTCAACGTCCGCGGCACGTTCCTGGTCACCCAGGCGGTACTGCCCGGCATGCGCGCGCGTGGCTACGGCCGCATCGTCAACATGTCGTCCGTCTCCGGCCAGCGCGGCGGCGGCGTCTTCGGCGCCTCGCACTACTCGGCCAGCAAGGCCGCCATCCTCGGGCTGACCAGGACGCTGGCCCGGGAGCTCAACGGCCAGGGCATCACCGTCAACGCGGTCGCGCCCAGCATGGTCGACACCGACATCACCGGTGGCGCGATGACCGAGGAACGCAAGGTCGAACTCGCCGCGACCACGCTGCTCGGCCGGCTCGCGACCGTCGAGGATGTGGCCGGGGCGGTCGTGTTTCTCGCGTCCCCCGACTCCTCCTACATCACCGG
>JBPYFB010000175.1:0-8119 GCA_051986465.1 Rugosimonospora sp.
GGGCTGCGCGTCCAGCCGCTGGTAGATGACTGACGTGCCGGTGTGGACGAGGCGCAGCCCGTCGTCGGTACCGGCGACGGCGGCCAGGGCAGGCGCCCCGACGCGACCGGCGACCGGGAACCCGGCCGGCCCGTGCAGCGTGATCGTCGCGGTCAGGTGCGTACCGGCAGGGACACTGTCGGTGGCGACCGGTACCAGGAACGGGGTACCCGCGGCGGGTGCGGCCAGGGCGCGCTGGGAGCGAGCCACCTCGGCGCCGGCGGGGTCCCGTACCACCACCTCGACGGAGCCGGTCGCGGGGAGGGTACCGGCGGGCGTGAAGCCGATCGCCCGGGTGCGGCCGTCCGTGGGCACCGGTACCGTCACCGGCTGCCCCGGGCGCAGTTCGGCCACCGTACCGTCGGTCGGGGTGCTGGCCGGCGTGCCGAACACCGTCTCGTTGAGCGCGGTCACGAAGTACTTGGTGCCGAGCACGTCGAGGACCGGACTGGTGGCCTGCGCGTGGGACGCGGTGAAGCGGATGTAGGTGGCGTAGTCGATCGGGTTGTCGGGGATGCCCCGTACGAGCGCGGCGAAGTTCTTGTTGATGAACGCGTGCCCGTCGACCGAGCGCAGCGGGTACGCGGTGTTGGTGCCGAAGACCATCGCGAACTGGCTGCTGGCGTAGCGCTGGTTGCCCAGGTTCTCGGCCAGGTAGCGGTGCGTGTCGGTCACCGGATAGAAGGTATCGCGCGGCGACTGCGGGTAGTAGGAGCGCACGAACGAGATCGCCTGTCCAGCCATCAGAAGCAGCAGCGCGACCGCCGCCGCGGTGCGTACCGCGGCGCCTCGCCAGCGCCACAGGACGATCGCGAGCGCCACCGCCACGGCGAGCAGGAGCAGCCCGATCAGAGCCTGGTGCTCCAGGAACGCGACCCGCTCGTGGCCGCCGGCCGCCCGGTCGGCGCGCTGGGCCAGCACCCGGGCACGGGCGAACACGACCGCGACGCCGCCGACCGACAGCGCACCGATCACCGCCGGCCAGATCCAGCCCTTCTTCGCAGCGCTCCGCTCCGCCTTCGCCACCCCCCGCTCCGCCCGCCGGCGCAGCAGCAGTTCGAAGCCGACCGCGGCGAGGACGGCCAGCAGGAAGCCGAGGACGCTGCGGGAGCGCCCGATGAAGTTGCCGCCGAACAGCGCCCGCAGCCCGGGCAGGTGGGTCAGCAGCGACAGCGGCGGCCCACCCAGGTAGATCAACTCGCCCCAGGCCAGCGCGGCGACCGTCAGGAACAGCCAGGTCGCGCGGGGGAGCAGGGCGCGGCCCGCGGATACCCCGGCGACCGCGACGACGACCAGGACCAGGGCGGCGACGCCGAGGTAGGACATCGACTCGACGAGATTGATCTTCGGGTACCAGTTCGGCAACCGATTCGGGTCGGCGGTACCCAGGGCGAACGGCGCGATCATCGTGATCAGGCTGCCCGGGTCGAGGTGCATGGTGCCGGATTGCGAGCGCCCCTCGATCAGGTACGTCTTGTAGAAGCCGAAGAACGGCAGCAGCTGGAAGGCGGCGAGGGCCACCCCGGTGACCGCGGCCGCCCCGGCACCCGCCAGTACGCCGAGCACCCGGCGCAGGTTGGCGCGGTACTCGCCGACGACCCGGAGGACTGCGTACCCGGAAGCGGTGAGCAGCCCGTACCCGGCGACCGAGGGGAAGCCGCCGAGCAGCATCGCGGCGACCGGTACCGCGATCAGCGCGGCGTCTCGTACCCGGCGCTGCTGGATGAAGCGTTCGAGCGTCCAGAACAGGGCGGGGATGAACGCCGCCACCCGGGTGTGCGGGAACGTCAGCCACACGACCATGAACGCGGAGCTGGCGAAGACCAGGCCACCCGCGAGAGCCGCCGGTCGCGACAGGCGCAACCGGCGCAGGAACAGGAAGCATCCGCCGATCGCGCAGATGATCTCCAGTAGCCGCTCGTACGCCGGACCCAGCCAGGTGGGCAGCACGAGCAGCGGCAGGGTCAGCGGGTTGTAGAACGACCCGTCCGGTACCGAGCCGAGCGGGGTACCGCCGGACTCGTACGGGTTCCATCCCGATCCGGTGCGCTTGAACAGGATCGTGTTCGGCAGCGAGGCCGTGTAGATGTCGTCCAGGTAGAAGTTGGTCACCGGGTCGTTGTGCACCCCGGCCTCGACGTACGGGCTGGACGCCGCCATCTCGTCGGTCGCCGCGAGCACCGACGTGCCGGCGAGCGGCCCGCCGATGCCCCACAGCGCGAACAGCGCGACGGCCAATACCGCCAGGGGAGTCAGCAGCCGGGACCGGAGACCGAGCCGGGAGCGGGAGCCACGCTCCCGCTCCTCGACCGGCGCCGTGGGTTCGCCGTCCGCCTCAGAGGCCACGGTGTCGTCGGCGAACCGCTCGGATCGAATCATCGGGTGCCGAGGGTACTCGACGAGGGATCGTGGTCAGCCTCAGGTCTCGCCTCCGGTCTCGCTCACCGGCGCCGCCGTTACGTCCTCGATCGCGTACTTGGCCGCCGCGTCGGCCGGCACGTTCGCCGGTACCTGTCCGGCCAGGGCCAGCTGGCGCAGGGTCGCCACGGCGATCGACTCGCCGTCGACGTGGAAGTGCCGGCGCAGCGCGTGCCGGGTGTCCGAGAGGCCGAAGCCGTCGGTGCCCAGGGACGTGTAGCTGTTCGGTACCCAACGGGAGATCAGGTCCGGTACCGCCCGCATGAAGTCGGAGACGGCGACCACCGGGCCGGGCTGGCCGCTGAGCGCTGACGTCACGTACGGCACCTTCTGCTGGCCGCCGGGGTGCAGCAGGTTGTACTCCTCGGTCGCCACCGCCTCGCGGCGCAGCTCCACCCACGACGTGGCCGACCATACGTCCGCCGCCACGCCCCAGTCCTGGGCGAGCAGCTGCTGCGCGCGCAGCGCCCAACCCATCGAGCTACCCGAGGCGAGGATCTGCGCGCGCGGCGCGCCCTCGCCGAGGTCGCGCGCCGGTGCGTACCGGTACAACCCCTTCAGCAGGCCGGGCACGTCCACGCCGTCCGGCTCGGCCGGCTGAGTGATCGGCTCGTTGTAGACGGTCAGGTAGTAGTAGATGCTCTCCGGGTTCTCCCCGTACATCCGGCGTAGGCCGTCCTCGACGATGTAGGCGATCTCGAATGCGAACGCCGGGTCGTACGGGATCACCGCCGGGTTGGTCGTGGCGAGCAGGTGCGAGTGGCCGTCCTCGTGCTGCAGGCCCTCGCCGTTGAGCGTGGTGCGCCCGGCCGTCGCGCCGAGCAGGAACCCGCGTGCCATCTGGTCGGACGCCGCCCACAGCGCGTCGCCGGTGCGCTGGAAGCCGAACATCGAGTAGAAGATGTACAGCGGGATCATCGGCTCGCCGTGCGTGGCGTAGCTGGTGCCGGCGGCGGTGAACGAGGCGACCGAACCGGCCTCGTTGATGCCCTCGTGCAGGATCTGCCCGGTCCTCGACTCGCGGTAGGACAGGAACAGCTCCCGGTCGACCGGCGTGTAGTTCTGGCCGTGCGGCGAGTAGATCTTCGCGGTGGGGAACAGCGAGTCCATGCCGAACGTGCGCGCCTCGTCCGGGATGATCGGCACCCAGCGCTTGCCGAACTCCTTGTCGCGCATCAGGTCCTTGAGCAGCCGGACGAAGGCCATCGTGGTGGCCACCTTCTGCTTGCCGGAGCCGCGCTTGACGTCGGCGTACGCGTCGCGCGGCGGCAGCGACAGCGGGATCGTGGTGGTCCGCCGGGACGGCAGGTAGCCGCCGAGCGCGGAGCGCCGCTCCTGCAGGTACTGGTACTCGTCGGACTTCTCGCCGGGGTGGAAGTACGGCGGCAGGTACGGGTTCTCCTCCAGCGCCGAGTCTGGAATGTCCAGGTAGAGCCGGTCCCGGAAGCCCTTCAGGTCGTCCAGGGTGAGCTTCTTCATCTGGTGCGTCGCGTTGCGCCCCTCGAAGTGCGAGCCGAGCGTCCAGCCCTTGACCGTCTTGGCGAGGATCACCGTCGGCTGGCCGGTGTGCTCGACCGCCGCGTGGTACGCCGCGTACAGCTTGCGGTAGTCGTGCCCGCCGCGCTTGAGGTTCCAGATCTCGTCGTCGGACATGTGCTCGACCATCTTGCGGGTACGCGGGTCACGGCCGAAGAAGTGCTCGCGTACGTAAGCGCCGGACTCGGCCTTGTACGTCTGGTAGTCGCCGTCCGGGGTGACATTCATGAGGTTCACCAGCGCGCCATCGGTGTCCGCGGCGAGCATCTGGTCCCACTCCCGGCCCCAGATCACCTTGATCACGTTCCAGCCGGCGCCGCGGAAGAACGACTCCAGCTGCTGGATGATCTTCCCGTTGCCGCGTACCGGCCCGTCCAGCCGCTGCAGGTTGCAGTTGATCACGAAGGTGAGGTTGTCGAGTTCCTCGCGGGCGGCGAGGCCGATCGGGCCGAGCGACTCCGGCTCGTCCATCTCGCCGTCGCCGAGGAACGCCCATACTCGCTGCTCAGACGTGTCCTTGATGCCCCGGTTGTGCAGGTACCGGTTGAACCGGGCCTGGTAGACCGCGTTGATCGCGCCGAGCCCCATCGATACGGTCGGGAACTCCCAGAAGTCCGGCATCAGGCGCGGGTGCGGGTAGGACGGCAGCCCGCCGCCGGGGTGCGACAGCTCCTGCCGGAACCCGTCGAGCTGCTGCTCGCTCAGGCGACCCTCGAGGAACGCCCGGGCGTACATGCCGGGGGAGCCGTGGCCCTGGAAGAAGACCTGGTCGCCGCCGCCGGGGTGATTCTTGCCACGGAAGAAGTGGTTGAAGCCGACCTCGTACAGGCTGGCCGCGCTGGCGTACGTGGAGATGTGGCCACCGACGCCGATCGCCGGGCGCTGCGCCCGGTGTACGAGCATCGCGGCATTCCACCGGATATATGCGCGGATCCGCCGCTCGACGTACTCGTCGCCGGGGAACCACGGCTCGCTCTCGGGCGGAATCGTGTTGATGTAGTCCGTTGTGGTCAGCGGGGGTACGCCGACGTGCCGCTCACGGGCACGCTCCAGCAGCCGCAGCATGATGTACCGGGCGCGCTTGGCGCCACGCTCGTCGATCACACCGTCGAGCGACTCGACCCATTCGGTGGTCTCCTCCGGGTCTATGTCCGGCAGCTGGCTGGGTAGGCCGTCGCTGATGACCGGTCGCTTCCGTTCCGTGGCCACTGGCGTAGTCCTCTCAATTCGAGCCGGCTGGCGTCACCGGTGGGCCGCCAATTTCCGGGCCCGATCCTCCTGATGGGCTGATTTTCCCCTACGCCATCCTGCCGCTCAAAACGGCGTGGCGTCACCTTGTCCCGGGTACAACGTCATCCGCAACACATACGTGCGGGTAACCTGAGACGCCATGCGGTCAGAAGTGGTCACGGTAAGCACTGGAGGCAGGCCGGCCGTCCGCGACATCACGGAGGAGGCCAACTCCTTCGTGTCCGGGCTCGGCGACGGGTTACTACACGTGTTCGTACCGCACGCCACCGCCGGGATAGCGATCATCGAGACCGGCGCCGGCTCCGACGAGGACCTGCTGACCGCCCTCGACGCCCTGCTGCCCGTGGACGACCGGTGGAAGCATCGGCACGGCTCGCCGGGGCACGGGCGCGACCACGTCATGCCGGCCTTCGTCGCTCCGTCGCTGACCGTACCCGTGCTGGGCGGCCACATCGCGCTCGGCACGTGGCAATCGATCTGCCTGGTCGACCCGAACGGCGACAACCCCAACCGCCAGGTGCGCTTCTCGTTCATCTCCGACTAGAGCCGGTACGTCTCGGACTACAGCCGATACGCAAGATCTGGTTCGAGGATCGCGGTGTCCATCTGCGCCTTCTGCAGCCGGCCGGAGTAGTCCCAGTTCAACGCCTGCCAGCGGGTGAACTGGTCCAGTACCCACATGCCCGACTGGCGCGAGCCGTTGCCGGAGCGCCCGTTGCCGCCGAAGGGCAGGTGCGCCTCGGCGCCCGAGGTCGAGTTGTTGACGCTGACCATGCCGGCCCGGATCCCGGCCAGGAACGCGAACGCCTCGCGCGGATCGGTCGTGTAGATCGAGGAGGACAGGCCGTACCCGGGGAGGTTGGCCAGCTCGATCGCCTCGTCGAGGTGGCGGTACGGGAGCACGCCGACGATCGGGCCGAACGTCTCGGTCGTGAACACCTCGTCGTCCGGGCGTACCCCGGCGAGGATCACCGGGTGGTAGTAGAGCCCTTGCGACGGGTCACCGGCGAAGCCCTCCCGCGGGTTGTCCCGGGTGATGCGCCCGGTACCGGTGGAGCCGAGCACCCGGTGGTGCGGCCGGATCCAGCCGAGGAACTCCTCGTACCGCTGGGCGAAGCGCTCGGACAGCAGCGGGCCGGATACGACGTCCTCGCGCGCCGGATCGCCGATCCGGGCC
Organism: Rugosimonospora sp.; assembly: GCA_051986465.1. Lineage (GTDB taxonomy): Bacteria > Actinomycetota > Actinomycetes > Mycobacteriales > Micromonosporaceae > DATEJJ01. Next base: position 6,422 of record JBPYFB010000175.1, read on the forward strand.
GCCCGTACCGCCTTGTCCAGACCGTCCACAAAGGACTCGTATACCGACTCGTGGACGATCGCGGTCCCCAGCGACGTGCAGCGCTGCCCGGCCGTACCGAATCCGCTGAACAGCGCGCCCTCGACGGCGAGCGACAGGTCGGCGGCGGCCGTGACCACCATGGGATTCTTGCCGCCCAGCTCCAGGCAGGGCGACTGGAGGTGCCGGCCGCACAGCTCGCCGATGCGCGCGCCGACGTCGGAGGAGCCGGTGAAGCCGACCTTGTCCAGCGTGCCCTCGGCGAGCGCGGCGGACAGGCCCTGGAAGGTGGCGGCGCCGTCGGCGTACACGATGTCGAAGACGCCCGCGGGTACCCCGCTGTGCCGGATCAGCGCGCCGAACGCGTCGGCGCACGCGGAGGCGTACTCGGCCGGCTTCCAGACGACCGCGTTGCCGCACAGCAGCGCCGGTACCAGGTACCAGCTGGGCACCGCGACCGGGAAGTTGCCGGCGGTGACGATCGCCGCCACCCCGACCGGTACCCGGAACGTGAACAGCTGCTTGTCGGGCATCTCGCTCGGTACCGTCTGCCCGTACAGGCGCCGCCCCTCGCCCAGGAAGAAGTCGCAGGTATCCACGACCTCCTGCACCTCGCCGCGGGCCTCCACGATCGGCTTGCCGACCTCCCGGGTCACGAGCTGGGCCAGTGCCTCGAAGTTGGCGCGTACCAGCCGGCCCAGGTTGGCGATCACCTGGCCGCGTACCGGCGCCGGTACCGCCGCCCACTGCCGCGAAGCCGCGCGGGCGGAGCGGCAGGCCGCCGCGAAGGTCTCCGGTCCGGCGAGGCCGACCTCGGCGACCACGTCGGACAGGCGCGCCGGGTTGACGGATCGAAACGGCTCGCCAGCAGCGGGTACCGGCTTTCCACCTACGGTTGAACACAGCACGGGGTCACCCTAGCCGACGTGACGCCCCAAGATCGCGAGTACGCTCGATGGCATGCGCCCCGCGACCAGCACCGCTGGCGACCGCGCCGAGCTCGTCGGCGACGTGGTGGAGCAACTGCTGCGGATCGCCGGGGAGCTGCAACACCGCATCGAGGCGGAGATGGCGGCGCTGGGCCTGACCCCGGCCGTGGCGCGGGCGCTGTACCAGCTCGACCCCGACCGCCCGGTACCCGCCCGCGACCTCGCGGAGCTGCTGTCCTGCGACCGGTCGAACATCACCGCGCTGGTGGACCGGCTGGAGCAGGCCGGGCTGGTGCGCCGGCGGATCGACCCGGCGGATCGGCGGATCAAGATCCTCGTGGTCACCGAGGCGGGGCGGCGGGTACGCGAGCGCATGCGCGCGGCGGTCACCGATTGCGCCGAGGTGTTCGGCCGGTTGACCGAAGCGGAACTCTCCACCCTGCACACTCTCCTCTCGACACTCGCGACCTAACCGTCGCTTGGCGGAGCGGGCCGCGGCGGCGTCTGGACTGAGTGTCCCGCCGGACACAGCCGCGTAGCTTGCGGAGCGGCTCCAGTCAGCGGTCCTCAGAGTCCGGGGTTTCGGGGGCGCGAGGGAAGACGTCGCGTTTCCGCGGGGAGCTTGCGGGTCCGCGACGGCGTCTGAGCGGCCCGTGACGCGGCCCTTAGTGTGTCGAGTGGCAGCCGGGTTGCCTGGTCGGTAATGCTGTCGAACGTGACCTCGCCGCAAGATCTCGATGCCCGGTTCCGG
>JBPYFB010000176.1:0-7880 GCA_051986465.1 Rugosimonospora sp.
CTTCGCGGCGCCGCGCAGGTCCGACGCCGGTACCACCCGGGCGGACTGGTTGTCGGGCTCGGCGCCACCCGTCGGGCCGCCGGTCGCCCCGGTACCCGACGCGGCGGCGTGGAAGTACTCGAGCTGGTCGTCGTGCAGTACGGCGGAGCCCGCGCTGCCGTGCACCTGCAGCCGCACCGACAGCCCGGGGTAGGCGGCGGTGGTGGCGTGCAGCACGGCGAGCGCGCCCGAGTCGAACCGCACGGTGGCCACGGCCACGTCCTCCACCTCGATCCCCTCGTGCGCCAGCCGGCCGGTGTGCGCGAAGACCTCGACCGGCCGGCCGAGCAGCCACGCCAGCAGGTCCACGGTGTGCACGCCCTGGTTCATCAGCGCACCGCCGCCGTCCAGCGCGCAGGTACCGCGCCAGTCCGCCGAGTCGTAGTAGTCCTGCGCGCGCCACCACGCGACCGAAGCCACCGCCGACGTGATCCGGCCCAACCGGCCGTCCGCGACCGCCTTCGCGACCGCCGCGCTCGCCGGGTCGAACCGGTGCTGGCTGACCACAGTGGACAGTACGCCGCGCCGCTCGGCCTCCTCGGCGACGGCCACCAGCTTCCGGGCCCGGGACAGCGAGGCGTCCAGCGGCTTCTCGACCAGTACGTGCCGGCCGGCGGCGAGCGCCTGCTCGGCGAGGTCGGCGTGCAGGCCGCTCGGGGTGCACACGGCGACCAGGTCGAACCCGCCCGCCGCCAGCGCCGCGGCGAGCGAGTCGAACTGCGCGGGCGGCGGCGCGCCCCACTCCCCCGCGACCCGATCGGCGAGCCGGCGGCGGGCAGCGTCATCCGTGTCGACGACCGCGGCCAGGTGCAGCCCGGGGTGGCGGAGCACGGCGGCGGCGTGGTTGGCGCCGATGATCCCGGAGCCGACGATCGCGACTGCGATACTCATGCCGTTGCCACTCCGATCGAGTCGAGCAGGGTGCGCAGTGCCCGGGCGGCGCGGCCGAACTCCGCCGGGCCGGAGAAGCCGCCGCGGGCGTGCCCGAGGGCCAGGTGCGGTTCGAGCGAGGCGACGCCGGCGTACCCGTCGTCGCGCAGCGCGGTCAGCGTTTCGAGCAACTGCCCGTCGCCCTCGCCGGCCGGTACCACCTCGCCGGTGGCGGCGAGCGCATCCTTCACCTGCAGGTACTCCACGTGCGGCCGGAGCATCGGGTACCCCTCGGTGAACGGGGCGACGCCGACCTGGACGAAGTTCGCGCTGTCCCACGCCACCCGCAGCGCGGGCGAGCCGACCGACTCGATCACGTCCAGTACCCGCGCCGGCGTGTCACCGTAGATGTCCTTCTCGTTCTCGTGCAGCAGCACCACGCTCTCCCGCTCGGCGAGGTCGGCGAGGGCGCGCATCCGCTTGAGTACGGCGTCCCGGACCTCCTCGGCCGTCGCGCCGGACGGGCGGTAGAAGGAGAACACCCGGATGTACCCGGTACCGAGCCGGTGCGCCACCTCGATGGCGCGAGCCAACCGGCGCAGCTCGGCGTCCGGGTCGTCGACCACGCTGACCTTGCCGATCGGCGACGCGACCGCGGAGACCCGCATGCCCCACCTCGCCAGCCGGCCGCCCAGCCGGTCGACCTGCTCGTCGGTCAGCTCGACGACGTTGACCTCCCACGCGCCGCGCACCTCGGCGTGGCGCGCGCCCAGTGCCAGCAGCACCGCGCACTGCACGTCGGGATCGGGATCGATCTCGTCGGCGAAGCCACTGAGTGTCCACGATGGACTCATTTCACCCCTCCGGTGGTCAGGCCGCCGACCAGATAGCGCTGGAAGGCGAGGTACAGCACGACAACCGGGGCGGCGCACACCAGGGCGGCCGCCATCAGCTGGCCGTAGACCGGGATCGCCCCGCCCTCCTGGGTGACACCGAAGACGGTCAGCGCGACGGCGGCGGTACGGGTCTGCGGGTTGGTGAGCACCGAGGCGAACAGTACGTCGTTCCAGCCGAGCAGGAACGCGAAGACGCCGGAGACGACGAGCCCCGGCCAGCTCAACGGCAGCACGATGCTGCGCACGATGCGCCACGACGAGGCACCGTCGATACGCGCCGCCTCGTCCAGCTCGCCGGGCAGGCCGCGCAGGTACGTCACCATGACCCAGGTGGAGAACGGCAGCGCGAACGTGAGGTAGGTGATGAACAGGGCCCAGCGGGTACCGATGATCTGTACGGCGAAGAGGTTGGCGGCGCTCGCGAACAGGACGAAGACGGGCAGCAGGAGCAGCGTGCCGGGGATGCTCTGCAGTGCCAGCAGCGCGCGCAGGATCGCCACCCGGCCGGTGAAGGCGAACCGGACCAGCACGTAGCCGGTGCCGAGCGAGACCAGCGCACTGACCACCGCGACCGTACCGGCCACGATCAGGCTGTTGCGCAGCCCGCCCGAGAGGTCCACAGTGGACCAGATGCGCGCGTAGTTGCCGAACTCCAGATGGCGCGGCAGGTAGTCGCCGGCGGCCACGGCCAGGTCCGAGCTGACCGACGCGAACAGGACGTACGACACGGGCGCCAGTACCAGCAACAGCAGCAGCACCACGACGGCGGCCTGCAGCGGCCGCGGCAGCAACCGGGTCACGGCGCCGGATCCGGATTTCGTCACGGTCGCCTCTCCTCCCCCTCAACCAACCGCACCACCCGCAGGTAGACGGCGAGCGGTACCGCGATGACCAGCAGCGACCACACCGCCATCGCCGCGGCCAGGCCGAACTGGAAGTTCTGGAAACTGTCCACATAGGTCAGTACCGGCAGCACCTCGACGTCGTGCGGGCTGGGCACGCCGAACAGCACGAACGGCAGGGTGAAGTTGTTGACGTTGTGCAGGAACGAGATGAGCAGGCCGAGCGCGATCGGACCGCCGAGATGCGGCAGGATCACGTACCGCAGCTTGGCCCACCAGCCGGCGCCGTCCAGCGCCGCCGCCTCGTGCATGGTGACGTCGATGGACTGCAGCCCGGCCAGGGTCAGCAGGTAGATCAGCGGCCAGGAGGCCCAGCTCTGCACGATGACCAGCGTCCAGAAGCTGCGCGGCCCGTTGAGCCACAGCCCGGCGGAGACGCCGAGGTGGCTCAGCAGACCGTTGGCCACCCCGTTGCGCTGAAAGATGATGCGCCAGACGACGCCGAGCACGAACGCCGGCAGCACGTACGGGATGAGGAAGACCGAGCGCACCAGACCACGACCGGGGAACGCGTTCTGCGTGGCGAGCGCGGCGGCCACCCCGATCGGCAGGGTGATGACGGTGACCAGGATCGCGTACCCGACGCTGACCGTGATGGAGTGCACGAGATCGGCGGAGCGCACCGCGTCCAGGTAGTTGGACAAGCCGGTGAACGGCGCGTGTACCCACTCCCGGAACGTGTACTGGTCCAGGTCGAGCAGCGAGATGTAGAGCGCGAGCGCGAGCGGTACCACGATGACGATGGTCATCAGTACCCCGCCCGGCGCCAGCATCCACAGTGGACGCTGGCGTTGGGTGACCCCCCGGCGGCGCCGCGCGCGACGGGCGCGGACCGGGCCGTCGCCGGGGGCTGCCGCGCGGGTGGGGGGTACCCGCGCGGCAGCCGTCTCCGGCTGGCTACTCACTTCGTCTTGTCCAGCGCGCCCTGTGCGGTCGCCTGTGCCTGGTTCACCAGTGTCTGGAGCTTCGCGTCATCGACCTTCCCGGCGGAGAGGCTGGGTATCGACTGCACGACGACGTTGACCAGAGCCAGCTGGATCTGGCTCCACGCCCCGGTGAACGGGGTGTTCTTCGACTTGCTGGCCGAGTCGATGATCGCGGCGAGCGCCGGGTCGCCCTGTAGCTTCGTCGCCTCTTCGGCATTGGTCGGCAGGTCGCCGAAGGTCTTGTAGTAGGAGTCCTGGGAATCGGCGGTGGTCAGCATCTTGATCAGAGCCAGCGCCAGGTCCTTGTTCTTGCTGTACTTGGCGACCACGATGTTGTCACCGGAGAGGATGCTGGTGGCCGCGACACCGCCGGCCGGCAACGACGTGGCACCGGGCGGGACCGTCGGCATCAGCGCGTACTGGTACTTCCCGGCCACCGAGGACTTGTCCAGGGTCACCTTCGAACTCGCCGACACCATCGGCAGGAACGCGGCCTTGCCGGCGCCGAAGGCCGCGATCGCCTGCGCGTTCTTCCAACCCACCGCGGCCGGGTCGACCACCTTGTCGGTGGCCAGCCAGCCCAGGTAGGTCTTGTACGCGGCCAGCGTCGTCGGGTCCGACAGGCGCGCCTGCTTGCCGTCCACGACCGGGTTGCCGGCCTGTACGTCCATCGCCCAGATGAACTTCCACGGGTCGAAGCCGTCGGCGTACCCGATGGCCAGCCCGTACACGCCGTTGCCGGTCAGCTTCTTGGCCTGCTCGCGCAGCCCGTCCCAGGTGTCGGCGGGCTTGTCGATGCCGGCCTTGGCGAGCAGGTCCTTGTTGTATGCCATGACGAACGGCCGGCTGGCGAACGGGATGCCGACCTCGTGGTCCTTGTCCGGACCGGAGATGCCCAGCGTCGCCGGCAGGAACCGGTCCCGCCCGCCGACCTTCTGCCAGTCGTCCGCGGACAGTTGCAGGAAGGCCCCGGTCGCGTACGCGGTCGGGGTGAAGGTCGTGCCGAGCAGGTACACGTCGGGCCCCTGCCCGGACAGCACCGAGGTCTGTATCTTCGTCAGCTCTTCGTTGCCGGAGGCGAACGTCTCGAAGGTGACCGTGGCACCGGTCTGCGCCTTGAACTTCGCGGAGACGTCGCTGAACCACTGCTTCTGCTGGGTGGGGTAGATCGTGTTCGCGCCCATGAACACGTCAAGTGTCTTGCCGGCACCGCTGAGTGCGGAGCCGGTCTTGGCGGAGCCGCCCGAGCCGCAGGCGGCAACGCTCGTAACGAGGAGGATCGCACCGGCCAGGGCCGTGAGGCGCCTTCTGGTATCCATAGGAACTCCTCACTGAAGGGTGTGTGCACGGGAAGCTAGCAGCGGCTCCGGCGGCATGGCAATCGTTTGCCATTTGTTGCCATGACTGGTTCGGTGTATCCATGACGCCGCGCCCGGTCACCATCACCGACATCGCCAAGCTGACCAACGTGGCGCCATCCACGGTGTCCCGCGCGCTGAACAACCCGGGCCGGGTCAACCCGGTCACCCGGGAGCGCATCCAGGCCGCCGCGCGGGAACTCAACTATGTACCCAACTCGCAGGCGCGGGCGCTGACCTCCGGCCGTACCGGCATCATCGCCCTGCTCGTCTCGGACGTGACGAACCCGTTCTACTTCGCGATGATGCGCGGCACCCAGCACGCGCTGAAGGCGGCCGGGTACGCGCAACTGCTCATCGACACCGAAAACTCCGGCGAGCTCGAAGTGGAGATGCTGCACAAGGTGCGCCGGTCGCTGGATGGCGCGATCCTCGCCTCGTCCCGCCTGGCCGACCGCGCGCTGGCCAGCCTCGCCGAGGAGATCCCGCTGGTGACCGTCAACCGCAACGTGCGCGGCGTGCAGAGCGTCCTCATCGACAGCCCGGCCGGCATCCAGCAGGCCGCCGAGCACCTGGTCTCGCTCGGCCACCGGCACGTGGTCTACGTCTCCGGGCCGGCCAACTCCTGGCCCAACGCCGCGCGGTGGCAGGCGATGCGCGGCGCCGCCGCCCGGCTGCGGGTGCGCACCAGCCGGGTCGGCCCGTTCCCGCCCGGCCAACCCGCGGGCCCGGCCGCCGCCGACGCGGTACTCAACACCGGCGCCACCGCCTGCGTCGTCTTCAACGACGTGCTCGCCATCGGCATGCTGACCCGGCTGCGCGAGCGCGGCGTGCGGGTACCGGACGAGCTGAGCGTGGTGGGCTGCGACGACATCTTCGGTGCGGATTTCTGCAACCCGCCGCTGACCACACTGGCCGCACCGATCGAGCGGGCCGGCATCGCGGCGGTATCGATGCTGTCGGCACGGCTGACCGCGCGCTCGGCCGAGCCGGTCCGCAAGTCCGTGGTGCTGCCGACCTACCTCACTGTCCGGGAGTCGACGGCGCGGGTACCGGCCGGTCGCCGCGAGCGTGCGCAATGAAGTCGGAGCCGCGCAGCCGGGCGGTGCGCCGCCGGTACTCGCGGGCCATGCCGGGCCAGTTCGTCACGATCCGGCCGGCGGCGTCGCGGTACCAGCTGTGGCAGGCGGTCCAGACGCTGCCCGCGAGCCGGCGGCGCAACTCCTCGTCGTACGCGCTCGCCACGACCGCCCGTACCTCCAGTGGCCCGTCGCCCGCGGCGATCCGGCCGACCGCCTGCGCGATGTACCGCGCCTGCGCCTCGTGGAAGTAGAGCACCGAAGTGTTGCCGGTGTTGGTGTTGGGCCCGTACATGAGGAAGAGGTTGGGAAACCCGGGCACGGTCATGCCGAGGTAGGCCCGGGCACCCTCGCGCCACACGTCCGCCAGGCGCTGCCCGGCGCGCCCCACCAACCGGATCGGCGCGAGGAACTCGCTCGCCGCGAAGCCGGTCGCGTAGACCAGGATGTCGCACGGGTGCTCGGTACCGTCGGCCGTGCGTACCCCGCCCGGCGTGATCTCCGCGATCCGCTCGGTCACCAGGTCGACGTCCGGCCGTCGCAAGGTGCTGTACCAGTCGCTGGTGAACACCACGCGGCGGCAGCCCATCGGCTCGGCCGGCGTGACCCGGGCGCGCAGCCGCGGATCGGGTACCTGCAACCGGCGCTGCATCGTGGATACCGCCCGCAGCAGCAGCCGCGCCGGGCGGTTCCCCGTGATCGCCCAGCCGGTCACCACGGTCAGCGCCCAGGTACCCGCGCGCGGTAGGAGCATCAGCGCCGGCAGCCGCCGGTACGCGGCCCGGCGCAGCACACCGTACCGGCGGTTCGGCTTGGGCAGTGTCCACGGTGGAGTGCGCTGGAACACGCTGACCCGGGCGGCCCGGCCGGCGAGCGCCGGTACCACCTGGACCGCGCTGGCGCCGGTGCCGATCACGCCGACCCGCGCCCCGTCCACGCGCACCGCCGGGTCCCAGCGGGCGGTGTGCATCGCCGCGCCGAGGAACCGTTCGGCGCCGGGCAACTCCGGCAGCACCGGGCGGGACAGCTGCCCCACCGCGGGGATGAGCACGTCGGCCACGATCTGCTCGCCGCCGGCCGTGCGTACCAGCCAGCGGGAACCGGCCTCGTCCCAGCGCGCCTCGCTGACCTCGGTACCCAGGCGGAGCGACGCGGCCAGGCCGAACTCGACGACGCAGCGCTCCAGGTACCCGCGGATCTCGGCGTGCGGCGGGTACCGGCAGGACCAGTCGGGGTTGCGGGCGAACGAGTACGAGTACAGCGGTGCCGGGATGTCGCAGCCGCATCCCGGGTACACGTTGTCCCGCCACACGCCGCCGACCCGATCGGCCTTCTCCAGGATGGCGATGTCCTCGAAGCCGGCGCGGCGCAGCAGGGCGGCGGCGGCGATACCGCCGAACCCGGCACCGATCACCACGATCCTCAGTGGATCGACGGACGTCATGACTCGCAACGGTAGCACCGGTACGGTCGCCGGCGGGTGCCTCCGGCGCCCACTGTCCACAGTGGGCACCGGAAGCGAGGCGTCACGCCGTGGTCAGCCCCATGGTGATGCGGCCAGCCAACTGGTGTCCTGCGCCCAGGATGTCGTGGAGTCCCAGGTGTTGGAGCCGCCGTTGCTGGCGAGGTAGACGGTGAAGTTGAAGTGGCGGATGTACTTGTTCGTGTAGTTCACCGATGGGAACGAGTAGCCGGTGCCGCTGTTGCCGGTCGTCGGGCAGAAGGTCGCGTCCTGGGAGAAGAGTGAACTGCCGTCGTTGGCTTGCAGGAACAACTGGAAGTTCTGGTGCCGCAGGTAGCTGCCGGACGC
>JBPYFB010000177.1:0-28353 GCA_051986465.1 Rugosimonospora sp.
CGGGCACCGTGTCCGGCACGTTCGCGGTGGCCAGGAACAGCACGTCGGACAGGTCCAGGTCGACCTCGAGGTAGTGGTCGGTGAAGGTGTGGTTCTGCGCCGGGTCGAGCACCTCCAGCAGGGCGGCGGCCGGGTCGCCGGCGTAACCGGCGGCCAGCTTGTCGACCTCGTCGAGCAGCACGACCGGGTTCATCGAGCCGGCCTCGCGCAGCGCCCGCACGATCCGGCCGGGCAGCGCGCCCACGTACGTGCGCCGGTGCCCGCGGATCTCCGCCTCGTCGCGTACGCCGCCCAGCGACACGCGCACGAACCGGCGCCCCAGCGCGCGGGCGACCGACTCGCCGAGGCTGGTCTTGCCGACACCGGGCGGCCCGGCGAGGGCCAGTACCGCGCCCGAGCCGCGGCCGCCGACGACGTGCAGCCCGCGACTCACCCGGCGCTGCCGGACGGCGAGGTACTCCATGATCCGGTCCTTGACGTCCGCCAGGCCGGTGTGGTCGGCGTCGAGCACGGCGCGGGCCGCGACCAGGTCGGTGTTGTCGTCGGTACGCACGCTCCACGGCATTTCCAGCACGGTATCCAGCCAGGTGCGGATCCAGCCGGCCTCGGGCGACGCGTCGCTGGCCCGCTCCAGCCGGCCCGCCTCGCGCAGCGCCGCCTCCCGCACCTTGTCGGGCAGGTCGGCGGCCTCGACCCGGCTGCGGTAGTCGCCGGCCCCGTCCGGTTCCTCCTCGCCCAGCTCCTTGCGGATCGCGGCGAGCTGCTGGCGCAGCAGAAACTCGCGCTGGCTCTTCTCCATGCCCTCGCGCACCTCGTCACTGATGCGCTCGGCGATCTCCTGCTCGGCGATGTGCTCGCGGACCCAGCCGACGAGCAGCTCCAGGCGCGGGGTCAGCTCGGTCGCGGCGAGCAGCTCGGCCTTCTGGGCCGGCGTCAACCAGGGCGCGTACCCGGCCGAGTCGGCCAGTTCGTCCAGGTCGGTCATCCGCTCCACGGCGTCGATGACCTGCCAGGCGCCGCGCCGCTGGAGCACGGAGGCGACCAGAGTCTTGTACTCGCGGGCCAGCTCCCGGTCGCGGCCGGTGGGGGTGCTCGCCGGTACCGGCGTCGCCTCCACCCACAGCGCCGCACCCGGGCCGGAGACACCGGAACCGATGCGCGCGCGGGACAGTCCGCGGACGACCGCAGCGGGCTCCCCGCTGGAGAGCCGCCCGACCTTCTCGATGACGGCGATGGTGCCGACCGGGCCGTACGCGCCGTCCAGCCGGGGTACGGCGAGCAGGTTGTTGTCGTTGCTGGTGCGCGCGGCGTCGATGGCCGCCTGCGTCGCGCTGTCCAGCTGTACCGGGAGCACCATGCCGGGCAGCAGGATCTCGTCGGTCAGTGGCAGGACCGGAAGAGTAGCCATGAGATACGCCCCCCGTAATCAGGTAATCATGAGCCTGATCCACTCAAGTCTCCGCGGACCGCTGATGTTCCACGATGTGACCGGCGCCACTCAGATACCAGGTTCACGACCGATCGGCGGATCAATGTGGACCGCCGGACACAAATCCATTGACTTGGGTCTTCGGTTATCCCGTTCACGGAGCGGCCATGGCATGCTTACGCGTTAGCCGCGCCGGGCTACCGCGGCGCATGGCCGATCAAGCGGAGGCAGCAGGTGGTGGCGAAGGCCCAGCAGCAGGACGGTTCGGCGGGCGGACCCACCGCGCTACGCATGCTGCTCGGCGCCCACCTGCGGCGGTTGCGCGAGGCGCAGGGAGTCAGCCGGGAGGATGCCGGCTGGGAGATCCGGTCCTCGGAGTCGAAGATCAGCCGGATGGAGCTGGGCCGGGTCGGCTTCAAGGAGCGGGACGTGGATGACCTGCTCACCCTGTACGGCCTCGACGACGAGCAGGAGCGCGCCCGGCTGCTGTCACTGGCCCGGGAGGCGAACAACCCCGGCTGGTGGCACCGGTTCGGCGACGTGCTGCCCAACTGGTTCCAGTCGTACCTGGGTCTGGAGGCGGCCGCCGCGCTGATCCGCAACTACGAGGTGCAGTTCATCCCGGGCCTGTTACAGACGCGCGACTATGCGCGGGCGGTCGTGCTGCTCTCCCACGAACAGGCCACAGAGGACGAAATCGAGCGCCGGATCAACGTACGGATGACGCGGCAGCAGCTGCTGACCCGGGAGAACCCGCCGCAACTGTGGGCGGTCGTAGACGAGTCGGCGCTGCGCCGGCCGATGGGCGGACGCGCGGTGATGCGGGCGCAGATCGAGGCGCTGATCGACGCGACCAGGCTGCCCAACGTCCGGCTGCAGGTGGTGCCGTTCCGGGCCGGTGGACACGCCGCGGCGGGCGGCGCCTTCAGCATCCTGCGCTTCCCCGACCGGGACCTGCCCGACGTGGTCTACGTCGAGCAGCTCAACAGCGCGCTCTACCTCGACAAGCGCGAGGACGTTGAGCAGTACGCGGCCGCGATGGAGGCGCTGTCCATCACGGCGCTGCCGCCGGTCAAGTCGACCGCTTTCCTGCGCGAGGCACTGCGCGACTACGCCTGACGCCGTTCGGCGTCAGGGTTTGCGCGCGATGCCACCGACGAACGTGTGGTACGTGTCGCTCTGCTCGCGGATGGTGTTCGCGTCCGGCCGCCACTCCGGCATCGGTACCAGGCCGGGTTCGAGCAGCTCGAAGTCGCCGAAGTACGCCAGGATCTCGTCCTGCGTGCGCCAGCGCCCGGTACCCAGCGTCTGGTTGAAGATCCGCTCGACCTGCTGCGCCTTCGCCGACGCGTCCGGGTGCTCCGCGCCCGGGTCGCGGAAGTGCGCGACCGCGAGGTAACTGCCCGAGGGCAGCGCCGCCCGCAACCGCGCCGCGATCGCGCCCGGGTCCTCCGCGTCGCTGATGTGGTGCAGGATCGACAGCAGCAACAGGCCGACCGGCTGGGTGAAATCGAGGTACTCGTTGACCACCGGGTGGCTCAGGATCGCCTCCGGCTCGCGGAGGTCGGCCTCGATCACCGTCGTGGTGACCTCGTCGGCGAGCAGGGCCCGGCCGTGCGCGAGCACCATCGGGTCGTTGTCGACGTACACCACGCGTATGCCGGGGTCGGTCTCGTGCGCGATCTCGTGCACGTTGCCCTGGGTGGGCAGGCCGGAACCGATGTCGAGGAACTGCCGGATGCCCGCCTCCGCCGCCAGGTAGCGCACGACCCGCTGCAGGAACGCCCGGCTGGCGCGGCCCGCCTCCGGCCCGTCCGGCGTGATGGCGAGGGCACGCTCGGCCGCCATCCGGTCGATGGCGAAGTTGTCCTTACCGCCGATCATGAAGTCGTAGACGCGAGCGATACTCGGTTTGGTGATGTCGACACCCGGGGGTGCCACCTCGTCATTCACCACTGCGGCGTCCCTCTCCTGTGGACGGCGGATGCTCTCAACGAGAGTAATGGATGCCGTCACGAGCGTCGAACCTCATCCGCCCGCCGCGCAAGTCGTGGCATGGTTGGGTGGTGGCCGGCACGGTGGTACGGCACGACGCATTGCGGCGGTGGGGTCTGGTCGCCGCGGCCACCGCGGTGCTCGCCGCGCTCCCCGCCGCCGTGGCCGCCCTCCCCGCGCACGCGCCGCGCTTCGCCCCCGCCGACCTGGTCGCCCGGGTCCGCGCCTCGGGCCGCCAGCCATACGAGGGGTTCGCGCTGTCCAGCGGTACCGCCGGGCTGCCCGAGCTGCCGCAACTCGCCGGCGTCGCCCGGCTGCTGTCCGGCGAGACCCAGCTGCGCGCCTGGTACGCGTCGCCGGACCGGTGGCGGGTCGACGAGATCGACACCGGTACCGAGAACGACCTGTACCAGACGCCGGACGGCCAGGCGCAGTGGAACTACGGCGACAACCTGCTCACCGCGCTCACCGGTACCCCACCGGTACGCCTGCCGCGCGGCGCCGACCTGGTACCGCCGGACCTCGGGCGCCGGCTGCTGGGCGGCGACGGCCACCTCACCGCGCTGCCGGCCCGCCGGGTGGCCGGAATTTCCGCGGCCGGCGTGCGGCTGACCCCGCCGGCCGCCGATACCACGATCGGGCGGGTGGACGTGTGGGCCGACCCGCGCACGGGCGTGCCGCTGCAGGTCGAGGTCACCGCGCGGGGCGCGCGCGCACCCGTGCTCGTCACCCGGTTCCTGCAGATCAGGTTCGCGGTGCCGGCGGCGTCGGCGCTCACCCCACCGCCGGCACGCCCGGCGATCGGCTTCGACGTGACCAACGCGCCCGACATCGCGGGCGCGATCGCGAACCTGCACCTGGGAGCGCTGCCCGACCGGCTCGCCGGGCGCGACCGCGGCGGTACGCCCCTGGCCCGCCTGGCCGACACCGGCTCGTACGGCTCCGGCTTCAGCCAGTTCGTCGTGGTGCCGGTACCGCGGCAGACCGAACTGCCCGCGTTGCGCAGCGCCAGGAACGCCGGCGGCACCCCGGTGCAGCTGCCCGGCGGCGATGGCGTGCTGATCTCCACGCCGCTGCTCAGCGTCTTCGTCATGGACTCCCACCTGACCCGCCGGAACTACCTGCTGGCCGGCCTCGTCGACGGGAAGCTGCTCACCGCCGCCGCAGCCGAACTGTCCACGTTCGGGAGGCGCGAGTGATCCGCACGCAGGCGGTGACGAAGCGGTTCGGGGCGGTACTCGCGGTGGACTCGGTGGACCTGGACGTACGCGAGGGCGACCGGTACGGCCTGCTCGGCCCGAACGGTTCCGGCAAGACGACGCTGGTACGGATGCTGCTCGCGCTCGTCTACGCGACCAGCGGGCGGATTGAGGTGCTGGGGCAGCCGGTACCGCGGCGTGCGGCCCGGGTGCTGCCGCGGATCGGGGCGCTCGTGGAGGGCCCCGGCGGGTACCCGCATCTGTCCGGGCGTACCAACCTGCGGCTTTTCGACGCGGCCGGGCCCGGCGGGGGCCGGCGCACCCGGCGGCACCGCGTGGACGAGGCCCTGGAACGGGTCGGCCTGGCCGGCATCGACCGCCGCCCGCTCAAGGCGTACTCCCTCGGCATGCGGCAGCGGCTGGGGCTGGCTGCCGCACTGCTGCGCGCGCCCCAACTGCTGATCCTCGACGAGCCCACCAACGGCCTGGACCCGCGCGGGATCCGGGAGATCCGGGACCTGCTCGCGGAGCTGAACACCGCCGGCACCACGGTGTTCCTCTCCAGCCACCTGCTGGCGGAGGTGGAGATGCTCTGCACGCGGATCGGGGTGATGGACCGCGGCCGGCTGGTGCTGCAGGACGACCTTGCCACGCTGACCGCGCCGACCGGCCGGGTGGTGCTCGACAGCCCGGACGCGGCGCACGCGGCGGCGCTGCTGGACGGGCGGGTCGAGCAGCGGTCCGGGGACCGGCTCGTGGTGCGCCACGCGGACCCGGCCGAACTGAACGCGTCGCTCGTGGCGCAGGGCGTACGGATCGCGGAGTTGGCGGCGCAGCGCCCGTCGCTGGAGGAGATTGTGCTGTCCGTGACGACGACCAGCGCGGACCGGATCCCATGATCAGGGTGGAACTGGTCAAGCTGCTGTGCCGGCCGCGTACCTGGGTGACGCTCGCGCTGCTGTGCGCCCTGCCGATCGTGGTCGCCGTGTTCATCGCCACCACCCACCTCGCGCCGCCGCCCGGGCAGGGCTCGGCGTTCCTCTCCGCGGTACTGAGCGATGGATCCCTGTACCCGGCCGCGGCGATGGCGATGGTGGTGCCCGTCTTCCTGCCGGTGGCGGTCGCGGTGCTCGCCGGCGACAGCGTGGCCGGGGAGGCGACCGGCGGCACCCTGCGGTACCTGCTCGCCCGGCCGGTCGGGCGCACCCGGCTGCTCGTCGCCAAGCTGGTATCGCTGATGGCGTTCGTACTGCTCGCGATCGCCGCGCTGGTGGTCACCTCGTACCTGACCGGGCGGCTGCTGTTCGGCTCCGCCCCGCCAGCGGCGATCGGCCAGCCGGGCGGGGTGACGTCGCTGTCGGGTACCCCGCTAACCCCGACCCAGCTGCTGGTACGCCTGCTCGGCGCGGTCGGCTTCGTCGCGGTCTCGATGCTCGCGGTGGCCGCGTTCGCGCTCTTCCTCTCCACCATCACGGACTCGGCGCTGGGCGCGGCGCTCGGCGCACTCGCGATACTCGTGGCCAGCGAGATCCTCGTGACGCTGGACGCGGCGGCGGCGGTCAAGCCGTACCTGCCGACCCGGTACTGGCTGGCCTGGGTGGACTTCTTCCGGCAGCCGATCTTCTGGCGGGACATCGAGCGCGGGCTCGCGGTGTCCGCTGTCTACATTGGACTGTTGCTGGCCGCCTCCTGGGCCAACTTCCTCACCCGCGACATCACGTCGTAGCCCGCGTGCGGCCCGGCGCTCGGGCCGCCCGCGGCCCGGCGCTCGGGGCCGCGCGGGGGCGCAATTTCATTGAAGTTGCGGTGTCCCGGGTCTCCCAACCCCGCAATTTCAATGAAGTTGCGGGGATCTTGGGGTGGCCGCGGCGCCGGACGAGCGCGGGGTCAGTGGGTGCCGGTCGCGCGCAGGGCCGCGCAGTCGGCGGGCGCCGGCACGCGCAGCGCGGCGGTGCCGAGGGCGCGCAGCACCAGGCCGATGACGAGCGGGTCGCTCGGCAACTGTCCATGTTGGACGGACGCGTCCGCGCAGACCTGCTGCACGGCCACGTTCACCGCGCCGGTCAGCCGGGCCGAATCCGGCGGAGTCACGGTCTGGTCGTCGGCCGTCCAGACCGACAGCCAGGGCAGGGTCGCCGGCAGCGGCGCCGCGTCCAGGCGGCTGAGCAGGCTGCTGCCGGGTACCAGCTGCTGGCACGCGACCGGGCAGGCGCCGGGTACCAGGGCCGAGCCGAGCGCGGCGAGGCGGGTACCGTGCAGCGGCGCGCCGAGCGTCACGACCCGCCGGGCCACCGCGGCGCCGTCGAAGCGCCGCACCCACAGGCGTACCACCACACCGCCGGCCGAGTACCCGACCAGGTCTACGCCGGTACCGCCGCCCGGCGCGACCCGGCGCACCGCGGCCTGTACCGCGTCCGCCTGCGCCTCCAGGTCACCGGTACCGTCGCCGGGCAGGGACACCACGGTCGCGACCCGGCCGGTGGCCCGGATGCGAGCCGCGAGCGGGGCGAGCGAGCCCGCGTTGCCGCCGTAGCCGGGTACCAGTACCACCGGGCCGAGCCGGTCCTGCGCTACCCGGGTGACCGTACTGGACCGGCCGGCGCAAGCGCGTACCGCGAGCACGGCGACCAGCGCCACGATCGCGAGAAAGACGGCACCGACCAGGAGCCGCCGCCGGGGCGCCAGGCCACTGCGCATCAGCTCAGGGTAGCTCGGCGACCCCGGCCAGCAGGCGGTTCACGTCGTCGCGGTCGTTGTAGTGCACGAGCCCGGCACGCACCGCGCCACCCCGGTCGCGGATGCCGAGCAGCCCGGTGACCTCCCAGGCGTAGTTGTGCCCGTGCCACACGTTGACCCGGCGCTCAGCGAGGTGGCGGGCCACCTCGCCGGGCGGGTACCCGGCGACCGTGAAGTACGCGGTCGCGGTGCGCCGGGCCGGCCTGCCGTACAGGGTCACCCGCGGCATCGCGGCGAGGCCGGCGAGCATCGTCTCGAAGAGCGCGAGCTCGTGCTCCTGCGCGGCGCTCATCGAGGCGAGCAGCCGCTGCCGGCGGGTACCCGTGGCGGCTGGGTCCAGCGCGGCGAGGTGCGCCACCGCGGCCGCCACCCCGGCCAGGTCGGCGATGGGCAGGGTGCCGGTCTCGAAGCGCCACGGCACCCCGTCGTCGGACGGCTTCAGCTTGTCCGGCCGCAGGCGCTCCAGCAGTTCGGGCCGGGCGACGAGCGCGCCCACGTGCGGCCCGCACCACTTGTACGCGCTGGTGGCGTAGATGTCCGCGCCCAGCGCCGCCACGTCGACAGGACCGTGCGGGGTCGCGTGCACCCCGTCCACGTACGTCAGGGCGCCGGCGCGGTGCGCGATCGCGCTGATCGCCGGTACGTCGGGGCGGGTACCGAGCACGTTGCTCGCGGCGGTGACCGCGACCAGGCGGGTACGCTCCCCGACCAGCTCGGCGTACTGCTCGGCGGGCAGCTCGCCGGTTGCCGCGTCCACTTCGGCGAAGCGCACCACGGCGCCGGCCCGGGCGGCGGCCGAAAGCCACGGCCGGACGTTCGCGTCGTGGTCGAGCTGGGAGACCACGACCTCGTCGCCCGGCGCCCAGGTGGCGGCGAGCGTGTAGGCCATCCGGTAGGTCAGCGTGGTCATGTTGGGGCCGAGCACCACACCTGCCGGGTCGCCGCCGACGAGGTCGGCCACTGCGGCGCGGCACTCCGCGACGATGCCGTCCGAGCGGTGGCTGGCCGGGAAGGCGCCGCCGAGGTTGCCGATGCCGTGCCGGTACGCGTCGCGGATCGCTTCGATGACCGGCTCGGGCACCTGCGTGCCGGCCGCGCCGTCCAGGTACGCGTAGCCGTCCGCGAGCGCCGGGTACGCAGCTCGGATCTGTTCAATCGCCAGGCCCATGGACAGACGTTAGTCCAGCAACTACTAATCCAGCAGGCGCAGGATCTGGCGGAGTCCGCGCTCCCCGGTGCGGTGCTCGGACGGCAGGATGAACGCGCGGATGCCGATCGCCGCCGCGCCGCCGTCACGGGCCGGGCTGTCCCCGACCATGAGCGTGCGGCGCGGGTCGACGCCCAGATCGGAACAGGCCTTGAGGAAGATGACCGGATCCGGCTTCTCCCGGCCCACCTCGTAGGAGAGCGCGGCCGCCCCGACGAGGTCGGCGAGGCCGTGGTGGATCAGGTGGCGGCGCAGGTCCCAGCCGATGTCGCTGACCACACCGACCGGGATGCCGCGGTCCGCGAGGGCGCGCAGCACCGGCTCGGTATCCGGGTACGGCAGCCAGGCGTCGTCGGCGCACATCAGGTCGTACGCGAGGTCCTCGTACCCGCGCAGGAAGTCCACCGCGGTGAACCAGGCGCACATGGCCGCCCGGTGCAGGTGCGCGGCGGTGTCCCGGTCCGCCTGCAGGGCGAGCACCTCTGGGCGTACGTACGCCTCGCTGAGCTCGCGCACCACGGCCTCGACCGCGTCCGGCGGCGCCAGCTCCGCGCTCCGCCCGCTCGCCCCGGCGACGCGGCGCAGCCACTCGTCGAGCTCGATGACATGGAAGATGGTGTTGCTGAAGTCGAAGAGCACGGCCTGGATCGGCGGTACCGGCGCCGCCTGCTCGGCCTGGCTCGGGTCGTGTGCGGACGGGGAGTCGAACAGGGAGCGCAGCACTCTCGTCACGCACCCCACGTTAGGTCACGGGAGGCCACGTCAGGTCATGGGGCGCCCGACCGGGTGATGCCGCACCCCCCTCGGTATCACGCGGCCGGACATCTATGAAGAGCCGCGCTGCCGCCTACTGATACCAGCCTGGCCCGCGCCGGTCACCATGGCGGGCAGCCCCGGTAGGCCCGCCCCACCAGGGCGACCCACTGGTGCACGGCGTCCTCGTTGGGGGCGAACGGACCCGGCCGGAAATGCGGCGAGGACAGGCCGCGCTGCACCGACTCACACGCGGCCATGTCCTGCCGGTTGGTGACGTCCCAGAAGTCGACGGCGTAACTCGACTCCGGTGCGTCCGGAGGCAGGTACCAGGAGCAGTACACGTTGGTGAGGTCCGGCGCGACCGGCTCCAGCCGGTGCGTCATCACGTAGTCCGGGTGCAGCGATACGAGCAGGTTCGGGAACAACCCGAGATACAACACCCGGCGAGTGTCCACATTAGACAGAAATACACCCGCGGAGCGACCGGACAGCGACATGGTCTCGGCGCCCTCGCGCAGGTCCATCGCGCCGCCCACCCAGGCGCCCGGCAGGTCGTAGTTCGCACCGCTGTCGGGCGGGGACACCTGGCACAGCTCGGGGTGGATGAGCGGACAGTGGTAGCACTCGTGGTAGTTCTCCACGACCACTTTCCAGTTGGCCCGCACCGGGTACAGGTGGGTGGTGGCCAGGCGCAGCCGCTCGGGTGCGTACGGCTTGACCAGTCCGGCCATCTCCCCCACGTACTCCTCGAACGGCACCGCGTCCGCGGTCGCGTTGACGAACACCCAGCCGTGCCATACCCGTACCGGCAGGCGTACCAGGCCGTACTCCGCCGGGCGGAACCCGGGGACGGTACGGAAGCCGGGCGCGACGCGCAGCGCGCCGTCGAGGTCGAAGCTCCAGGCGTGGTACGGGCAGACGACGCTGTGCCGCTGCGCCCCGCCGCCGTCCGGCAGCAGCTCGTGCCCGCGGTGCCGGCACGTATTAGCGAATGCGCTGACGGACTCGCCTTCGCGGGTCAGCAGCACCGGGACGTCCCCCACCGTACGGGCGCGCTGGGTGTCCCCCGGCCCGAACAGGTCCTCGACGCGGCCCAGGCACGGCCAGGTGCCCGCGAACAGGTGGCGCCGCTCCCAGGCGAGCACCTCCGCGCGCGTGTACGCGGCCGCCGGCAGCATCGTGGACTCGCCGAACGGGCGCAGCGCCCGGGCCAGCTCCTGCGCCGGTACCGGCGCCGCCTCCCAGACGACCATCGACCGCCGCCCGCCCGGCTAGCGGGTACCCAGCCGGCGGCGCCGGTCGGCGAGTACCTGCCGGACCACGTTGCGCCCCGGAATCCCGGTCACCCCGCCCCCGCCATGGGTGGCCGAGCCGGCCTGGTACAGGCCCCGGATCGGGGTGCGCAGGTCGGCGTAGCCGGCGGCGGGGCGGGCGTGGAAGAGCTGCCCCGGGGACAGCTCACCGTGGAAGATGTTGCCGCCGACGAGGCCGTACTCGTGCTCCATCTGGTACGGGCCGATCACCTGGCGGTGCAGGACCGAGTCGGTGAAGCCGGGTGCCACCGCCTCCATCCGGGCCACCATCCGGTCGGCGTACGCGTCGAGCTCCGCGGTGTGCGGCTGCGCGTTCCAGCCGTGCGGTACCCACTGGGTGAACATCGACACGATGTGCTGCCCCGGCGGGGCGAGCGAGTCGTCGAAGACGCTCGGGATGCAGATGTCGGCGAACGGCAGCTCGGCGGCGCGCCCCGCGACCGCGTCCTGGAAGGCGCCCTCCACGTCGTCGAGCGACTCGGACAGCACGATGGTCCCGCCGTGTATCTGCGGGTCGAAGCCCGGCCGGCTGGCGAACTCGGGCAGCCGGTCCACCGCCAGGTTGATCTTCACAGTCCCGCTGCGGGTCTTCCAGCGCCGGATGTCCTCGACGAAGTCGGCGGGCAGCTCGCCCGGCTCGATCAGGCGCAGGAACGAGATCGCCGGGTGCGCGGTCGTGATGACGGTGCGCGCCCGGATCTCCTCGCCGTCGGCGAGGGTCACCCCGGCCACCCGGCCCTGCCGCACGTCGATGCGGTCCACCCGGGCGCCGGTACGGATCTGCGCGCCGAAGACCCGCGCCGCCGCGGCCAGCGCGCCGCTCACGCCGCCCATACCGCCGCGCGGGAAGCCCCACGCGCCCGCCTGGCCGTCGACCTCGCCGACGTGGTGGTGCAGCATCACGTACGCGGTACCGGCCGAGCGCGGGCCGGCCCAGGTGCCGATGACACCCGACACCGACAGCAGCCCGTGCATCGCGTCGGAGTCGAAGTACTCCTCGACCAGGTCGGCGATGCTCGACGTGAACAGGCGGGTCAGGTCCACCGCCTCGCGTACGCCCACGCCGCGCAGCTTCGCCAGCAGCGCCGCCTGACCCAGCAGGTCGGCCGGGCGGCGCCCGCCCAGCTTCGGGGGTATCTGGTCCAGCAGCGGCCCGATCAGCCGGCCCAGGCCGCCGAGCCACGCCTCCCAGCGCTCGTACGCGTCGGCGTCCTTGCCGGAGAACTTGCCGATCTGCTCCCGCCGCTGCGCCAGGTCCTCGGGCAGCCGCAGGTACCGGCCGTCCCGGCGCGGCGCGAAGTACGGCCCCTGCGGGTACACGTGGTAGCCGTGGCGCACGAGTTCCAGGTCCCGTACCAAGTCTGGCGGGAGCAGACTGACCACATAGGACAGTGAGGTCACCGTGTAGCCGGGGCCGAAGGGGTGCTCGCTGACCGCGGCGCCGCCGACCACGTCGCGCGCCTCGCACACGCACACCGACAGCCCCCGCTTCGCGAGGTAGGCCGCGGCGACCAGGCCGTTGTGCCCGCCGCCCACCACTACAACGTCGTACTCCACCGCGCCCTCCCGCCCAGTACCAGTAAGGATCGTCTCCCGCGCCCGCCCGTTGCGGCAAGTCGAACCCGGGCTGCGCCTCGGTATGGTAGGGGCCATGTGCCGGAACATCACCGAACTGCGCGGCCTGCAACCCCCGGCGACCGCCGAGGAGGTCGAGGCCGCCGCGCTCCAGTACGTCCGGAAGGTCACCGGGGTCCGAAGCCCCAATCCGGCCGTCGCGGCCGCCATGCAGGAGGCCGTACGCCAGATCGCGGCGATCACCGCCGGGCTGCTGGCCGACCTGCCCGCCCGCCGCCAGGAGCCACGCACGCTGCCCCCACTGCGCCGCCCCGAGGTCCGCAAGCGCCTCGGCCTCTCTGAGTAGCGGTTCGCGCTGAGCGTGTAACGGCCCCCGGATGGGGTAGGCCGCTGGCGGGAGCGGTTCGGACACGGGGGACACGACGATGGCGCAGGCACTGCAGCTGTACAAGATCGCGATTCTCGCCGCCGACGGCGTCGAGCGCGTCGAGCTGGAGCAGCCGCGCGGGGCTCTGCACGGCGCCGGCGCGCGTACCGAGATCCTGTCCATCCACCCGGGCGAGATCCAGGCCAAGCAGTGGGATCTGGAGCCGGCGGGTACCCTCCCCGTCGACCGGCTGGTCGCGGACGCCACCACGGCCGACTACGATGCCCTGCTGCTGCCCGGCGGCACGGTCAGCCCGGACCGGTTGCGCGCCAACCGCGACGCGGTCAACTTCGTGCACGAGTTCGCGGCCAGCGGCAAGCCGATCGCGGCGATCTGCCACGGCCCGGTGATGCTCATCGAGGCGGGCGCCGTGCGCGGCCTGCACCTCACGGCCTGGCCCGGGATCTTCACCGACCTCTGCAACGCGGGCGCGGAGGTGCGCGACGAGGAGGTCGTCATCGACGGCCAGTTCACGACCAGCCGCTCCCCTGCCGACCTCCCCGCGTTCTGCGCCGCGATCGTCGAGCAGTTCGCCAAGCTCGGCAGCACGACGTCGGCGTAGACCCGCCGGTTGCGCAGACCGGGCCAATTTGCTGAAACCAGAGATCGCGAGACGTCGTCACCGGTCAATTGATCTGGGGCGGGCTGACCGGACGCTGATGCCCGAGTAACCTGGCGCAGACCAGTACCTTGAGCAAGGCGGAGTTCGGTCAAGATTGGGAGCGCTCCCATGATCCGATGCGGCCGTCGTGGGGAGAGATAAATGAAGTACGGCTACTTCGATGACGCGCAGCGCGAGTACGTCATCACACGCCCGGACACCCCGTTGCCCTGGATCAATTACCTTGGCCTGGAGGCATTCTTCGGGATCATCTCCAACACGGCGGGTGGATACGCCTTCTACCAAGACGCGAGATTGCGCCGATTGAGCCGGTACCGGTACAACAACGCCCCCCTGGATGTAGGTGGGCGTTACTTGTACCTCCGCGACGACGCGAACGGCGAGTACTGGTCGCCGTCCTGGCAGCCCACGCGCACGGACCTGGACGGGTACGAGTGCCGGCACGGCACCTCCTACACGACGATCGCCTCGGCACACGCGGGGGTGCGCGCCGAGACGCTCTACTACGTGCCGCTCGGCGAAACGCTGGAGGTGTGGCGGCTGCGCGTGACGAACGAGCGGGACACCCCGGTCGACCTCTCCGTCTTCTCCTCGATCGAGTTCTGCCTCTGGGACGCGCAGGACGACGCCTCGAACTACCAGCGCAACTTCTCGATCGGACAGGTCGAGGTGGAGGACGGCGTCATCTACCACAAGACCGAGTACCGGGAACGCCGCAACCACTTCGCCTACTTCGCCTGCTCCGAGCCGCTGGCCGGGTTCGACACCCAGCGCGAGGCGTTCCTCGGCCCGTACCGGGGCTGGGACACGCCGGCCGCCGTGGAACGCGGCGCCTGCTCCGACTCGATCGCGCGCGGCTGGCAGCCGATGGGCGGCCACCACGTACGGCTGCACCTCGAGCCGGGCGCCTCGCACGAGGTCGTGTTCCTGCTCGGGTATGCGGAGAACCCGCGTGACGACAAGTTCGACCCGCCGGGCTCGCAGACGCTGAACAAGACGCGGGTGCGCCCGGTGATCGAACGCTGGCTGCGCCCCGAGACGGTGGCGGAGGGCTTCGCGGGGCTGCGCGAGTACTGGAGCGGCCTGCTCGACCTGATGCGGGTACAGACGCCCGACGAGGACACCGACCGGATGGTGAACATCTGGAACGCATACCAGAACATGGCGGTGTTCAACATGAGCCGCTCCGCGTCCGGGTTCGAGACGGGGATCGGCCGCGGCATGGGCTTCCGCGACTCCAACCAGGACCTGCTCGGCTTCGTGCACATGGTGCCGCCGCGGGCGCGCGAGCGGATCCTCGACATCGCCGCCACCCAACTGCCGTCGGGCGGTGCCTACCACCAGTACCAGCCGCTGACCAAGCGCGGCAACGACGGCATCGGTTCGGGCTTCAACGACGATCCACTGTGGCTGGTCACCGGTGTGGCGGCGTACGTGAAGGAGACCGGCGACACCTCGATCCTCGACGAGATGGTGCCGTACGACAACGACGAGTCGGCGAGCACCCCGCTGTACGAGCACCTGACCCGCTCGCTGAAGTACACATTGGACAGACTCGGCCCGCACGGCCTGCCGCTGATCGGCCGCGCCGACTGGAACGACTGCCTGAACCTCAACTGCTTCTCCGACACGCCCGGCGAGTCGTTCCAGACGACCGAGAACAAGGGTGGCGGCGTCGCCGAGTCGGTCTTCATCGCCGGGCTCTTCGCATGGGCCGCGCGGGAGATGGCCGGCATCGCCGAACTGCGCGGGCTGGGCGACGAGGCGAGCGTCTACCAGGGCGCGGCGGAGAAGATGGCGGCGACCGTCGCCGAGCACGGCTGGGACGGCGCCTGGTTCCGGCGCGCCTACGACTACTACGGCAACCTCATCGGCTCCGCGGAGAACGACGAGGGCCAGATCTTCGTCGAGCCGCAGGGCATGTGCGTCATCGGCGGGGTCGGTGTCGACGACGGGATGGCCAGCCGCGCGCTGGCGAGCGTGCGCGACCGGCTCGCCACCGACCACGGCATCGTGCTGCAGCAGCCGGCGTACTCGAGCTACCACCTGGAGTTGGGCGAGATCTCCTCGTACCCACCGGGGTACAAGGAGAACGCCGGTATCTTCTGCCACAGCAACCCGTGGATCATGATCGCCGAGGCGATCGTCGGCAACGGCGACGGCGCCTTCGACTACTACAAGCGCCTCAACCCGTCGGCCCGCGAGGACATCAGCGAGGTGCACCGCTGCGAGCCGTACGTGTACGCGCAGATGATCGCGGGGAAGGACGCGCCGACCCACGGCGAGGCGAAGAACTCCTGGCTCACCGGCACGGCCGCGTGGAACTATGTGGCGATCACCCAGTGGATCCTCGGCATCCGCCCGGACTTCGCCGGCCTGCGCGTCGAGCCGGTACTGCCGCTGGAGTGGCCCGGGTACACGGCGACCCGCCGGTACCGGGGCGCCACGTACGAGATCAGCGTACGCAAGCCGGCCGGCGCGCAGGTGCGTGGCTGGCAGTTGCATGTGGACGGTCAGCTCTGCCCCGGCTCCCTGGTACCGGCGGCCGAGCCGGGCTCGACGGTGACCGTGGAACTGACCGCGCGCTGAGCACGCTAGTGGCTTAACGGCCCGGTGCGGGTTTGGATTAACTGTGGCGCGCGACGCGAGCCGGGCTGCTTTTTAGCGGCCCGGCTCGTGGCGTCGTAGCGCGAGCCGGGCCAGCCCCGCGAGTACCGCCGCCTGTACGCACATCAATGCGACCGCGCGCCACCACGACCAGGCCGCGTGTGTCCACAGTGGATCTGTGGTACGTATCATCGACTGCAGGTCCACGGTGCCGGCACCGGCCGCGAAGCCCCAGCGCGTCGGCGCCAGCCAGGCCACCTGCTCCAGCACCGCCTGGCCGTTGAGCTCGAAGAGCCCGCCGGAGAGCACCAGCTGCCCCATCACCGCGACGACGAGCACGGGTGTGGTCTGCTCGGTGGTGCGCACCAGCGCGCTGACCAGCAGGCCGAGCGCGGTGGAGGCGAGCGCTACCAGCGCCACCGCCACCATCACCTCGGCGAGCGGGCTGCCGACCACCAGCGCCTCGCGGGGCTTACCGCGGCCCAGCAGCGACAGGTACACGAAGAGGATCACCTGCACCGTGTCGATGAGTGCGAAGACCGCGAGCTTCGACGCGAGGTAGGCGGTGGGCGAGAGCCCGACGGCACGTTCCCGGCGGTAGATCGTGGCCTCGTTGACGATTTCCCGGATCGCGGTCGCGATGCCGAGGAACGCGGCGCCCACGGCGAGCACCACCAGCAACCGCTGCGCCTCGAGACTGAACGGCTCGGCGGGCGGTCCGAGCCCGTCGTGGCCGGGCACGGTACGGGTGATCAGCGCGAGCGCCAACGGCAGGCCGACCAGGAACAGCGTGTACCCCCGGTCGGCGGAGATGACCGCGAGCATGCGCATGCACAGCGTGCCGAACTGGCGGATCGGCGCGGCCGGGTGCAGCGCCCGGCGGGCCCCGGCCGCCGCCTTGGGCTCGGCCGCCGCAGCCTCGGCCGGCGGCGGCGCCGGCTCCTGCTTGTCGATGACGTCCAGCACGTACTCCCGGTACAGCTCGCTGCCCCGGTACGTGCGCGTCCAGTGCTTCGGGTCCTCGGTGACGCCGGCGAAGATCTCCGCGTAGTCCTTGGCGCCGAAGAAATCCAGCAACTGGTCGGGCGGCCCGAAGTAGCCCATCGTGCCGCCCTGGCACAGCACGAGTACCCGGTCGCACAGGTCGAGGTGCAGCACGCTGTGGGTGACCACGACGACGGTACGGCCGCTGTCGGCGATCTCCCGCAGTTCCGTCATCACCTCCTTGTCCAGCGCCGGGTCCAGGCCGGAGGTGGGCTCGTCGAGGTAGAGCAGGGACGGCTCGGTGAGCAGTTCCAGCGCGACCGAGGTCCGCTTGCGCTGGCCACCGGAGAGCGTGTCGACGCGCTGCCGGGCGCGCGAGGTCAGGCCCAGCGTGGCGAGCACCTCGTCCACCCGCGACCAGCGCTGCCGCCGCGGTACGTCGTCCGCGAAGCGCAGCGCGGCCGAGAAGCGCAGCGCCCGGCGTACCGTGAGCTGGCGGTGCAGCACGTCGTCCTGTGGCACCATGCCGATGCGGTACCGCAGCTCCGCGTAGTCCTCGTACAGGTCCCGCCCGTCGTACCGGACCCGCCCGGTGGTCGCCGGCCGCAGCCCGGTCATCGCGCGCAGCAGGGTGGACTTGCCGCATCCGCTCGGCCCGATCACGGCGAGCAGGCTCGCGGCGGGCAGGGCGAAGCTGATGTCGTCGAGCAGCACCTGGTCGCCGATGCGCACCATCAGGTCGTCGGCGACGAGCGAGACGGGACCGGTGTCGACGGACTCGCGCAGCCGCCCACCCGCGTACGCGAACCGGTGCCGCCCCACCGCGATCAGGTCGCCGTCGTGCAGCGGCGCGCGGGCGACCTGCCGGCCGTTGAGGAACGTACCGTTGCGGCTGCCCAGGTCGACCACCTCGGCGCCGCCGCCGGGCGCGGGCCGCACCTCGGCGTGGCGGCGGGAGACGGTCAGGTCCCCGAGTACGACGTCGTTGCCCTCGCCGCGGCCGATGCGCACCCGCCCGGTCACGGCATGCTCCGCCCGCAAGGCCCGACCGGCGACGGTCGGCGACGCGCTCTGCGCGGCACCAGGTGGCTGCGCTGGTGACGGAGCGGGGGCCTGTGCCGACACGGCTGCCGCCGGGCCGCGGGTCACCGGACGGGTCGGCTCCTCGTGGCGCGGCGCCGGGGTCGGCACGGTCGGCGTGCCGGCCAGCGGCGCGACCGGCCGGGTCTGCGCCTCCACCGGCGGGCGTGGCGCGGGCGGTGCGGAGGTCACCGGCGGCGCCCCAGACCTTACCGGCGGCGGCGCGGACGGCTGCACCACCGGCCGGGTCGGCACCTCCGCCGGCGGCCGCGGGGCGGCGGGGCGGGCCGGGGCTGGCACCGGGACCGGGCCGAGACGCACCAGTGCCCCGTCCTCGCCCGGGCCACCCAGGCGCACGCTCGTGCCCGGGCCTATCCGCACCGAACGCACCGGCTTGCCGTCCAGGTAGGTGCCGTTGCTGCTGCCCAGGTCGCGCAGTACCCAACCCTCGCCGGACCAGGTGATTTCGGCGTGCCGGCGGGATACCAGCGAGTGCGCGACCCGTACGTCGCAGCCCGCCTCCCGCCCGATCACCACGGCCTGTCCTGGTTGTACCACCGCCCGGTTGGCACCGACCGTGACCTCAAGTGCGTTCGGCTGCTCGCTCTCCTCCACGCGCTACATCATGCCGCCCGCTGTCCAGATCGTGCCGCCCGCCGCCGTTCCCTCCTAGCAACTGGAGTTGACTAACTCCTACTAGTCAACTACGGTTGCTTACATGTCCAGAGTGGAGGATCCGGCCGGCGGGCAACTCGCGGACCGGCTGGCCGCGGTGGGTGCGCTGCGGCACCTGGCCGACCAGCTTGAGGACGCCGCCGTCGAGGAGGCGATGCGGGCGGGCTGGGGCTGGCCGCGAGTCGCCGAGGCGCTGGGCGTGACTCGCCAGGCGGTCTACAAGAAGCACGCCCGGCGGCTGATGGCGGCCGGCGTCGCGTTGCGGAGGCGATCAGGGTGACCAGGTTCGACAAGTTCCTCAGTACCGTGCTGGACCGGGCGCGGCAGGAAGCCACGGACGATCGATCGTCCACAGTGGAGGCACAGCACCTGCTGCTGGCGATCGCGGCGATCGCAGAGCCCACGACCCATCGGGTACTGGCCTCTGCCGGGCTGGACCATCCGGCCCTGCGGCGGGCACTGGACCGGGAGTACGCGCAGAGCCTCGCGGCGGCCGGGGTCGCGCTGCCCACCGGCGGCGTACCACGGGCGAGCGCCGCCGAATCCTCGCCACACCTCGGCGAGTCGGTGAAGCTCGCGCTGCACCGGGGTTTCGGCTCCATCTCCCGCAAGCGCGACCTGCGCCCGGCGCACCTGCTGCTCGGCGTCTTGCGGGCCGAGGTCGGCACGGTACCGAGGGCGCTGACACTCGCCGGTGTCGACCGAGGTGACCTTATCGAGCGGGCAACCCGCGGTCTCGCCGCCGAGGACACGCATGGCCAGCCGTGACGCCGTCGCCGTCGAGGCCGGCGGGCTTCGCATGCGGTACGGCCACACCGACGTCCTGCACGGCGTGAGCTTCGAGGTACACCGGGGCGAGGTACTGGCGCTGCTCGGCCCGAACGGAGCGGGCAAGACCACCGCCATCGAGATCCTGGAGGGCTTCCGGATGCGCTCCGCCGGCCGGGTCGCCGTACTCGGTACCGACCCGGCCCGCGCGAGCGAGGAGTGGCGGGCGCGTATCGGCGTGGTACTGCAGTCCTGGCGCGACCACGGCAAGTGGCGGGTACGGGAACTCCTGGCGCACCTCGGCTCGTACTACCCCGACCCCTGGGACGCCGGTGACCTCCTCGCCGCCGTCGGCCTGGCCGAGCACGCGAACAAGAAGGTCGGCACGCTCTCCGGTGGCCAGCGCCGCCGGCTGGACGTGGCGATCGGCCTCGTCGGCCGACCCGAAGTGCTCTTCCTCGACGAGCCGACCGCCGGCTTCGACCCGCGGGCGCGACGCGAGTTCCACGACTTCGTCGCCGGCCTCGCCGGACGGCACGAGACCACGATCCTCCTGGCCACGCACGACCTGGACGAGGCGGAGCGCCTCGCCGACCGGATCCTGATCCTCCACAATGGACGGATCGTGGCGGACGGTACGCCCGCTGAGCTCGCCGAGCGGATCGCGGGTGAGGACGAGGTGCGCTGGAGCCGCGACGGGCAGTCCTTCGCCCGGTCGACCCGCGACGCCACGAGCTTCGTGTACGGGCTGTTCCGCGAGTACGGCGAGGCGATCACCGACCTCGAAGTGCGCCGCGCCTCGCTGGAGGACACCTACCTGCGGCTCGTCCGCGAGGCTGAGCTGGACGGGGTACCGCGATGAGAGCGCTGCGGGCCGGTTGGCAGCGCGGCCGGATCGAGCTGCGGCAGTCGGTGACCAGCGGCGCCGACCTGTTCAACCACGCCTTCTGGCCGGTACTCATGCTCGTCACGCTGTACTTCCTGCGGGGCCGGGCGTTCGGGCACAGCGGGTTCACGCTCGGCGCGCTCGCCCTGCCCAGCATCCTCGGCATGAACGCCGCCATGTGCCTGGTGACGATGAGCCAGCAGCTGACCGCCGACCGGGAGGACGGTACGCTGCTGCGCGCGAAGGCGACCCCGAACGGCATGCGCGTGTACCTGCTAGCCAAGCTCATCTCGGTCTCCGGCGGCCTGCTCCTGCAGCTCGCGATCTTTCTGGTACCCGGACTCCTGCTCGTCCCCGGGCTCGCGGTCGGCACCCTCGGCTCCTGGCTCACGCTGCTGTGGGTCCTGGCCCTCGCCCTGGTCGCCACCCTGCCCGCCGGCGCGGTCCTGGGCTCGCTGTTCGCCAGCGCGCGCGGCCAGGGCCTCCTCACCGTGCCCGTGCTCGGTGTCATGGCGATCTCCGGGATCTTCTACCCGATCACGGCGCTGCCCGGCTGGCTGCAAAGCGTCGCGCAGATCTTCCCGATCTACTGGCTCGGTCTCGGCATGCGCTCCGCCCTGCTGCCGCCCGGCGCGGTCGCGGTGGAGCTCGGCCACTCGTGGCGGCACCTGGAGACGGCCGGCGTACTCGGTGCCTGGGGGGTGCTCGGCATCCTCGTCGCGCCCGCCTTGCTGCGCCGGATGGCCCGCCGGGAGTCCGGCTCCGCGCTGGCGCAGCGCCGTACGCGGGCGCTCATGCGGGCGCGGTAAGCGGCGTCGGTTCGGGAATGGCGAACCGGACCGGCCCCTGGCGCAATAGATAAAGTGATGGACGATGACGAGCTGATCGCGGCCCTGGCGGCAGGCGACGACGCGGCACTGCGCGAGTTGTTCACGCGACACGCGCCGTGGCTGGCCGCGCGCTTGCGGGTCGCGCTGGTGCCGCCGGATGTCGAGGACGTCCTCCAGGAGACGTTCCTGGCGGTCTGGAAGGGCGCGAGCGGCTACCGGCCGAACGGGCGAGCGCGGGCCTGGATGTGGGTGATCGCCCGCAACCAGGCCGCTCTCCTGCTGCGCAGGCGCGGTCCGGCCGTAGCGCCGCTCGGGGAAGTCGAGCAAGCCGGCCCGCGCCCGGCCGAGGCCGGCCTGGATCCCGCCGAGGCCGCCATGGTCCGCGCCGACATCGCGGCGGTCCTGCCGGGTCCGGACGGCGAGGTCCTGCGCCTCATGTACCTCGAAGACCGCACCGTCGCCGAGATCGCCGCCCTGCTCGGCGTCCCCGCTGGCACGGTCAAGAGCCGCGCCCACCGGGCCCGCCGCATTCTGCGGGCCGCTTTTGGAGGAACACGATGACTTCCCCTGACCAACCGGGCCACCTCCGGTCGGCCCATGACCCGCCGGGCGGCGTCGACCTGGATCGGGTCTGGACTCGCGTAGCCGCCGAGGTCTGGCGGCGTCATCCCAGCCGTACCGAGCGCGCGGCCAGCCGCCTGCTGCGTTCGCCCGGTCTGGCCCGCGCCCTGGTCACCACCCCGTCACTGCTGCTGCCGTGGCTGCTCTCAACGATCGTGGTCTTCGGCATCGGCGCGCTGGTCAGCCTCGGGCCGGGGCAGCCGCTTGTCTGGCTGCTCGCTCCGGCGGTGGCGGCGGTGGGCATCGCCTTCATATACGGCCCGGGCATCGACCCGGCGTGGGAACTGTCCACGAGCTGCGCGGTCTCCGACCGGATGGTGCTGCTGACCCGCGCGGTCGTCGTGTTCGCGGTGAACGCCCTGCTCGGGCTGCTGGCGAGCGCGGCGTCCGGCCCGGCCGCGGCACTGACGTTCGGCTGGCTGCTGCCGATGACGGCGGTCAGCGCGTTGGCGCTGGCGGTGGCGGTGGTCGCCAGGTCAGCCGCGGTCGGCGCCGGCTCGGGCGTGGCCGCCTGGGCGATCGCGGTGCTCGTTGGGCAGAACGCGACCGGCCAGCTCACCGCCTCTGTCACCAACGCTTACGCCTACCTTCCCTACCTCGGTATCGCGGCCTGCTGCGCCGCGATGGCCGGCTACGCGACACGTCCACAAAGGGGGCTGCAGTGAATGTCGAGCTGAGAGAGATCCATCGCTCGTTCCGGCGAAATAAGGCCGTTGCCGGGGTGGACCTGCGGCTGGGGACCGGTGTCTTCGGGCTGCTCGGTCCCAACGGGGCCGGGAAGACGTCGCTGCTGCGCATGCTCGCCACCGTGCTGCCGCCCACGTCCGGGGAGATCCGACTGCTCGACCGGGATCCGCGCCGCGCGGCCGCGCTGCGGGAGATCCGGCGACGACTCGGCTACCTACCGCAGAATCTCGGCTATTACCCGTCCTTCACCGTGGTGGAGTTCATCGAGTACTTCGCACTTCTCAAGGAGATGCCGTCCGCCGCGGTGGCCAGGGCGGTGGCCACGGCGGTGGACCGCGTCGGCCTCGGCGCGAAGGCGAAGGCGAAGCTGCGCACGCTGTCCGGTGGCATGCTGCGCCGCGTCGGGATCGCGCAGGCGATCGTCAACGACCCGGACCTGCTGCTGCTCGACGAGCCGACCGCCGGTCTCGACCCGGAGCAGCGGGTACAGTTCCGGGCCCTGCTGCGCCTGCTCGGCGAGAGCGCGACCGTCATCGTGTCGACGCACCTGGTCGAGGACGTGGGAGCGGCCTGCTCGGAGGTGGGACTGATGTCCGAGGGGAAGATCGTGTTCCGCGGCACCCCGGATGAGCTGACCACCCGCGGCGAGGGGCACGGCGTCGGCGACGCGCCGCTGGAGCGCGGATACAGCGCGGTACTCGCGGAGGCTCGGTCATGAGCGTGCTGAGCGTGCCACTGCCCCGGTCGGTCCGGGTACTGCGACTGGAGTTCAAGCGAAACGCCGTGCCGTACCTGCTGCCGTTGCTCGCGGTCCTGTTCTACTTCGACGCGCTGCGTACCGCCGACGGATTCCCGCCCGTCTGGGCACTGCGCGCCTCCGTGATCGGCAACCACATGCTGTTCGCGTTCGGCGCGTTCGCCGGCGGCCTCGCGGCCTGGACGGCGTCCCGGGAAGGCCGCCGCAAGACCCTCGACCTGGCGGCCACCACGCCCGGCGCGGCATGGCGACGGCTGTCCATCGCGCTGGCCGGAACGCTGTGCTGGCTGCTGCTCGCGTTCCTCGCCGGGGTCGCCGTGCTGTACATCCAGACCGCGCTGCAGGTGACCTGGGGCCGGCCGCCGCTGTGGCCCGTACTCGTCGGCGCGGTCGGCGTGACCGCCGTGACCGTGGCCGGCTTCGCGGCCGGCGCCCTCTTCCCCGGGCGGTTCACCGCGCCGCTGGTGACGATCGGGACGCTTGTCCTCTCCCAGATCGGGTTCCGGGAGGCGTTGAACGTGACGGCGTCCGCCGGAACGTACGCACTGCTCTCGCCGGCCAGCTCCCCGCCGCTCGTGGATACCGGCGTCTACTACCGCGTCGCACCGGACTTGTCGATCACGCAGGCCATGTTCATGGGCGGGATCGCGGTCGCGCTGTTCGGGGTGCTCGGCCTGGTACCGGAGCTACGCCAGCTGGCATCGGCCAGCAACCGGGCAACGCTGCGCGCGGCGCTCGCCCGTGGCGAGGGCTGGCGCTCCCGCGCGGTCGCGGTACTCCTCGTCGCCAGCGGCGTCGCGGCGTCCGGGACCGCGTACGCGTTGGCCGGTACCGCACAGGTGGACGCGATCACTGGCGGCTGGGAGATCCCGGCGGTGCACTCGGCCGCCAGCGACCGGCAGGTGCCGGCCACCCCGGTCTGCACGGCGACCGCGGGCTTCCAGGTGTGTGTCCACCCCGCGTTCGGCTTCTACCTGCACGACGTCGCGGCGGCGCTCGACCCGGTGGCCGCCGAGATCACCGGCCTGCCCGGCGCGCCGGTCCGCGCGCAGGAGGTGGCGAGCCTGGCCGGCGGCGAGGATGTCCAGAGCGCCATCTCGGGGAACCCGCCGGTCTTTGAGTTCACCGCGCAACGCGTGGGCAACCTGTTCGGCGAGTTCCTCGGCCATGACCCGGTGGCTTGGCGGGACGGGTTTCAACAAGGGCTACTCGATGCGTTCCTCACGCCGCCGTCACAGCAGGTGGGTTCCGGCTCGAACCTGCTCGGTCCGGCGCAGTTGGTAGTCGCGGACGTGCTGCTCACCACGGTCGGCTCGGCGCCGATGCGCGCATCCAACAGCGGTCAGTCGGCTCTGAAGTCGGGCGCGACGGCGGCCGAAGTCGCGGCGGCCGCGCAGCGGTTCGCGGCACTGTCCGCCAGCGCGCGGTACGCCTGGCTCGCCACTCACCTGACCGCCCTGCGGGAAGGCACGATCTCGCTGGCGGAGATCCCGTGACCGCCGCCGAGTTGCTGACGCCCCCGGCCGCCCCGGCCGGGGTGGTGCGCCGGATCCCGGCCGGTTTCCGGCTGACCTGGCTGCACCTGCGCACCCGCCGCGTCCCGGCCGGGATCCTCGCACTCGCCGTGTGCGGCGCTGTGCTGCGCGCGGCGCTGCATTGGCAGTGGGCGTTCAACTCCGGCCCTTACGCGCAGCAGGTCCCGATGATTGTCGCGGCGGGCGCGGCGGCGGTGATCGCGGTCACCGGGCACAGCCCGTTCGGCGAGGCGGAACGCGCCACCGGCCGCTGGCTGCCGTACCTGCGCCTGCTCGCCGGTACCGGCCTGACCGGCATCGCGATCCTCGCCTTACATGTGGGCGCGGTCGGCGAGAGCCTGAACGGCGGCATCCTCGTCCTGGCGCGGAATGTCATCGGCTTCGCCGGGCTCGGCTTGCTGTGCTCGCTCGTGACCGGCGGCCTGCTCGCCTGGACGCTCCCGATGGGCTACATGATGTTCTGCCAGTACGCGTTGCTGGAAGCGTGGCGGGCTCCGTGGACCTGGCCGGTCCGGCCGGCCGCCGACCGCGGCGCCTGGATCTGCGTGAGCGCGGTCTTCGCGGTCGGCCTGCTCTTGTTCATCACCCCGGGTCCCCGCACCCGCCGGAGCGACGACAGCTAGAAGTCCTCCAAGAGCCGGAGGTTGGGAATTGGCCGGCGACAGCCCGCGGCGCGGCGGGTGAGAATTCCGCCGTGACAACCGAGGAGTACCGGCTGAGCGAGGACCCGGCCGAGCTGGACATGGACGCCATCCACCGGTGGATCAGCAAGGAGGCGTACTGGGCGCTGGGTCGGCCCCGCGAGATGGTGGAGCGCTCGTTCGCCGGCTCGTACCCGGTCGGCATCTACACCAGCGACCGCCAGGTCGCCGTGGCGCGCATCGTCTCCGACGCCACCACGTTCGCCTGGCTGTGCGACGTGTTCGTGGACGCCGAGCATCGCGGGCGTGGCCTCGGTACCCGCCTGGCGCGCTGGTCCACCGAGTGGATCGACCGGCACGGGGTACCGCGGATCGTGCTCGCCACCGCCGACGCGCACCCGGTGTACGCCTCCGTGGGCTACCGGCCGTTCCGCGAGCCGCAGCGGTGGATGGAGATCGACCGCCGCTAGCGGGCGAGCGCTCCCGTCGTCTCCAGGATGAGCGAGGCCACCAGTTCGGGATCGTCGCTCATCGGTACGTGCCCGCACTCCGCCAGTACCACGTGGCGCGCCTGGGGCAGCCGCTCGCGCGCCACCCGCGCCTGGGCCGGCGGCAGGATCCGGTCGTACGCGCCCCACGCGACGGTGACGGGTACCGACGGCGAGCCGGTGAACCGGTAGCCGCGGCCGGCGCGGGCCACCGGCAGGAAGCCGCGGCCGCGCCGCAGGGCGAGCGCGTCGGCGGCCGCGGCGCGCGGGTCCAGCAGGTCCGGCCGCGACACGATCGTCCCGAGGCAGGCGGCCCGGACCGCCTCGACCCGCAGCGCCCGCAGGATGAGTGGAGCGGGCAGGAAGGTACCGGCGCGCAGGGCGAGCAGGATGGCCAGCGCGCGGGCTCCCTCGCGGCTGGTGAAGAAGCCGACCGGTGACAGGGCGGTCGCGGAGCGCGCCAGGCCGGCCGCCGCCAGTTCCAGCGCGATCCCGCCGCCGAGGCTGTTGCCGGCCACGTGCGGCCGCGCCAACCCGGCGGTGTCGAAGAACTCGCCGAGCATCGCGACCGCGGCCGCGACACCGGCGGGGGTACCGCGGGGCGGCAGTGGTGAGCCGCCGAAGCCGGGCAGGTCGAGCGCGACCACCTCGTGGTGCTGGGCGAGCCGGTCGAGCACCGGCGTCCACGCCTGCCAGCGGTGGCCGATGCCGTGCACGAGGACCAGCGGTTCGCCGGTACCGTATCGCACGTGGTTGATGCGCATGCCACCAAGTTACCGCCAAGTAACCAAGCCTCGCGTGCCATGGTTCTGGAGAACTTCGGCGCCCCGCTCGCGGTACGGGAGTTCCCGGTACCCGAGCCGGCCGCCGGTGACCTCGTCGTCGCGGTACGCCTCGCCGGGATCTGCGGTACGGACCTGCACCTGCGCGACGGCCACCTGCCCGTACCCACTCCCCTGGTACTCGGCCACGAGGGGCTCGGCGTGGTGCACGCGCTGGGCGAGGGCGTCCGCCGGGACGCGAACGGCGAGCCGCTGCGCGTTGGCGATACCGTGATGTGGGCCTCGTCCATCTCTTGTGGACAGTGCGACTTCTGCCGCCAGTACCGCGAACCGACCCTGTGCGCCAACCGCCGCACGTACGGCGTCAACCGGCCCGTGGACAGCGGACAGCCGCTGTCGGGCGCCTGGGCCGACCACATCTACCTGGAGTCGGGTACCACCGTCATGAAGCTGCCCGCCGGCGTCGACCCGCTCGTCGCGATGTCGCTGGCGTGCGCCGGCCCCACGGTCGTGCACGCGCTGGGCGAGCGCCGGCCGCCGCGGCTGGGCGAGACCGTCATCGTCCAGGGCAGCGGGCCGGTCGGGCTGGCCGCGGCGGCGCTCGCGCAGTTGGCCGGGGCGGCGCGGGTGGTGGTCCTCGGCGGGCCGCCGGGGCGCCTCGATCTGGCCCGGGCGTGCGGAATCGGCGACGTACACATCGACATCGCCACCGCCGCGGACCCGGCGGCCGCGCTGGCCGAGGCGCTCGCGCACACCCCGCACGGCGCCGGTGCCGACCTCGTCGTCGAGTGCGCGGGCGCGCCGGTCGCGGTGGCGCAGGGCCTGCGGCTGGCCCGCCGGGGCGGCAGCTACCTGGTCGTCGGGCAGTACACCGACGCCGGCGATACCCCGCTCAACCCGCACCAGATCGTGCACCGGCAACTCGACGTCATCGGCTCCTGGGCGTTCACCGGGGCGCACCTCGTCGAGTACGTCGAGTTGCTGCCCCGGCTCGCCGCCCGCTTCGACCTGGGCCGGCTGGTGACGGCGTACGACCTGGCGGACGCGGATGCCGCGATGCGCCAGGTCGCCGCCGGTACCGCCGTCAAGGCCCTGCTGTCTCCGGCACCCGTGCGGTAGCCGCCGCCCGCTCCCCCGCCGGCCGGGTGATCACCGGCAGCACGATGGAGACCAGCGCCAGCAGGCCGATGGTCGTGAACGCGACCGTGTAGGACTTGCCGTTGATGAGGTTCGCGACCAGCAGCGGGCCGACCACGCCGCCGATGCTCCAGCCGACCAGCATCAGGCCGTAGATGGCACCGGCGCCGCGCAGCCCGAAGTGGTCGCCGGCGGTGGCGGGCATGGTGCCGAAGCCGCCGCCGTAGCACAGGTACACCAGCGCGCCGAGGACCGCGAAGAGCGCGGGCGCGGTGGCGTGCGGCAGGATCAGGAAGCAGACGCCCTGGATCGCCAGCATCGCGACGAAGGCGGTCATCCGTCCAATGTGCTCAGACGTCCATCCCCAGAAGATGCGGCCACCGCCGTTGAACAGCCCCATGAAGCCGGTGAAGCTGGCCGCCGCGGCGGCGCTGTACCCGGCGATGTCGGTCGCCGCCGAGGAGGCGACCGAGATCAGGCTGATGCCAGCCAGCACGTTCAGC
Source organism: Rugosimonospora sp. (assembly GCA_051986465.1). Lineage (GTDB taxonomy): Bacteria > Actinomycetota > Actinomycetes > Mycobacteriales > Micromonosporaceae > DATEJJ01. The sequence continues at coordinate 28,241 of JBPYFB010000177.1, forward strand.
GTGAGGATCCCGGTCAGCAGGTACCACTGCGGGGTACGCAGCGCCTCCGCCGGGTTGTAGTCCTGCTGCCCGGCGCCGGCCAGGGTCGCGGCCTTCGGTTGCCACCCGGGCAC
>JBPYFB010000178.1:0-6747 GCA_051986465.1 Rugosimonospora sp.
CGGACAGCTCGACCAGCCAGGCCTCCTCGACGCCGCGCTCCGCGGCCTCCACTGTGGACAGATCGCCGAGCAGCCGGAGGATCTCGGCGGCGTCCTCGGCGTCGCGCGGTCGACGGTCGTCGGAGAGCCACTGCAGCCGCCGCTCGGTCTCGGCCACCACCTCGGGGTCGAGCAGCTCGCGCAGGTCGACCCGGCCGAGGAGCTCGCCGAGCAGCGTGGAGTCCAGCGCCAGCGCGGCGGCCCGGCGCTCGGCCAGCGGCGCGTCGCCCTCGTAGAGGAAGGCGCCGACATAGCCGAACAGCAGCGAGCGCGCGAACGGGGACGGTGTGCGGGTCTCCACCTCCACCAGGCGCACCTTGCGCGAGGCGAGGTCGCGCATCAGATCGGCGAGGGCGGGTACGTCGAACACGTCCCGCAGGCACTCCCGGGCCGCCTCCAGCGTTATCGGAAAGTCCGCGTACTCCCGGGCCACGTCGAGCAGTTGCGCCGAGCGCTGGCGCTGCTGCCACAGCGGCCGGCGCCGCCTCGGGTCGCGCCGGGGCAGCAGCAGGGCGCGCGCCGCACACTCGCGGAACCGGGACGCGAACAGCGCCGAGGCGCCCACCGTCTCCTCGACGATCGAGGAGACCTCCTCCGGGTCGAACGCGACGAGGTCCGCGCCGGGCGGCTGCCCCTCGGCCTGCCCGCCCGGCTCCGCCCAGGCGTCGACCATGTCGGGCAGCCGCACCACGATGCCGTCGTCGGACGGCATCACCTGAGCGTCGACGCCGTACCGCTCGGCGAGCCGGCGCCCGATCGCGAGCGCCCACGGGCCGTTGACCCGGGCACCGAGTACACAGTGGACAGCGAGTCGCCAGTCGCCCAGCTCGTCGCGGAAGCGCTCGACGAGGACGGTGCGATCGTCCGGTACCGCGCGGGTCGCCTCGCGCTGCTCGTGCACGTATGCCAGCAGGTTGTCCACGGCCCACTCGTCCAGCCCGCCGCTGGCGAGTCCGGCGCGGGCCCGCTGCGGGTCGGCCCGGGTCAGCTCGCGCAGTTGGGCACCGATCGCGCGGCCCAACTCGACCGGGCGGCCCAGCGCGTCGCCCTTCCAGAACGGCATCCGCGCGGGCTGCCCGGGCGCGGGACTGACCAGTACCCGGTCGGGTGTGATCTCCTCGATCCGCCAGGATGTCGAGCCGAGCAGAAAGACGTCGCCGACCCGCGACTCGTAGACCATCTCCTCGTCCAGCTCGCCGACCCGGGCCGCGCGCTGCGAGCCGGCGAGGTAGACGCCGAACATGCCCCGGTCGGGTATCGTCCCCCCGCTGGTGACCGCGAGCCGCGCGGCACCCGGGCGGGCGGTGAGCAGGTCGCTCTGCCGGTCCCAGACCAGCCGTGGCCGCAGCTCGGCGAAGGCGGTCGACGGGTACCGGCCGGCGAGCATGTCCAGCGTGCCTTCCAGCGCGCTGGTGGGCAGCTCGGCGAAGGGCGCGCAGCGGCGGCACAGGGCGGCCAGGTCGCCCACGTGCCACGGGTCCATGGCCACCATCGCGACGATCTGCTGGGCCAGTACGTCCAGCGGGTTGCGTGGATACCGCAGCTCCTCGATGCCGCCCTCGACCATGCGCTGCGCCACGACCGCGCAGGAGACCAGGTCGCCGCGGTGTTTCGGGAAGACGACCCCGCGCGAGACGGCGCCGACGTGGTGGCCGGCGCGGCCGATGCGCTGCAGCCCGGCCGCGACCGTGGGTGGTGCCTCCACCTGGATCACCAGGTCGACGGCGCCCATGTCGATGCCGAGCTCCAGGCTGCTCGTCGCGACGACCGCCGGCAGCGCGCCGGCCTTGAGCGCCTCCTCGATGTGCTTGCGCTCCTCTTTGGACACGGAGCCGTGGTGAGCCCGGGCCACGACCGGCGGCGCGCCGCCGGCCGCGCCGGACTCCGCCATGATCTCGGCGGGCATCCGGCGGCCGGCCGGCTCGAGCACGCCGCCCGACCGCTCCCAGGCCAGCTCGTTGAGGCGCGCGCACAATCGCTCCGCACCGCGCCGCGCGTTCACGAAGACGATCGTGGACCGGTGCTCCTGGATCAGATCGAGGATCCGCTCCTCCACGGCCGGCCAGATCGACGCGCGCCGGGGCGCTTCGGCGTCGTCGGCGGCCGCGTCGAGCTGGGTCATGTCCTCGACCGGCACCTGTACGGCGATCTCGATGGTCTTGGCGCTCGGCGGCTGGACGACCTCGACCGGCGCGCTGCCGCCGAGGAACCGGGCCGTCTCCTCGATCGGGCGCACCGTGGCGGACAGCCCGATGCGCTGTGCCGGACGGGGCAGCAGCTCGTCGAGGCGCTCCAGCGACAGCGCGAGGTGTGCGCCGCGCTTGGTGGCGCAGACCGCGTGTACCTCGTCGACGATCACCGTCTGCACGCCGCGCAGCGACTCCCGGGCGGACGAGGTGAGCAGCAGGAAAAGCGACTCGGGTGTGGTGATGAGGATGTCTGGCGGGTGCTTGAGGAAGGCGCGCCGCTCATCGGCCGGGGTGTCTCCGGTGCGCATGCCCACCGTGATGTCGGGCTGCGGCAGGCCCAGCCGGTGGGCCGCCTGGCGGATGCCGGTCAGCGGGGTGCGCAGGTTGCGCTCGACGTCGACGGCGAGCGCCTTGAGTGGGCTGACGTAGAGCACCCGGCAGCGGCGGGTGGGCTCGGCGGGCGGTGGCTCGGCGGCCAGCCGGTCCAGCGACCAGAGGAACGCGGCGAGCGTCTTGCCCGAGCCGGTCGGGGCCACGACCAGTGCGTGGCGGCCCTCGCTGATGGCGCGCCACGCGCCCGCCTGCGCGGGTGTGGGTGCGGCGAAGGCGTCGGCGAACCAGGCCCGGGTGGCCGCGCCGAAGCGTTCGGCGATGCCGCCGCCCATGCGCGCCTCCCCCTCGTCACGCGTCACGACTGTCCTCCGTAGAAGCCTCGGTCCCTATCGTGCCCCGAGGATCTGACATTTCCGCGAATCGGGCAGGATGCTTCTACATCGAGTAAGGTCATAAGCACGCGTGGTAACTCTGCGTGGATGGAGGTGCGGATATGACCGAATTGACCGGCCCGGAACGGGCGGGCGACCGGCCGTATCCCCGCCTGCGCCGCGCCGCTGCCGCCCCACCCGCGAGGTCGCGCCGGCTGCGCCCGGGCGACCGGCACGAGTCGGATGTCCTGCTGCGCCAGCTCGACGGCCACCTGGCCAGCCTGCACCTCATGCGCGAGCGCGTCGATGTCGGCCTCGCCGAGCAGGTCGGCGCGGCGCTGCGCCGGCTGGTCAAGGAGACCGCCTCGGCCAGCGCCGTCGACCGGGCCCGGGTACGCGCCGCCGTGCACTTCTTCATGCTGCGCCGCGGTACCCGCCGGCTGCACGGCTTCACCGACCACGTCAAGGTCGTCAACGAGTTGCTACGCGCGCTGGGCCGCGACGACCTCGCGATCGTGGGCGGCGCGGCACAGGGACCGCAAAACCCTTGACCCTTCCGTAACGTGAGGCCACAGGCTCGTACCGGAAGGGGGAGCCATGCGGTACTCCGTGGGTCAGGTCGCCCGCTACGCGGGGGTGAGCGTACGAACGCTGCACCACTACGACGAGATCAAGTTGCTGTCGCCCAGCGGCCGCGACCGTGCCGGGTACCGCCGGTACGACGACAGCGACCTGCAGCGGCTGCAGCAGATCCTGTTCTACCGGGAACTCGGCTTCCCCCTCGATGAAATCGCGACCATCCTCGACGATCCGCACGCCGACGCGCTGACCCACCTGCGCCGGCAGCGCGCGCTGCTCGGCGCGCGCATCACGCGGCTCACGGAGATGGTCGCGGCGGTGGACCGAGCGATGGAGGCACAGCAGATGGGGATCTCCCTGACGCCGGAGGAGCGGTTCGAAGTCTTCGGCGAGAACGACCCTGACCAGTACAACGACGAGGTGCGCGAGCGCTGGGGCGAGACCGAGGCGTACCGGCAGTCGGCCAGCCGGACCAGCCGGTACACGAAGGAGGACTGGCTCATGATCAAGGCGGCCGCCGAGGCCGTCGACGAGGGCTTCATCGCGGCCCTGCGCGAGGGGGCACCGGCGACCGGCCCCCTCGCGATGGACCTCGCCGAGCAGCACCGGCAGAACGTCACGCGGTGGTTCTACGACTGCGGGTACGACATGCACCGCTGCCTGGCCGACATGTACGTCGCCGACGAGCGCTTCACCGAGCAGTACGAGCAGAAGGCGCCCGGCCTGGCCCAGTACGTCCACGACGCGATCCACGCGAACGCCGACCGCGGGGGGAGCTAGGAAGTGGGGAACTAGGAAGCGGGGAGAACAGCAAGCCCGGCTGCGGCGCATTCGTCGTCTTGCCCGGTCCTCATTCCGCCGCTTACCGCCAGCGCGCCGAGGACGGTGTCGCCCCGCATGATGAGCGCCGCGCCGGCGCCCGCCAGGATGGGCATCCGCGCCACCCGATCCAACTGGGCGAAGAAGCCCGGCGAGGCCTCCTGCATCTGGCGCAGTGCGGCGCCGTCCCGGCGGAAGAGGGCCACGCTGGCCGCTTTGGTCTCGGCGATCTGGGCGGAGAGCGGCGGTGCGCCGTTCATACGGCCGAGGGCCTGGAGGTGTCCGCCTTCGTCGACGACCGCGACCGTGATCAGTGCGGCTAATTTGGCGGCTCGTTCGTGTGCGCCGGTGATGACTGTCTGAGCCTCTTGGAGCGTGAGCGGCATCGCGATCTCCTTGGGTCATCTGGACAGCCGCTATGTGGACAACTGTCCTTGCATGAACGAACGTAGCGTTAGAGACCGCCGCCGCGCAAGTACGCGAAGCTAGAATCATCGGGCGATGGACGACACCACCTCGCCAGGTCGCTCTGCTGGCCCTCGGCGTCCCAACGCGCGCGGGCAGGGCGAGCGGCTGCGGGAGGAGATCATTTCCGCGGCGGCGCAGATGCTCGGCGAGCTGGCCGACGACGAGGCCTTGTCGCTGCGCGCGGTCGCACGCGCGGTGTCGATATCCCCTACCTCTGTTTACCTGTACTTTCCCGATCGCGACGCGCTCGTCGCGGCGACCATGCAACGCTGCCATGCGGAGATGGTCCAGGCCGCGGATGAGGCCGAGGCCGCACATCAGGACCCCGCTCTCGCCTTGCGCGCCCGGATCCTGGCGCAGGCGGCCTGGGTACAGGAGCATCCCGGCCTATACAAGGTGATGCATGAGAGCAAGGTCGGCATGCCCTTCAAGGAGGTCCTGTTCACGCGCACCACGGCCGCGGTACAGCGCTGCATGGACGCCGGGGTTGCCACGCCCGGGGACGCCGCCACCGTCGCACTCGATCTCCGGACCGCCGTCATCGGCATGCTGTCCCTGCGGATCAATGAGCCCGACCTGCCCTGGCCGCCCTTCCCCGAACAAGCCGATCGGTTCCTCTGCAAGCTCGTCGGACTCGCGCCGCCGGCCGGGGAGACGACAGCCGCGCAAGCAAAGTAGACCCCGGGGGTGGAGGTCGGGATTCCACCCGGCCTCAACCCGTGGGTTGCGGCTTCGGGCCGGCCGGATCCATACCGTCTAACGCATGAACCTGATCGAGATCCTGCTCATCGTCGCGGTCTTCGGCTATGTCATGGTCCGCCGGTTGGCCGGCGAGCCGCTGCAGGCGCGGCGGCTGGCCCTGCTCCCCGCCGGCCTCACCATCTGGGGCATCTACCAGCTCGGCAAGTACCACGTGACCCTCTTCGACGTGGCGTTGCTGGTGGTCGAGGTCGTGGTCGCGCTCGGCCTGGGACTGCTGCGGGGCATGACCATCAAGGTGTACGAGCAGGCCGGCCACCTCTGGTACCGGTACCGCCCGGCGACGATCGCGATGTGGTTCGCCTCGGCGGCGATCCGGCTCGGTATCGGCCTCGGCGCGCACCTGCTGGGCGCGAGCCTCGCCCCCACCGCGAGCCTGGTGTTGACGATCGGCGTCACATTCCTGGGCGAGGCTGCCGTGGTCGGCACCCGGGCCCTGCGCAGCGGGGTGCCGTTCGCCCCCGACCGCCGGGTCCGCGCGTACCGCTGACGTCGTCGCGTCGCGGTCGAGATCGCTTTCGCGGTCGAGACCGCGGCGCAGTCATAGTCGCTGTCGCTGTTGCTGTCGAGATCGTTTCGGAGGCGAGCCGGAGGTGAGCGACGCCGCGGGAATTGCGAGACTGGTAGCCGTGGACTTCCGCCCGACGTGGTGGCTGCGCATCCGCAGCATCCTCGCGCTGGCCGCGATCTGCTGGGGAGTGACGAGTGCCCAGCCCGGACAACCCGCGTGGTCCGGACGCGGCCTCGCCACCGCGCTGTTGCTCGCCGCCGCGGCCGTGGGCTGGCTGCTGTGGATGTGGCTGCGCACGCACGGCCGGTACGCGGTCCCGGCGATCCTGTACCTGCTCGCGTCCGGCATGGCGCTGTCCATCGTGCACCCGCAGGGCGCCTCGGTCGTGTTCCCGGCCGTCGCGCTGCTGTGGGCCGGGCACCTGCTGCCCGTCCGATGGTCGGTCACGCTGGCCGCGGCGGCCGCCGCGCTCTTTCCGCTGGCCGGCATCATGTCGGGCTTCGGCTGGTGGCTGCTGTTCGGACCCGGTGGCTTCCTCATCGCGCTGATGGCCGGGCTGCTCCGCCGGCAGCGGGAGGCACTGGCGGAGGAGACCCGGCTGTCCGAGGAGGAGAAGGCGAACGCGGCCGCGCTCGCCGAGCGGGCCCGCATCGCCCGGGAGATCCACGACGTGCTCGCC
>JBPYFB010000179.1:0-5332 GCA_051986465.1 Rugosimonospora sp.
GGGTTTGCACCTGCAGCGAGCCGATCGCCTTGGCCAAGCCGGCTTTGTCCTTGGGGTCCGCCGCCGCCCGCAGCGCCGCGGTGCCCACGTCGAACACCGCCATGCTCGCACCCAGCTGCTGGGTCCACTGCTTGCCCGTACTGCTCTGGTACCCGTCGGTGAGGTCCTTTGAGGACAGTTTCGTCAACGACGAGCTGTACGGGAACGTCGGATGCCAGTAGGCGCCGCTGGCCAGCCCGAGGCCGATCGGGCCGAGCGCCTCGACCTGCGACGGGAACAGGCCGGTCTTCGCGATCTGGGCGATCTTCGGCTTGTACCCCTGCTGCGCGGCCTGCTGCCAGAACGTCGCGAAGTCGGGCGGTATCGGGAAGGTGTTGAAGATCTCGCAGCTCTGCGCCTTGAACTTGCCGATCTGCGAGGTGTAGTCGTTGGTACCGTCGGTGTACGCGCCGGGGTCCACAATGGAGTATCCGGCCTTCTTCAGCAGCGGCCCGAGCGACTCGCGGATCGCGTTGCCGTCCGAGTCGTTCGGCCACATGACGCCGACCTTCTTGTTCGTGGTCACCTGTGGCCAGAGGTGGGTGTACGCGCTGTCGAACTGCTCCACGCCGAAGCAGAAGTGGTACGTGAACTTGAACGGGCTGGGCTGGCCGGGCTTGGCGCCGCGGCCGAAGTACCACGCCTCCCACGGCACGATGCTGGAGATGCACGGCACCCCGGCCGCCTCGGCCGCGTCCGATACCGGGTTGACCGTCTCCGGCGTCGACGTGGTCAACAGCAGGTCGACGCCGCTGCTGTTGATGAGGTCGTTGGCGACCGCCGCCGCGCGCTGCGGGTTGGACTGGCTGTCCTTGTCGATGATGGTCACGTTGTATTTCTTGCCGCCGATGGTCAAGCCGCTGGCGAGGGCCTTGCGCGCCTGGTCGAGCACGTAGCCGTCCGGTTCGCCGAAGCCCGCCGTGGAGCCGGTCCGCGGGCTGACGAAGCCGACCTTGATGGTGGGTGTTGTCCCGCCACCACCGCTGGACTTGGTCCCACCGCCCACCTTGCACGCCGCCAGCAGCGGCGCGGACGCGGCCAGTCCAGATATGCCCAAGCCGGCCGCTTTCAGCAGACCACGCCTGCTCAGCTGGGGTGGGGGTTCAGGATCCATGTTCGCCTCCTGAGCGTTCGCCTGGGGGAACTGAGTGGAGGGAACGTAAAAGCGGGCGTACCAGAAGTCAACATGCCGTTCTAATAGCTGAAACATCGCGATACCATGCGCCGATGGCGGACCCCACCCCGGACCCGGCACTCCCGCAGTCGGCCTTCTCCCAGTCGGCCTTCTCCCAGTCGCTCGAACGTGGGCTGTTGATCCTGTCCTCGTTCAGCGAGGTCCGGCCGGTGCTCGGGATCGCGGACCTGGCGCGCACCGTCGGCCTGAACAAGAGCACCACGTACCGGTACGTCGCGACCCTGGCCAAGCTCGGGTACGTGCAGCAGGACCCGGACACGAAGAAGTACTCGCTCGGGCCGCGCGTGGTCGACCTGGGCTTCGCCGCGATCAACTCGATGGAGATCACCCGGGTCGCCGCCCAGTACCTGCAGGCGCTGTCCGACGAGACCGGGTACACGGTCAGCATGGCGGTCCTCGACGGCCCGGACATCGTGTACGTGGAGCGGCGGCGCAGCGGGCGGGCGAACAACTTCGCGATGGGGCTCAACCTGCACGTGGGCTCGCGGCTGCCGGCGTACTGCACGTCGATGGGGAAGGTGCTGCTGGCGTACCACGAGCCGGCGGCGCTGCGGGTACTGCTGGACCGTACCGACCTCGCCCGCCGCGGCCCGAAGACGATCACCGCCCGGGAGCAGCTGATGGCGGCCCTGGGGCGGGTACGCCAGTCCGGGATCGCCGTCAACGACGAGGAGCTCGCCGCCGGGCTCCGCTCGGTCGCGGCCCCGGTGCGCGACCGTACCGGCCGGGTCGTCGCGGCGGTGAACATCGCCGTGCACCTGACCGTCTGGAACGCCTCGGTCGAGTCGGTGGTCAGCCGGTTGGAGGGGCCGCTGCGGCACACCGTGGCGGAAATCTCCAACCGGCTCGGCTACCGTTCGACTATCTGACGTTCGATTATCTGAAACACCATATTGATTCCTCGGAAGGGCGCGCCTACCGTCGGCCCACCCGCATTCAGTGGAAGGGGCCGGCGAGATGTTCTTATCGGAAGAGACCTGGACGAATCGGATCTTCCTCGGCGGGGCCTGGGTGCCGGGCTCCGGAGGCTCCATCGACGTCGTCGAGCCAGCGACCGGCTCGACCCTCGGCCAGGTCGGGCTGGCGACCGCGGACGACGTCGCGAAGGCGGCGGAGAGCGCGGCCGAGGCTCAGCGCGAGTGGGCCGCCACTCCGCACCAGCAGCGCGCCGCCGTGCTGCGCAGCGCCGCGGCACTGTGGACGAAGTACGCCGAGGAGATCTCGTGGTGGAACGTCCGCGAGGTCGGTGCGATCCCACCGCTGGCCGGCTTCGCGATCCACGTCGCCGAGCAGGAGTGCTACGAGGCCGCCGGGCTGCCCAGCCGCCCGTACGGGCAACTGCTGGCGAGTGAGGAGCCGCGGCTGTCGATGGCGCGCCGGGTACCGGCGGGTGTCGTCGGCGTCGTCTCCCCGTTCAACGTGCCCATCATCCTCGGCATCCGCTCGGTCGCGCCGGCGCTGGCCCTGGGCAACTCCGTCATCCTCAAGCCCGACCCGCGCACCGCGGTCACCGGCGGCGTCGTACTGGCACGCGTCTTCGAGGAGGCCGGCCTGCCCCCGGGCGTCCTTTCGATGCTGCCCGGCGGCGTCGACGTGGGCGAGGCGATGGTGACCCACCCGCTGGTCCGGGTCATCTCGTTCACCGGCTCCACCGCCGCCGGCCGCAAGGTCGGCGAGCTCGCCGGCAAGCACCTCAAGCGCGCCCACCTGGAGCTGGGTGGCAACTCCGCGCTGATCGTCCTCGACGACGCCGACGTCGACCAGGCCGCCAACCTCGCCGCGTTCGGCGCCTTCTTCCACCAGGGCCAGATCTGCATGACCACCGGGCGCCACCTGGTGCACCAGCGGCTCTACGACGACTTCGTGGAGCGGCTGTCGGCGAAGGCCGCGCACCTGCCCGTCGGCGACCCGGCCCGGCAGGAGGTCGCGCTCGGCCCGCTGATCGACGCGCGGCAGCGCGACAAGGTGCACGGGCTGGTCACCGCGAGCATCGAGCGCGGCGCCCGGGTCGCCGCCGGCGGCTCGTACGACAACCTGTTCTACTCGGCGACCGTCCTCGCCGACACGCCACCGAACGCGCCGGCCGTGGTCGAGGAGGTCTTCGGGCCGGTCGCGCCGGTGGTCCGCTTCTCCGACGCCGAGGAGGCGGTACGCCTCGCCACCGCCAGCGAGTACGGGCTGTCGCTCGGCATCGTCACCCGCGACGTGATGAAGGGACTGGCGCTGGCCGACCGGATGCCCACCGGCATCGTGCACATCAACGACCAGACCGTCGCCGACGAGGCGAACATCCCGTTCGGCGGGATCGCCTCATCCGGTACCGGCTCCCGGTTCGGCGGCGCCGACGCGAACATCGAGGCGTTCACCGAGACCCGCTGGGTGACCATGCGCAGCCAGCCACCGACGTATCCTTTCTGAGTGCCTGTCCCTGTTGACCTGCCGGACCCGTCTGCGCGCGCGGTGGCCACATTCCCGCGCGCGGCGGCGGCCGGGCTCGACCAGCCGTTGCTGACGTACTACGACGACGCGACCGGTGAGCGGACCGAGCTGTCCGCCGCGCAACTGAGCGGGTGGGCGTCGCGCACCGCCGGCCTGCTGCACGACGGCTGCGGGTTGTCCGCCGGCGATCGGGTGGCGGTACTGCTGCCGCCGCACTGGCAGACCGCGGCGGTCCTGCTCGGCGCGTGGTCGGCGGGGCTCGCGGTATCGTTCCGGCTCGCCGCGACCGCCGGCCTTGTGGGGTGCGAGCCCTTCGATGCCGTCTTCGTTTCGAGTACCCGCCTCGACGACTGGCTGGAGGACGTACCCGAGGCGCCGCACCGCTTTGTGCTCGGGCTCGCGCAGGTACCGGCGCGGGTACCGGACGGGTACCGCGACTTCATCGCCGAGGTCGGCCGGTACTCCGACGCGCTTCCCGCGTACGCACCGCTGCACCGCGACTTCGCCGCGACGGTGGACGGCACCACGTTCCGGGAGTGGGGCGGGTTGGGGCAGGCCCTCGCCGAGCGGCTCGACCTGTACCCGGGCGATCGCCTGCTGATCGACGCGGGCGAGCACGAGCATCCGGTCACGTGGCTGCTGGCCCCGCTCGCGGCGGGCGCGTCGGTCGTGCTGTGCGCCAACCTCGACCCGTCGGCGGTCGAGGCCCGGGTGGCGGCCGAACACGTCACCCGCGTCCTGGACTAATGGTTCTTGACGTCGAGGCGCGGCCGGCTGGCGAGCCGATCCTGCACTTCGCCCGTCCAGTCATACTGGTGTGATGCGGCGGGCATTCGCGCACGAGGCGGTCCTCGCGATGGCGGCGGATGGCGACATGCGGGCGCCGGGAGCGGCGATCACGGTGGCGCTGTGCGGGCACTGGGATCACCAGCCGCCGTGCCCGTTGGCGGCGCACCACACCCGGGTGGAGCGAGTTGGTGACCAGGTACACCTCAGAACCTTGTTCGCCACCGATTCCCAGGCGGAAGGCACGGTGCGCCAACGCATCGAGCACGCCCTTTCGAGCGGCCAGTTGACGGATCCGGACGCGGTGGTTACCCGCTGGCAGCTATGCAGCAGCGGCAGTAGTGAGGTGACCGCGGACGAGGCCGCTCATGCCGAGCGCCTGACCCGGGAGTGAGTCAGTTACGGCGCCGGTCCTTGTGGTTGGCCGGTGATGTCGAGACGGGTGCCGTTGGGCCGGTACGCGGTGACGGTGTTGGTTGTGGTGTCGTAGTCGATGCGCCAGCCGCCTTCGTGTACGGCGGTGTGGTGGTGCCTACACAACAGGAGCAGATTCTGCATCTGAGTAGCGCCGCCCTGCGCCCACGGTTGCAGATGATGCGCGTCTGTCCATTGTGGAGGACGATCGCAGCCCGGGAAGCGACACCCGCAATCCCGCAGTACCAACGCTCGACGCATCCCGGCCGGTACCAGGCGGGTGGCGCGGCCGATGTCCAACGGTTCCCCGGCACTTCCGAGAACGGCAGGGATCAGGGTCGCGTCACACGCGAGCCGCCGGGCGGTGGCCGGGTGGATCGGGATGCCACTGCCCAGCCGGGCGCCGGGGGTGCTCACGGTGGTGGTCAGCCCGTCGCGCAGGGTCTGCCAGTCGATGGT
>JBPYFB010000180.1:0-14443 GCA_051986465.1 Rugosimonospora sp.
GAGGTCGCCGCGGCGCACGCCGACGCGCTTGCGGTACAGATCCGCGTGCTGCGCCTGCGACAGGCGATCCTGCGCGCGGTGGCCAAGCGCGGATCCGTACCAGAGGAGATGGGGCTCGTGCACAGACTCGCAAAGCTCTCCGAGGACGAGCGCCGCCGCCTCGTCGACGACTTCCTCGGTGCCGTGTTTGTGGACGTCGACGCCGGGATCGTGCGTACGGCCACGCCCGAGTTGCCCGACGACCCCGACCCGGATCAGATCGAGGCGTGGGTGGAGCTCGCCGAGCTGACCCAGGATCCGGAGTTCCGGGCGAGCACGCGGCGGATGGCCGAGCGGTACGCCGCCGGCGCCCGCACCGGGCAGGTGCCGCGCCGAGACGCCGTCGCGATCGTCCGCGATCAGGTCGCTCCGGCCCTGGCGGCCGGCCTCGACCCGGCCGCCCCCGAGGCCAAAGCGGTCGTCGCAGACGTTATGGGACGATACGCGCGGACGGTCGGTCAGCCAGACAGCGTGGAGCTGCGGCGCGAGCTGGTGGGGTACCTTCAAGCCGCGAGCGATCCGCGCTGGTACCGGTACCTGGACCTGCTCTCGGTCATCAACGGCTGGTCACCCCCGGAGAACCCGGCCCCGGCGCTGGGCTGGTTCATCCGCGCACTGGCTTGTTGATCTTGCAGACTCCTGCCAGGGGCGGTACTGTGCATCGCTGCGTCAAGCCGCACCAGTATCAGGAAAACTGAGCCAGAGGGGCCCACCTGAACATGGCACCGCTGATTAGCCAGTACGCGCGTACGCGGAAGCTGGAGTACTTCTTCGGCCACCTTGACAAGGAGGCCCGGATTCTGGAGGTCGGCTGCGCCGACGGCTGGGTCGGCGCCTACGCGCTGGGCAGCGGTTGGACCAACTTCGTCGGCCTCGACCTCGCTACGCCGGCCACCCCGCCCCAGCACGACTTCGTGTGTGGCGACATCAACCAATGGCGGGACCTTGGCCTGGCGCCGGAGTCGTTCGACGCGATCATCGCCTTCGAGGTGATCGAGCACGGCGACTTCTACGACGCCATGTACGCGCTGCTGCGCCCGGGCGGAAAGCTCATGGTGACGACGCCCAAGCCGAGCATGGACTGGGCCTGCCGCATCCTCGAGGGGATCGGGCTGAACCAGCGCCGGACCAGCCCGCATGATCACTTGATCAACCTGCGGGACCTGCCCGAGGGTTTCCGGCCGGTCGACCTGCAGGTCAAGGCGTTCATCTCGCAGTGGGGCGTCTTCGAGAAGGTACCGAAGCCCGCACGGCAGCAGGCCGCGGCGGGCGCCTGAACGGCCGAACCGCCGACCGCGTACGCGGTCGGCGGTTCGGGTGAGCGCGTCCGATCAGACGTCGTAGTACAGAGCGAACTCGTGCGGGGTCGGGCGCAGGCGGACGGGGTCGATCTCGTTCGCGCGCTTGTACTCGACCCACGTCGAGATCACGTCCGGCGTGAAGACACCGCCCTCGAGGAGGTATTCGTGGTCCGCCTCAAGCGAGTCGAGGACCTCGGGCAGTGAGCCCGGCACCTGCTTGACGCTCGCGAACTCGTCCGGCGGCAGGTCGTACAGGTCCTTGTCGATCGGCTCCGGGGGCTCGATCTTGTTCTTGATGCCGTCGAGGCCGGCCATGAGCATCGCCGAGAAGGCGAGGTACACGTTGGCCGACGGGTCGGGTACCCGGAACTCGATGCGCTTGGCCTTCGCGTTGGTACCCGTCACCGGGATGCGGGTGCACGCGGAACGGTTGCGCTGCGAGTACACCAGGTTCACCGGCGCCTCGAAGCCCGGCACCAGGCGGCGGTACGAGTTGACCGTCGGGTTGGTGAAGGCGAGCAGCGACGGCGCGTGGTGCAGCAGGCCACCGATGTACCAGCGGGCGAGGTCGGCCAGGCCGCCGTACCCCTTCTCGTCGTAGAACAGCGGCTCGCCACCCAGCCACAGGCTCTGGTGCGTGTGCATGCCGGAACCGTTGTCACCGAAGAGCGGCTTGGGCATGAAGGTGGCGGTCTTGCCGTTCGTCCAGGCCGTGTTCTTCACGATGTACTTGAAGAGCTGGAGCTGGTCGGCGGCGTGCAGCAGGGTGGAGAACTTGTAGTTGATCTCGGCCTGGCCGGCGGTGCCCACCTCGTGGTGCCCGCGCTCGACGGTGAAGCCGGCGCCGATGAGGTTGGTGACGATCTCGTCACGCAGGTCGGCGTAGTGGTCGGTCGGCGGCACCGGGAAGTACCCGGACTTGTAGGCGGTCTTGTAACCGCGGTTGCCGCCCTCCTCCTCCTTGCCGGTGTTCCACCAGCCCTCGATGGAGTCGATGTGGTAGTAGGCCTGGTGCGCGTTGGTCTCGTGGCGCACCGAGTCGAAGATGTAGAACTCGGCCTCGGGCCCGAAGTACGCGGTGTCGGCGATGCCGCCCGCGGCGAGGTACGCCTCCGCCTTCTTGGCGATGTTGCGCGGGTCGCGGGAGTACGCCTCGCGGGTGAACGGGTCGTGGATGAAGAAGTTGATGGCGAGGGTCTTCTGTACCCGGAACGGATCTACAAAGGCGGACGACGCGTCGGGCAGCAGCAGCATGTCCGACTCGTGGATCTGCTGGAAGCCACGGATGGACGAGCCGTCGAACGCCACACCGTTGGCGAAGACATCTTCGTCAAAGGATTCGACGGGCATTGTGAAGTGCTGCATGATCCCCGGTAGGTCACAGAAGCGTACGTCGACGAACTTCACACCCTCGTCTTTGAGGTACCGAAGGAGTTCCTCGGGGTTTGCGAACAACAGGTCCTCCTGGCTTGACAGATGGCGGATAGCTGGCCGCGACGCTATGTCCGGGCCGTTGCCCAACCATGTCTCGATTGTTTCTGTCGTGTTACAGCCACGACGGGCTGTTCGCGATGATCCCGAGCCCAGCCGCTACCCTCGGTACGTGGCCCAGCGATCCGCACGCCCAACGGCAAACACTACTACTCCGGACGCCCCCGTACCTGCGGCTCTGGCTCCCCGGTTCGGTGCGCTGCTCGTCGACTGGATGCTGTGCGTCCTGGCCGCCGGCCTGTTCAGTCACCCGACCCGGGACGCCTGGGCGCCCTCGGTGGTGCTGATCGTCGAGTACGCGCTGTTTATCGGGTTCTTCGGGCAGACGCCCGGCATGTGGCTGACCCGGATCCGGTGTGTTTCGGCGGCGACGGGTGGGCCGATCGGCGTCGCCCGGGCGGCCCTGCGCGGGCTGCTGCTGTGCCTGCTCGTCCCCGCCTTGATCATGGACGGCGAACGCCGTGGCCTACACGACCGTGCCAGCGGCTCGATCGTCCTCGCCGGTCGCCCCGGAGCCGGTCGCCCCTGAGCCGGTAGTCCGGGAGCCGGTCGCCCCTGAGCCGGTCGTCCCAGCGCCGGTCACCTCGAGTGACGGCACAGGCGGCGGCGCCGGTATCGGCGGCGCACCGCGCGAGCGGGTACCCGCCGCGCGCACCCGGCCGATCGCGAGCAGCAGCCCGAGCATCGCGAACGGCTGCGCCGGGGTCATGTACCGCGGGTCGATGGCGGACGTCGCCACGGCGAGGACGATCATGCCACCGCCGAACGCACTGTAGAGCAGCGGCTCCAGAACGGAGCGGGAGTCCGGCCGCAGCGGCCGGCGCAGCGCCAGCGCGATAGATACCAGGAAGACCAGGCCGATCAGCCACCCCGGGAAGCTCGTCAGCCGCCCGTACCAGCTCAGCACGCGGATCAGGTTGCTGTGCCGGAAGCCCGGGCCGTTGCTCGGCGGGTGCGGGTCCCACCGCGGGTCCAGCGGGTTTTCGATCGAGATGCGCGGCTGGCAGTAGGAGGTATCCCCGGGTGCGGTCATCTGCCAGTTCGAATAGGTGCAGGCGATCAGCTGGTTGGGGTGCCACGTCGGGTTGAGCATGTGCCACAGATCGCTCGCGACCAGGTGCGCGTAGTCGCCGGGCTGGGCGAGGATCGCCTTGCGCGCGAACGAGGTGAACTGCGCGTCGTACTGCTGGCCGAGGTGCGTGCGGCTGGCCTCCCAGCGGCCCCAGAGATATTCCGCGCCATCCCGGCGGTGGCCGAGCGGCTCCTTCGGGCACATCTGCGGCTGGATCCCGGTGAGGGTGAGCTTGCGGCAGTCCACGAACGAGATCGTGCGCGCCCAGAGGAACCGGCCGGTGAAGCGGGTGAACCCGTACTCGCCGGTGCTGTGGTGGAACCAGACGGCGTAACCGCCGAGCGGTACCGCCATCGCGAGAGCGACCGTGGCCAGCCGCAGCCAGCCGACCCGGCGCAGCACGAGGTACAGCAGCGGGAGGGCGAGTACCGGTCCGCCGACCGTGCGGGTCACCGCGGCGGACGCGAGCAGCACGCCGCCGGCCGCGCAGGCGAGCAGGCCCGGCCGGTTGCGCCAGGTGAGCAGCATGACGCCGGCCACGCACAGCGCGGTGAACAGCGTCTCGGCGAGCAGGTACTGCTCCAGCACGATGCCCCGGGAATCCAGCAGCAGCGGCGCGGTCAGCAGCGCCGACACCCAGCGCGGCAGGCCGCGGTGGCGGGCGAAGGTGTACACGGCGACGCCGACGCCGAGCCCCATCAGGTGCTGGACGACGGCGACGGGCCACATCTGCTGCAGCGCGGCCGCGGGGATGAGGAACGCCGAGTATCCGTACGGTCGGGTGATGGGTACTTCCGGGTGCCGCGCGAACAGCACGTACGAGTAGCTGTCCGGGAACCAGAACGCCGGCCAGTACGCGATCGTGGCCACCAGCCGTACCAGCGTGCCCACCGCCAGCAGTACGGTCATGGCCGGGTTGCGGCGTGCCAGGCCGGCCAGCCACGCCGGCGACCGGGACAGGCGGCGTGCGGTCCCCGTCACGCGGGACGCCGCGACGTCGGGGGCCGCGAGGGTGGCGCCGGCCGTCATGCGCCTGACCTGCTGGGCGCCAGCGCCAGCGCGTCGCCTGGCGTCTCCGCTGCGGGTCCGGACGCCGGCCGCGCGGCGCGTACCCGGCCCGCCGCAAGTGCGAGACCGAGCAGCGCCATCGGGAGCGCGGGCGTCAGGTACCGCAGGTCGCTCCCTGAGGTGGCGATCGCGATGACGATCATCGCGACGCTCAGCCCCGAGTAGAGCAGCGGCTCAAGCGCGGCGCGCCACTCCGGACGGCTGGGGCGGCGCAGCGCGAGCCCGGCGGAGACCAGCAGTACGAGGCCGAACAGCCAGCCCGGGAAGGTGGCTACCCGCCCGTAGCCCGACAGCAGGTGGGCCAGTACGGTGTGCCGCGCGCCGGCCGGTACCCCACCGACACGGGGGTCGCCGTTCCTGATCTGTACCGGATCCGCCGGGGGCAGGTACGGCTGGCAGTAGCCGGTACGCCCGGGAGGCGAGATGCTCCACCAGTCGGTCAGGCAGGTGCTGTGCGCCGTGGGTGTCCACACGGGACTGAACAGGTGCCACGTGTCGCGGGCCACGGCGAGAGTGTAGTCCCCGGGCTGTGCCAAGATCGCCTTTCGCGCGAAGTCCCCGAATGCGCTGTCGTACTGGCGGTCGGCGAACCGATGGCTGGCATCCGTCGGCCCCCACAGGTACTGGTCGGGCGCGCGGCGATGGCTGACCGGTTCGGTCGGACACAGCTGCGCCTCGATCCCGGTGAGGGGCAGCTTGCGGCAGTCCACGAACGAGGTGGTACGCGCCCACAGGAAGCGCCCCTGGAACGCGCCGAACCCGTACGCACCGTGCTCGTGGTGGTACCAGACGCTGTACCCGGCGAGCGGCAGCGCCATGGCGACCGCGACGGTGGCCAGCAGGCGCCAGCCGGTGCGGCGGATGGCGAGGTACCCGAGCACCACGGCGAGCAGCGGCAGCCCGACCGAGCGGGTCAGCGCGGCGGCGGCGAGCAGCAGGCCGGCCGCGACCCCGGCGCCCAGGCCCGGCCGGGCCCGCCAGGTCACCAGCATGATCCCGGCCACGAACACGGCGGTGAACAGGGTCTCGGCGAGCAGGTAGTGCTCCAGCACGACGGTGCGGGCGTCCAGCAGCAGCGGCGCGGCCACGAGCGCCGCCAGCCCGCGGGGGACACCGCGGCGGACTGCGAAGGCGTACACGGCCACCGCGACGCCGAGGCCCATCAGGTGCTGAATGAGGGGTACCGGCGCCACCGTGTGCAGCCAGGTGAACGGGATCAGGAACGCGGAGTATCCGTACGGGCGGATCACGTCCGGCTGCCTGGTGAGCGCGAACAGGGTGTACGACCGGCTGTCCGGGTACCAGAACGCCGGCCAGTACGCGACGGTCACCAGTACCCGCAGCAGGACCCCGGCGGCCAGTAGGCCGGTCATCGCGCGGTGCCGCCCAGCCAGCCCGACCGCAAGGCGGGCCGGCCTGGCCAGGCGGCTGCCGGTCATCCCCGCGATCCGCGAGGGGTGATCGGTGCCGACCGCCCGGTGCCACCCTCCGAGCTGCGCGGCTTCTCCTCGTGGTACTCCTCTTCGACGTTGACCGACCACACGTCGTGGGCCGTACCCTCGGCGATGTTCTGTGCGGTGAGCAGCGCCGTCATCATCGAGTGGTCCTGGTTGTTGTACCGGTGCATCCCGTTGCGCCCGACCGGGTGCACGTTGGGCACCTCGGTACCCAGCCACTTCTGGATGACCTCGACGTTGGCCTGGTAGTACTCGTCGTAGACCGGGTACGCCTTCGGCATCCGAGCCACGTACCCGACCTCGACCGCGCCCGGTTCGATGAGCCCCAGCGCCTCCAGTTCGGCCGTCGCAAGCCGTACCAGATCATCGTCGCTGGAGGACCACAGCTCATCGTTCTCGAAGACGAAGTACTCCATGCCGAAGCAGGTGCGCCCGTCCTTGACGAGCAGCGGCGACCAGGAGCCGAAGTTCTGGATGCGCCCCACCTTGACGCCGGGCGTATGGATGTAGATCCAGTTGTCCGGGAAGCCGGCCGACATCGGCACCACGAGCGCGACCGTGAGGAAGTCGCGGTAGCGCAGGTCACGGGCGGCGGCGAGCACCTCGGCCGGGGCGGGCGGATCCATCGACTCGATGAGCGCGGACAGCGGCATGGACGAGACCACGTCCTCCGCCGGTACCCGCTGCTCACCGTCCGGGCCGACGACGGTCACCGCAACGGCCCGACGCTCGTCCCGGTGGATGTGGGTCAGGGCGGTGTTCTTGACGATCGTCCCGCCCCACTTCTCCACCTGCTCGGCGCAGCGCTCCCACATCATGCCCGGTCCCAGCTTCGGGTACCGGAACTCCTCGATGAGGCTGGTGACGTCCTGCTTGCCGCGGCGGGGGAGCAGCGCGTTGAAGATGGCCTTGCTCAGCGAGAGGTTCTTGATGCGCTGGGCCGCCCAGTCCGCCTGGATCGACGTCGCCGGCATGCCCCAGACCTTCTCCGTGTACGTCTTGAAGAAGATCGAGTACAGCCGCCGGCCGAACCGGGCGGTGGTCCAGCCCTCGAAGTGCGACTGGTCCTCCGGCGGGCGTACCTGTGCCCAGAGATATGACATGACGCAGCGGGTCGCCTCGAAGACGCCGAGCCCGCGCAGCGCGTTCATGGCCTTGAGGGGGTAGTCGAACAGCTTGCCCCGATAGTGGATGCGGCTCATTCGTGGCCGGAGGAGGAAGTCGTCCTCGGAGGGCAGGATTTCGTGCCAAAGCTGTTCAACCTGGGACACTTTGGTGAAAAAGCGGTGCCCGCCCAGGTCGAAGCGCCAACCGTCGCGTTCAACGGTGCGCGAGATCCCGCCGAGGGTGTCGTCCGCCTCGTAGACGGTGACGGGCAACTGCCGCCTGGCCAGGTCATAAGCGCAGGTCAGGCCGGCTGGACCGGCTCCGATAACGATGGTCTGGGGTGATGTCATCCGGGTGTCTCCGTGCATGAGGTCGTCGGGTCTCCTCAGGCGCGCCTGGGTAGGTGCACGAGCGCGCGCCAACCTAACACAGATTCGGCCGGTGCGAATGTTGGGGCGGGTGCCGCCCCGCGGTCAGATCGTCAGCGGCCGCGCATGGCGCGGAAGGCGCCCTTGGGCGGCCGCATGTTCTTCGGGATCGCGCCCTTGGGCATCTGCGGCCGGGCGGAGAGCGCCTTGAGCCGGGCGTCGAGCGCGTTGACCTCTTTGCCGGTGATCGTGCGCGGCAGCCGCATCAGCGTGGAACGCAGCTTCGCCACCGACAGCTCGCCCTCGCCCGGGCCGATCACGAAGTCGCGCAGGTCGGCACTGCCGATCACCTTGGACAGTCGCCGCTTCTCCTGGCCCAGCAGGCTGCGTACCCGCGCCGGGTTGCCCTCCGCGAGCAGGATCACGCCGGGTCGCCCGATTACCAGGTGCACCATGTCGAACTGTGTCGTGGAGGCGATCGCGGGGGTGACCCGCCAGTCACCGCGCATCATCTCGACGATCTGGGCGGCGGCGCCGGGCTGCCCTTCGGCCTCGGACATCATCGCCTTGTTGGAGCGGAAGTTCAGCACGATCATCACGAGCAGCAGCGCCAGCACGATGCCGGCCGGAAGCCAGATCCAGCCCAGGCCGACCAGTAGGAGGACCACGGCGGCGATGATCGGTACGGCCGCGGCCAGCACCACGAGCGGCAGGAACAGCTTGTCGCGCTTTGCGGTGAACGAGAAGACCATGCCGATCTGCTTGAGTCGCGTGCCGAACGACGCCTTCTCATCTGCTGCTTTAGCCATAACCAAATCTTACTGGGAGTCCTACTGGGAGCGGGCAGCCCCGGTACGTGCCGCCATCGCCTGCCGGTACAACTGACCCGCGCGGTAGGAGGAGCGCACCAGTGGACCGCTCATCACGCCTGCGAAGCCGATCTCCTCGGCCTCCTCGCGCAGCGATACGAACTCCTCGGGCTTGACCCACCGCTCGACCGGGTGGTGGCGCGGGGTGGGGCGCAGGTACTGGGTGATGGTGAGCAGTTCGCAGCCCGCGTCGTGCAGGTCCCGCATCGCCTGGGAGACCTCCGCGCGCTCCTCGCCCAGGCCGAGGATCAGGTTGGACTTGGTCACCAGGCCGGCCTGCCGAGCCTGGTGCAGCACGTCCAGCGAGCGCTCGTACCGGAACGCCGGCCGGATCCGCTTGAAGATGCGCGGTACCGTCTCCACGTTGTGCGCGAGCACCTCCGGCCGTGCCCCGAACACCTCGGCCAGCAGCGCCGGCTGGGCGTTGAAGTCCGGGATGAGCAGCTCCACCCCGCACCCCGGCAGCAGGTGATGTATCTGGTGCACGGTCTCCGCGTACAGCCAGGCGCCGCCGTCGGGCAGGTCGTCGCGCGCCACCCCGGTCACGGTCGCGTACCGCAGGCCCATCGCGACCACCGACTCGGCGACCCGGCGTGGCTCGTCCGCGTCGAACTCGGCGGGCTTGCCGGTATCGATCTGGCAGAAGTCGCACCGTCGCGTGCACTGGTCGCCGCCGATGAGGAAGGTGGCCTCGCGGTCCTCCCAGCACTCGTAGATGTTGGGACAGCCCGCTTCCTGGCAGACCGTGTGCAGCCCCTCGCGCTCGACCAGCCGGCGCAGTTGGGTGAATTCGGGACCCATGGTGGCTCTAACCTTGATCCACGGCGGCTTGCGCTCGATCGGGGTCTCGGAGTTGCGGGCCTCGATGCGGAGCATACGGCGGCCATCAGGAACCACGGCGGTCACGTTGCAGAGCGTACGCCTGGAAAGCGGGCAACCGGGACACGAGAGGCCCTTACGCGACGAGGCTCACGTTGGTAGCACCCGCAGCCTCGCCCCCGGTGACCGGGGTCACGACCGAGGCCGGCGCGCGGGTCGGCGCAGCCGGCTAACGCCCGGACAGCACCGGCAGGTGGCGCTCGACGATGGGGCGCACGTCCGCGACCGTGACGGCGCGGCCCAGTTCCGTGGAGATCGAGGTGATACCCGCGTCGCGGATGCCGCACGCCACGATCCGGTCGTACGCGGTCAGGTCGCAGTCGCAGTTGAGGGCGAAGCCGTGCAGCGTCACGCCCCGGGCGACCCGGATGCCGAGCGCGCCGATCTTCCGGGTCGGGCCGCGCTCATCGGCCGGTACCCATACACCGCGGTACTCGGGCGCGTCGATCCGCCCGAGTGCCAGGCCGAACTCGGCGCAGACGTCGATCATCATCTGCTCGACGCGGTGCACGTACGCCACCACGTCGATCGGTTCGGGCAGGCGCAGGATCGGGTACCCGACGAGCTGCCCCGGTCCGTGCCAGGTGATCTTGCCACCCCGGTCGACGTCCACGACGGGCGTACCGTCCGTCGGCCGGTCCCACGGCTGGGTACGCTTGCCGGCCGTGTACACGCTCGGGTGTGTGAGGAGCATGATGACGCCGGCCGACCGCCCGGCGACGACCTCCTCGTGCAGGCGGCGCTGCTCGTCCCAGGCCGCCTGGTAGTCCATCACGCCATAGTCGACGACCGTGTAGTCGGTCGTGCCCGCGGTACTGCTCACGCCCGCCAGCCTAATGCGCCCGCGGCGTCACGCCGGTGGGATCTCCGCCACCCTCCAGAGCCAGACGTCATCAACCCGCTGCGGCGGGCCGAACAGGCTGGTCGCGGCGTCGAGCAGCTTTTGGTGGTACTGGGTCCAGCGGCTGCCGTCGCCGCCGTCGGAGAGCACGATCACACCGGCGTGCCAGTACGCAAGGTCGATCCGCGCCTGGTGCCGGTCGGCATCGGTGATGGTCACCGACTTGCCCTTCATCGCGATCGCCGTGAGCAGCGCCGCGGTCGGCCTGGGTATCGGGCCGATCCGGCTGCGCCCGTGCGGACCGCCGGGGCCGAGAAAGAATCCGGACGGGATGGCGAAGGCGAAGTTGGTGGCGGTCTGCCAGCGCTGCCCGTCCGGCAGGTAGTCGCTCGCGGGCGGGATCGGGATCACCGTCTGTCCACTCTGGACGTACCGGTGCCAGGTGCCGGCGGTGAAGAATTGCGGTACCGGCTGCCGATGCGCCGTCGGGATGGGCAGCGGTACCAGCGGCAGCAGCGCCACCGCGAAACCGGCGATCCACGCGCGCCGCGCCCGTACCGGCTGCTGCAGCCCGCGGTCCAGGGCGAGCGCGAGCAGCACCCCGCCGATCGGAATCATCACCAGTACCAGGCGCTCGGGTAACGCGGTGTCGAAGACCGGCAGGTGCCACAGCAGGATGAACGGCAGCCGGATCTTCATGTGCGTGACGCTGTTGAAGTGCAGCCGCGGCCCCAGCGAGAGGATGCCGAAGACAAGTCCGGTCAGCGCGAGGGCCCGTACCTCCACCCGCCGCCACATCTTCACGACGCACAGCAGCGCGAGCGCCACGAGTACCGGCCCGAAGAACGCGGTCTCCTCGGTGTAGTTGGGCGCCAGATGGCGGTTCCACAGGCCGGCCAGGCGACCAAGTGACAGGTACGGGAAGGCGGTGAAGGAGGCCAGGTCTTCGCTGTGGACGATCTGGTTGAAGCCGATGCCGTGGTAGCGCTGCGGCCCGGCGAACTGCATCCACAGCGGGTACGCAAGCAGTACCAGCGAGCTGGCGCCGGCGACCACGAGCCCGCGCAGGAACTGGGGTGCCTCGGCGAGCGCCTGGCGGCGGTTCCAGAGGCTCCAGAAGATGATGTAGCAGGCGCAGCCGCCGGCCACGAACAGGAGCATCTCCGCGCCGATCCCGAAGTCGAGCGCGATGAGCAGGCCGAGGATCAGCCCGTTGCGTACGGCGCGGCCAGGCTCGCGCAGCTTCGCCACCCGCCACGCGATGATCGGCACGAGGTACTGCGCGGTGAAGTTGAGGTGCGCGTTGGCGTGCGAGACGATGCCGGGCGCGTAGCCGCAGAACAGGCCGCCGAGCATCGCCGCGGCGCGGGTACGCGTGACATGCCGCGAGAGCACCCAGTACCAGGCGAACGGGTTGAGCGCGAGATTGAGCGTGAGTACCAGCGCGAAGGCGACCGACGGGCCGAGCAGCCACGTCACCGGGGCGACGGCGGTACCCACCACGGTCATGGATGTGTTGACCGCGAGGTTGGCCCCGATCGGGAAGTTGAGCAGGGTCGTCCACAGTGGATTGTGGAAGTGCGCGAGCGCGTGTGCCTGGTAGGTCAGCAGCCACTCGAAGAGCGCCTGGTCGCCTTGGTTGTGGCTGACCACCCGGTTGTTGGGCGACAGCCAGAGCCCCGCCGTGAGGTAGAGCGAGGTGGCCACGCAGACCAGGGCGACGAGCAGGTCGGCCCGGCGGGCCCGGACCCGGTCGATGGGGCGCGCGGGGGCGGTCGGCGCGGTGGCCGGGGCCGGAGCGTCGACGGCTGTGTGTTCTTCTTCGGCGACCGGCACGCGAGGGACCATACCGAATCCTCTCGGCGCGCTCCAATCCGCGAGTCCCACCCCACCTGCCGATCTCTCGTTGGCCTGACGGCGGCCGTATGCCGCCGCCAATCATCCCATCCGGCCGCCAGTACGCCGGCCCAGGTCACAGCGCGTTGTCGGGTCTCACAGGATCTCGCTCACAGATCCGGCACCCCACGATGCTCGGCCATACCCGGGAAGAAGCAGAGTCAACCGCGCACCGCCCAGGCGAGTGCGTCCCCGAGGGTAGCGTGCCGGAACGGGTACCCGGCGGCGGCCAGCGCCGTGGGAAGCACCCGTTGGCTGCGCAGGATCTCGGCACCGAACTCCCCGAGGACCAGGCGTATCGCCACCGCTGGGACCGGCAGCACCGCGGGCCGGTGCAGAAGCCTCGCGAGGCTACGGTTGAACTCCGCGTTGCGTACCGGCGCCGGCCCGGTCAGGTTGACCGCCCCGGCCACGCCCTCCGCGTCGAGCAGGAACTCGATCGCGCTCACCTCGTCGGCGAGCGACACCCACGGCATCCACTGCCGTCCTGAGCCCAGCCGGCCGCCCAGGCCCAGCCGGTACAGGCGCAGCAGCGGCTGGAGCATCCCGCCGCCCGGACCGAGTACCAGCCCGCTGCGCAGGTGTACCACCCGCACGCCGACCTGCTCGGCCGGCTGCGTCGCCGCCTCCCACGCCTGGGCCAGTTCGGGGAAGAAGCCCGTACCGGGTGGCGCCGACTCGGGCAGCTCCGTATCGCCCGCCTCGCCGTAGTACCCGACCGCCGACGCGTTGAGCAGCACGCGAGGTGGGTCGGCGGCGATCGAGACGGCGCGCGCGAGGGCCGCGGTCGCGTTGACCCGGCTGCTGCGCAGCAACTTCTTGACCTCGTCGGTCCACCGCCGGTCGCCGACGCCCGCGCCGGCCAGGTTGATCGCCGCACCCGTGCCGTCGACCACGCCCGGGTCGAGGTCGTCGGAGTTCGGCCGCCAGTACACCTCGTCCGGCCGGTCCGGCTCCCGCCGTACCAGCCGGACCACTGTGTGCCCGGCTTCCCGCAGCTGCCGGACGAGCGCCGAGCCGATGTAGCCCGACGAGCCCGCGACGAGGATCCGCATGGGAGCTATGGTGCCGCGCGGGTACCCGTCACAAACCCAACTCGCCCTCGAACTGCCCAGCCTCCAGGCGCTCCTTGATCGTCGCGAGGAACCGGGCCGCGTCGGCGCCGTCCACCAGCCGGTGGTCATACGACAGGGCGAGGTAGACCATCGAACGCGGCACGATGATCTCGCCGAGGTTCGGGTCGTCGATCACCGCGGACCGCTTGACGACCGCGCCGGTACCGAGGATCGCGACCTGCGGCTGGTTGATGATCGGCGTGTCGAACAGCGCGCCCCGGCTGCCGGTGTTGGTGAGCGTGAACGTACCCCCGGACAGCTCGTCGGGGGTGGCCCGGTTGCTGCGCGTGCGCTCGGCCACGTCGGCGATGCGCCGGGCGAGCCCGGCCAGGTTCAGGTCACCCGCGTTGTGGATGACCGGCACGACCAGGCCGCGCTCGGTGTCGACCGCCATGCCCAGGTGCTCGGCGTCGTGGTACGTCACCGTGCCCGCCTCAAGGTCGATCGAGGCGTTCACGTTCGGGTGCACCCGCAGCGCCTCGACGGCGGCGAGCGCGAAGAACGGCAGGAACGAGAGCTTCACGCCCTCGCGCCGCTGGAAGTCGGCCTTGGCCGCGTCCCGCAGTCGCGCGATCTTGGTGACGTCGACCTCGACAACGGTGGTCAGCTGGGCCGAGATCTGCAGCGACTCCACCATGCGACGGGCGATGAGCTGGCGCATCCGGGGCAGCTTCTCGGTGCGGCCACGCAGCGGGCTGGGCTGCGGCCGGGGTGCCGGCGCGGCCGGTGCTGGCGCGGCGGCCGGTGCCGGTGCGGCCGCGGGGGCCGCGGCGGCGCGCTGCCGTTCGGCCGCCTCCAGCACGTCCTGCTTGCGGATGCGCCCACCGACGCCGGTACCGCGCACCGTCGAGAGGTCGATCCCGTTGTCCGCGGCCAGCTTGCGTACCAGCGGCGTCACGTACCCGCCGCCCTCCTCGCCGTTGACCTGGGCCGGCGGGGC
>JBPYFB010000181.1:0-5240 GCA_051986465.1 Rugosimonospora sp.
GCCTTCGATCATCGCGACGGTCGGGATGCCCGGGGTCATGCCCGCGGCGATGCCGTCGACCTCGGCGCGCGGGTCGGCCCAGTCGGGATCGAGGGTACCGGCGCAGATCAGCGCGGGGCACCGTACCTGTGACAGGACCGCGCCCGCGTCCGTCGGTGCCGAGCGCCCCATCGCCTGCAACACCTTCATCCGCCCCGGCTCCCGCAGGTTCGCCGACATCGCGGCGAGCTGGCTGTCCCAGTCGGCGGGCTTCACCGCGGGGTACGCGAGGTTGAGGTAGCGGGCCCACAGCCCGACGCTGCCGAGCATCCCGGCGCCCATCAACAGCATGATGCCCTTGCGGTGGTGGCCGTTGCGGATCAGGCCGCCCAGGTCGATCCGCTGCGCGCGGGTGAACGAGTCGATCTCGACGATCGCGCTGACGAGCCCCGGTTCGCGGGCGGCCGCGATGGTGGCGGCGCCGCCGGAGTACGAGTGGCCGACGATGACGGCCGGGCCGCCCAGGTGCCGGATGAGCGCGATCAGGTCCTTCGCGGTCTCGGTGCGGCTGTATGCCGGGAAGCCCACACTCGACTCGCCGAGGCCGCGCAGGTCCGCCGTGGCGACCCGGTACCCGGCGGCGACCAGGCGCGGGCCGAGGAACCGCCATGCGGTCGCGCGGGTGTCGCCCATGCCATGCGACAGCACGACGAGCGGGCCCGAGCCGGTCACGTCGTATGCGATCCGGCCACCGTCGACATCGAGGAACTCGGTCATTGCCTGCCTCCTGGCTAGTTCTGTTAGTCATTAAGCTAACGTCATTAGCCGACAACGTCAAGCCTTCGGCTGCCCCAACCACCGTGATCACCTCAAGACCCCCGCAACTTCATTGAAGTTGCGGGGTTGGGACCCGCCCAAGGCCGCAACTTCAATGAAGTTGCGGGGTTGGGGGCCGCCCAAGGGCGCAACTTCAATGAAATTGCGACCGGATGTGCCGGATAGGGTGCATGCTACGTATATGGCGATGTGCGAGGTTTGCGGTAACGAGTACTACCTGTCCTTCGAGGTGCATGCGGCCGGCGACGTACACACCTTCGACTCCTTCGAGTGTGCGATCCAGCGGATGGCGCCCGTATGCGAACACTGCTCATGCCGGATCATCGGCCACGGTGTGGAGGTCAAGGGCCGCTTCTTCTGTGGCGCGCACTGCGCCCGGGCCAGCGCCGGCGAGGCCGGCAAGCAGATCAAGGACACGGTCGGGGCGCACACCAGCTGAGCCCCACCCCGCCGTGCTCCCCTGCGGTACCGTGATGCGGGGGGAAGGGGAGCGATGGACGTCCATGCCGAAACCGCCGACCTGCTCGGTGCGTGGGCGTTGGACTCCTGCGAGCCGGACGAGGCCACCCGAATCGAGGAACATCTGCGGGACTGCCCCGACTGCGCGGCGCAGGCGCGGCGGCTGTCCTCCGCGGCGAGCTGGCTCGGCCTGGAGCACATCTCCCGGCCCGCGCCCGGACTGCGCGAGTCCGTGCTCGCCGCTGCCCGCGCCCGGCGGCCGCCCACGGTGCTGCGCATGCTCATCGCGGCCTATGCCGATCAGGTCGCGGTGCTCGACGAGGTGCTGCGCGCGACGGCGCCGGCGGACTGGGTGCTCGCGGACAGCCGGCACGCCACGCTCGCCGGGCTCATCGCCCACCTGGCCGGCAACGACCGGATGCTCGCCACCGACCTCGGCCTGCCCGCGATACCGGTCGTGGCCACCGGTCCGGCGACC
The DNA here is from genome assembly GCA_051986465.1 of Rugosimonospora sp. GTDB lineage: Bacteria > Actinomycetota > Actinomycetes > Mycobacteriales > Micromonosporaceae > DATEJJ01. Next base: position 1,754 of record JBPYFB010000181.1, read on the forward strand.
CGCGTCGCCTGGCGGGAACAGAGCGACCTACTCACCCGGGGCCTGGAGCGCGGCGCGGACCTCGACCGGCAGGTACGGCTGGCCGGGGCGGGCGAGCCGCGCGGCCCGTTGCGCGATGCGTTGGTACAGCGTGCCTTTGAGACCTGGACGCACCTGGAGGACGCCAGCTCCGCGCTCGGTCGGCCCGGGGTGGCGCCCCCCGACGATCAGGTGCGCCGCATCGTCGACCTCGCGGCGCGGCTACTGCCCCAGGCGCTCGCCGCGCGCGGCGTAAGCCGTCCCGGCTACGCGGTGCGCCTGGTACTCGACGGTCCGGGCGGTGGCGAGTGGCGCTTCCCGCTCGACCGCTCCGCCCCCACCCGGCAACTCACCATCCGCGCCAGCGCCCTGGAGTTCGCTCGGCTGGTCGCCAACCGCCGGACACCGGAGGCGGTGATCCACCATGTCGAGGGGGATCGAGACCTGGCGATACAGGTACTGGCCGTCGCCGCCACCTTGGGATGTGATTGAACGTGCCGGCCCAGGGCACCGACGCGCGACTGCGGGAGCGGTTGGTCGCCGGGGACGACACCGCGCTCGCCGAGGCGTACGACCGGTGGGCGACGCTGGTGCGTACCGTCGCCGCGCGGATCACCAACGACCACGCGGCGGCCGACGACGTGACCCAGGATGTGTTCGTACGCCTCTGGGAGCGCCCGCTGGCGTACGACCCGGCCCGCGGTGCGCTGCGCGCGTGGCTGTGCATGCTCGCCCGTAGCCGCGCGCTGGACCTGGTCCGCAGGCGCCAGGTACAGGCGAGGTACCACGCCGCCACCGCACCGGACGGGATCGATCTGTCCGATGTGGACGATGGGCTCATCTGGCGCACCGAGACCAAGGTGGTGCGCGAGGCGGTCCAGGCGCTGCCGGATCCGCAGCGCGCCGCGGTACTGCTCGCGTACTACGAGGGGCACACGTACCGCGAGGTGGCGCGCCGGTTGAACATTCCGGAGGGTACGGCGAAGTCCCGCCTGCGGGTGGCGCTGGCCACGCTCGCCGACCGGCTCGACGCCGAGGGGATCCTCGAACGCTAGTCAGCCGATGTCGGTACGGTGCACGCGTACCACGCCGAGCAGGGCCGGTACGGCGACCCAGAGCAGGCTCGCGGTGAGGAAACGCGCCCACTCGGGACCGGTGACACCCGGATCGACCAGCGGTACCCGGGCCCGGCCCAGGTCGAGCCAGCCCGCCGCGCCGGCGAGTCCGGGTACCAGCCGGCCCAGGGCGGACCAGCCGATGGGTACCACGTAGAACGTCGCGACCGCCGGCGCCGAATGCAGCACGAGCAACCCGAAGGCGGTACCGCACAGCATCGTCACCCAGTCGACGAGCCCGAGCTGACCGACCGTGGACGCGGCGAGGTGCCAGCCGCCGCCGGTACGGTGCAGCGCCTGGCCCGCCGCGAATCCGGCCACCCCGACCGCCACGGCGACCAGCCACGCCGCACCGGCGAGCAGGCTCGCGGCGAGCAGCTTCGCCGCGACGACCCGGCCCCGTGCCGGTACCAGGCTGAAGGTGTACAGGCCGGTGCGCTGCGACCATTCGCTCGTCACCGCGAGCACCCCGAGTACCGGCAGCAGCACCGATACCGGCAGCTGCGCGTCACCGACGAGCGAGCCGAGAGTACGGTCGCCGGCCGTACCGGAGGCCAGCCGCGCACCGACCACGGCGACGGTGAGCGCGCCGACCACGGCGATCAGCCAGTATCCGGCGCGGGTGTCGGCCGCCTTGCGTAGCTCTACAATGGACAGTCGGGGTAGCGTCGCGGCCTTCACCGGTTCACCTCCGTGAGTCGCAGGAACTCCTCTTCGAGGTCACCACCGGCCGTCACGAGCTCGTCCCGCCGGCCCTGTCCCATCACCCGACCGCGGGCGATCACGACAAGCCGGTCGGCGATCCGCTCCACCTCGGCCAGCAGGTGCGAGGAGAGCAGGACGGTGCCACCCCGGTCGGCGTGGGTACGCAACAGGTCGCGCATCCAGCGGATGCCCTCCGGGTCGAGGCCGTTGGCCGGCTCGTCGAGGATGAGCACCTCGGGCTCGCCGAGCAGGGCGTGCGCGATGCCGAGGCGCTGGCGCATGCCGAGCGAGTACCCGCGCACCCGGGTACCGGCGGCGGTACCGGGCAGGCCGACGAGGGCGAGCACCTCCGCCACCCGGGCGGCCGGTACGCCCAGCACCTGGGCGGCGAGGGTGAGCACCTCGCGGCCGGTCCGCCCGGCATGCTGCGCGGCGGCGTCCAGCACGACACCGACCCGGCGACCGGGGTTGGCGAGGGCGCGGTAGGGCGCGCCGCAGACCAGCGCCCGACCGGAGGTTGCGCGAGTCAGGCCGCAGATCATCCGCAGCGTGGTGGATTTGCCGGCGCCGTTGGGGCCGAGGAATCCGGTGACTGTACCGGGCTCGCACCGGAACGACACGGCGTCCACGGCGAGCTGGGTCCGGTACCGCTTGGACAGGTTGGCTACCTCGATCATGGGTACCAGGCTGCGGTGCACGGGTGCGCCGGGTCATCGATCCGCGGTCTGTGGTGACCACCGACTTTGGTCGGTCCCGGCGCGCGGTCCCGGCACGTACCCTCAGATCATGTTCCGCCCGCGCCTCGCGCGTGACCGGCTCGGCGACCTGGCGTGTGTCACGCTCGCCCTGTGCGCCGGCGCGCTGCTGCTGCGCTTCGGCGACGCGACCGCGGACCCGGCACCGACGCTGCCGTGGCCCGTCGACGCCGCCCTCGGCGCGGCGTGCTGCCTCGCCCTCTGGTGGCGCCGGCGCTGGCCGCTCGGGCTGGCGCTGGCCCTCACGCCCGTGGGCGCGGTCTCGGCCATGGCGGTACCGGCCATCACGGTCGCGGTCTACACCGTCGCCGTGCACCGCCGCGCCGCGGTCGCGCTGAGCATCGCCGCCGCGAACGTCGCCACGGCCTCGGTCTACTACCTGCTCCAGGCCGCGCCCAGGTTCCCGATCTGGGTCGACTTCGCCATCCGCGGCATCATCCTTTCGGCCGCGCTCGGCTGGGGCATGTTCGCGGGCGCGCAGCGCCAGCTCGTCGCGTCGCTGCGCGAGCGCGCCGCCCGGCTGGAGGCCGAGCAGCACCTGCGGGTCGACCAGGCGCGGCTGACCGAACGCACCCGCATCGCCCGGGAGATGCACGACGTACTCGCCCACCGGCTGTCCCTGGTCAGCCTGCACGCCGGCGCGCTGTCGGTGCGTACCGACGCGCGGCCGGAGGAGGTGGCGGGCGCGGCCGGCGTCATCCGGGACAGCGCGCACGATGCGCTGGAGGAGTTGCGCGCGGTCATCGGCGTACTGCGCGCCGGTACCTCGGTCGCGCCCGGGGGTCCGGAACGCCCCCAGCCCGGCCTGACCGACGTACCGGAGCTCGTCGAGAGCGCCCGCGCGGCCGGTACCGAGGTCAAGTACGCCTGCCCGGTCGGTACGGATACCGGGCC
>JBPYFB010000182.1:0-13946 GCA_051986465.1 Rugosimonospora sp.
TGCTGCTCCACCTCATCCAGGAGTACGCCCGGCACCTCGGGCACCTCGACATCGTCGCCGAGCTCGCGGGCGGCCCGACCGGCGAGTAGCCGCGGGTCAGGGCGCCGGTGCCGCGGCCTTGTCGGCGGCTGCCTTGTCCGCGGCTGCTTTCGCCGCGGCGGCCTTCTCCGCCGCCTCCTTCTCTTCCTTCGCCTTCAGGGCGGCGCCGGCCACGACCGTGCGGGCACCGCCACTCTCCAGCAGCCGCCGGCCCTCGACGAGTTCGAAGTGCATGGTGTCCGACCAGCCGGCCCAGGCCACACCGAGCTCGAAGCCGTGGCTCACCATCGACTTGAAGAAGGCGAGGTTGTACCCGTGCGTGTCGCTCCACTGGCCCTTCTTCGCCTGCGCCTCGCCGCCGGTCTCCGCGTCCGGAGCCAGGAAGCCGCCGCCGCGGGTACCGGGCGTCATACCGAGCAGTTGCGTGATGCCGGGGTCGCCCTGGATCCGCTCCTTGAAGACGAAGTCCACGTCGTTTTGCAGCGCGTCCTTCGTCGCCTTCAGGTTGAGCCACTTCACCTTCTGCGCAAGCAGCTCGGTGACGACCTTCGTACCCTTCGCGATCGACGCCCGGTCCTTGCCGCCGCCGTACTCCTCGATCTTCTCCTGGCGGTACTTGCGCCGGTCGGTGATGTCCTGCTTCGTGGTGGCCGCCGCGGTGACGAGGTCGGCCAGCGGCGCCGCGACCAGCTTCAGCTTGTCGGCCTCGATCCCGATCCGGGCGGGCAGTTTCGCCGCATCGGCGCTCAGCTTGTCGACCGCCGCCTGGGTGACGGCGGCGGGCTTGACCGCCGGCTGCGGCTTGGGCTCCACCGCGCTGCCCGGCAGGAGAGCGGCGAGGCTGACCTTCGTCGGCGCGAGGCTGGCCAGCGCCTTGTCGATGTCCGCGTCGATTGCGTCCAAAGTGGAGCCCCAGCCCGACGCCGCGGCCGGTAGTGCCGCCTTTCCCGGATCGGCGAGCCACGCCTTCGCGGACTCGATCTTCGCCGCGAGCAGCAGTGCGTCGCGCTGGATCTGGAGCACGGCGTTGAGCACGGCCTTCGCCGTGACCTCGAGCTTGCCCCGGTTCTTGGCGATGGCGGCCGCCTTGGCGTTCAGCTCCCGGAAGCCGTAGTCGCCGGTGAGCTTGGTCAGGTCGACGCCGCGGTCGGCGGCGATCTTGTCGATCGCCTCGATCTGCTTGTCGAGCAGCTTCGTCCACGGCTCGAAGAGCTGCTTCAGCTTTCCCTTGGCCTCGGTGTTCAGCGTCTGCCTTGCGGCGACGGCGTCGGCGAGCTCCTTCGCCGCCGCCTCCTGGACATCGATCTTCTTCCCGCGCTTGGCGAGCGCGACCTTCTTCGTCGCCGCGACGACCGCGGCGCGCGCCGCCATCATGCGGGAGTCCAGATCGCGCAGCGGGGCCAGGTTCTCCTCGGGAAGGTCGGTCTTGAACTTGGTCGACCCCGCGACCAACCGGTTGTACTCGGACTCCACCCGGTCGAGGAACTTCTTGGACTCCTCCGGCGTGGCCGTACCCTGGCCCATCTTCTCGATCACGTCGAGGCGGTCGGGGATCTGCATGTTGAAGTCGAAGTGCGCCGTGCCACCGGTGACCGTCTCGAAGAGCGCGGCGAGCCGGGGATCCTTGATGTGCGGAGCCGCGTACGCCCGCCAGTCGATCGCGAACCCGGTCGCGTGCGTGAAGTACCCAGGGCTGGCGTTCGGTGTGTGCAGGTGGTCGCCGCGCAGGCCCAGCGCGACGTCGGTCTGCGGCATGGGCGAGTTCTTCGACTTGAGGTCGTCGGCCACGGCCTGCAGCCGCTCGCGCGTCGAGACGTGCGCCCACAGTGGATACTTTTTGTCGTTGTCCATCGGCTTGATGTCGGCGTAGTGCGTGGCGACCGCCGAGTCGCTACCGAACAGCGGCCGCATCACCCTCATGAACTGGGTGCGGTTGGCCACGGTCGCCTTGTCGCGCTCGGCACCGGCGGCCATGTGGCTTGCGAAGTCGTCGATCTGGTTGCGCACATGGTCGGGGAGGCCCTCGATCCACGCGATGTCATACGTCTCCGGCTTCGGCGGGTCGGCCGGCTTCGCTTTGACGTCAGGGCTCGCCTTGTCGTCGGGGTTGCGCGCAACCACGAGCCGGCTGACCACCGCCCGGTTGCCGGCGAGCTGCTGGAGGTCGATGACGTCGTCCCGGCCAAGCGGCGCGCCCGGCCTCGCCTGCCGGGGCGCGCTGCCCAGCCGGCCGGCGGGCGCGCCCTTCGCCGGCGCCGTCCGCCGGTTACCTGGTATGGCACGGGAGGCGCCCATCCCTGGATCGTAGGTAGCCCGGGCCGGCTCGGGCCAAGGACGCGACAGTCGGCTCCCCGACAGGGCTCGTTACGAACTCACCCGGTCACGAACTCCGGCTGGTCGAGTACCCGCAGCCAACTGCCGTCCGCCTGCCGGCGTACCACCTGCGCCCGCGCGCCCGCGCCGTCCTTGGGCGGCGTCGAGGTGAGCGCGAGGTCGCCACTGATCAGGGTCGGCAGCGGCGGCTCCGGCTCGAAGTGCGGCCGGTTGGCGAGGATCTTCTCCCACAGTTCGCGGATCGCCTCGCGCCCGACCGTCTGCTGGCCGGGCGGGTACGCCATGACCGCGTCCGGCTCGTACAGGGCCGCTACTCCCGCCGCGTCACCGGCGTTCGAGCGCTCCACGAACAGTCTGGTCAGGTCTTCGGGTCGCATCGCTTTCTCCATGTGTCCAGCCTCGCGCGGGGCGAAGTAGAAGTCCAACGCATGGTTCTGCTGGAAGTTAGAAGCAGCAGTTCTAGAATGAGCGGTCATGGAGCTGCGGCAACTGGAGTACTTCGTCGCCGTCGCCGAGGAGGCCAACTTCACCCGCGCGGCGCAGCGCGTCCACATCAGCCAGTCCGGGGTCAGCGCCCAGATCAGGCAGCTGGAACGGGAGCTGGGCGCGGACCTGCTGGACCGGTCGGGGCGGGCCGCCACGCTCACCGCGGCCGGCGAGGCGGCGCTCGGGCCGGCCCGGGCCGCCCTGGCCTCGGTCGACGCCCTGCGCCACGCGGTCGACGACGTGACCGGACTGGTCCGCGGGCGGCTCACGGTCGGGATGGTCAACGGCTGCACGATCACCCCGCTCTTCGAGGCGCTCGCCGCGTTCCACGCCGACCACCCCGGCGTGGAGATCACGCTGTACGAGGAGAGCTCGGACCGGCTGGTCGAGGCGGTCCGCGACGGCGCGAGCGACCTCGCACTCGTCGGTACCGCGGGTGCGCTGCCCGAGGGCGTCGCGGGGCTGCCGATCGTCAGCGAACCGCTCGTCGCGGCGGTACCGGCGGATCACCCGCTGGCCGCCTCGGGTTCGGTGCCGCTCGCGCGCCTGTGCGGGTACCCACTGGTGTGTATGCCCCGAGGGACCGGGATCCGCGCCGTCCTCGACGGCGCCTGCGCCGCCGCGGGCCTGCGGCCGGAGATCGCGCTGGAGGCCAGCGCGCCGGCGGCCGTCGCGGACCTCGCCGCCCGCGGCCTGGGCGCGGCCGTGCTGAGCCACTCGATGGCCGTGCCGCACGCCGCCCGCCTGCGGGTGCTCGCCGTCGAGGAGGTCGCCACGCCGGCGGTGCTCGCGCTGATCTGGCGACCGCGGCGCAGTGCCGCGCTGGGCGAGCTGGTCCGGCAGTGCCGGCGGGCGTTCAGCCCGGCAGCTTGAGGTTGTACACGCGCGCCGCGTTGCCGGCGAGCACCAGGCCGGCGGTCTCCTCGTCGGGGCAGAGCCCGGCGACCGCGCGGGCGTTGCGGGCGATGCCGGGTACGCCGGGCCAGTCGGTACCGAAGATCATCCGGCGGGTGAGCCGGTTCCAGTTGTGCCTCGCGTAGTACTCGCGCAGCCGAGACGGCGGCAGCCCGGACAGCTCGATCCAGACCCGCTCGTTCGCGGTCGCCAGGAAGGCGGCCGCGTCGTACCACCAGCCGCGCCCGCCGTGCGCCAGTACCACGGAAAGCCGGCGGAAGTCGCGCAGTACGTCGTCGAGAAGAACCGGATCGGCGAAGCGGTTGGTCGAGCCGGGGAAGGTACTCGTTCCACAGTGGACAACGAGCGGTACGCCGGCGGACTGGCACACCTCGTACGCCGGGTACAGCGCGCGGTCGTTCGCCGCCACCCCGGCGTGTACCGGATGGAGCTTGCAGGCCACCGCGCCCAGTTCGAGCTGGCGCGCCAACTCCTCGTCGACCGGGTAGTGCAGGTGCGGGTTGACGTTCGCGATGAGCTTGACCCGCCCGGTGGGGTACCCGGTGAGCGGCAGCATGTCCTCGACCGGTTGGATGCCGGTCGCCTTCGGGCTGTACTCGGCGAGCACGAGCGCCAGGTCCACGCCTTCGGCGGCCAGGTACCCGTCGAACCGCGCCGGATCCACCGCGCCGCTCGGGTCGTAGACCTGCTCGATGACGGAGTCGCCGCCGAACTCGTGCGCCCACTGCCGCCACGCGGGCTTGAGCGTGGACAGCCGGGCGGCGTGCAGGTGCACGTCCACGAGCGGGCGACCGTCGAGCATCAGCGCATGCTACCGCCGGGCCGCGCGGGGTGGCGCGTCCACGGCACAGTGCATCGGGCCGCGCGCGGCGGGCTTGGCCTGCGGGGCGGGGCGGGCGTTGCGGATGGTGACGGCCGAGATCGTACCGGCCAGCACGCACAGCCCCGCGCAGATGAGCGCCGCGGTACGGAAGCCGGCGGCGAGCTGGTCGGCGTGCTGGTACGCGGCGCCGGTGATACCGGCCGCCGCCGGTAGTACGGCGACGGCGATCAGGCCGGCGGAGCGGGCGACGTCGTTGTTGACGGCCGAGGCTATCCCGGCGTGGCGCGCGGGTACGGCGCCCAGCACCGTGGCGGTCAGCGGCGCCACCGTCATCGCCAGGCCCAACCCGAGCACGGCGACGGCCGGCAGTACCCGGGTCAGGTAGTCGCCGCCGCTGCCGAGGCGGACGAACAGCGCCAGCCCCGCACCGGCCACGATCGGCCCGACGCTCATCTGCAGGCGGGGCCCGATGCGGGCGGCCAGCGCGCCGGAGCGCGAGGACAGCAGCAGCATCAGTACGGTCAGCGGCAGCAGCGAGACGCCGGCCGCGAGCGGGCTGTACCCGGCGACCTGCTGGAGCGTCACGGGCAGCAGGAACAGCACCCCACCCAGCGCGCCGTACATCACGAAGGTCACCAGGTTCGTGGCGGTGAAGCGGGCGGACCCGAACAGCTCCAGCGGCAGCATCGGCGCGCGCGAGCGGCGTTCCCAGGCGGCGAACGCGGCGAGCAGGACGGCGCCGGCACCGAGCGCGGCGAGCACGCCCGCACTGCTCCAGCCGTTCACCGGGCCCTCGATGAGCCCGTACGTGAGCCCGACGAGCCCGATGGTGACGAGGCCCGCGCCGGCCAGGTCGAGGCGTTCACCGGCCTCGCTGTCGTGCGACTCGGGCACGTGCCGCCAGCCGATCAGCATGACGGCGGCGGCGATGGGCAGGTTGATGGCGAAGATCAGCCGCCAGGACGCCGCCTGGATCAGCCAGCCGCCGAGGAACGGGCCGACCGCGGTGGCCACGCCGCCCAGGCCCGACCACGCACCGATCGCCCGGCCCCGGTCGTCGGGCTCGAAGGACGCCTCCAGGATCGCGAGGCTGCCCGGGGTCAGCAGCGCCGCGCCGACGCCCTGCAGGGCCCGCGCGGCGATGAGGACGGGCGCGCTGGGCGCGAGGCCGCACAGCAACGAGGCGAGGGCGAACCAGGCGACCCCGGCGAGGAAGACGCGGCGCCGGCCGTACCGGTCGCCGAGGGCGCCACCGAACAGCAGTAACCCGGAGAGGGTGAGGGTGTACGCGGTCACCACCCATTGCAGGGTGGCGAGCCCACTGTGGAAGTCGCGTCCGATCGCGGGAAGCGCGATGCCGACCACGGTCGCGTCGATCGCGGCGATCGCGGAGCCGAGGACGGTGGCGCCCACCACCCACCGCCCGGCCGCCGTGCCGTACCGCAGCCGGGTTCCGGTGTCCACAGTAGACACGGTTGACCCCGTTCCTGAGCCTTGTTACCGTTGGCAACGTACCAGTTTCGCGCCGCACAGGCGCGGTCCAGACCGAGAGGCGCTGCGACGGAGACATCTCCGCCACGCTCGGCCTGCGACAGCTACTCCAAGGGCGCCTCCGATCGAGGAGGCGCCTTCTTCCATTGGCCCGTTCGGTTCTTCTATTGGCCGGTCCCCAATGGGCGGGGAGCCTCCTCACGTCGTAGGAACAACGTCGTAGGAAGAGGAGACTCGTCGATGAACAGCAGGCATCAACGCATCAACGGCTTGGAGTTCGCGGTCGCGGACCTGTCGCTGGCGCCGGCCGGCCGGCACCAGATCCGCCTCGCCGAACACGAGATGCCCGGTCTCATGGCGCTGCGCCACCGGTACGCCGACACGCAGCCGCTGCGCGGGGCCAGGGTCGCGGGATCGCTGCACATGACGGTACAGACGGCCGTGCTCATTGAGACGCTCGTCGCGCTCGGCGCCCAGGTGCGCTGGGTGTCGTGCAACATCTTCTCGACGCAGGACGACGCGGCCGCGGCGGTCGTCGTCGGGCCGGACGGTACGCCCGAGCAGCCGGCCGGCGTACCCGTCTTCGCCTGGAAGGGCGAGACGCTGGCCGAGTACTGGTGGTGCACCGGGCGGGTCTTCGACTTCGACGGTGCCGGCCCCACCTCGCTCGTGGACGACGGCGGGGACGCGACCCTGCTCGTACACAAGGGCGTCGAGTTCGAGCGGGCCGGGGCGGTACCGGCGACCACCCCCGAGGACAGCGCGGAGTACGGGGTCATCCTCGACGTGCTGCGCAGCTCGCTCGCCGAGGACCCGCAGCGCTGGCAACGCGTGGCAGCCGGCATCAAGGGTGTCACCGAGGAGACCACCACCGGGATCGCCGGGCTGAACCGGCTTTCCCGCGAGGGAGCCCTGCTCTTCCCGGCGATCAACGTGAACGACTCGGTCACCAAGTCCAAGTTCGACAACAAGTACGGCATCCGGCACTCGCTCATCGACGGCATCAACCGCGCCACCGACGTGCTGATCGGCGGCAAGGTGGCGCTGGTGTGCGGGTACGGCGACGTCGGCAAGGGCGCCGCGCAGTCGCTGTCCGGCCAGGGCGCCCGGGTGATGGTGACCGAGATCGACCCGATCTGCGCACTGCAGGCGGTGATGGACGGCATGCAGGTCGTGCGCCTCGACGAGGTGGCCGAGGAGGTCGACATCGTCATCACCGCGACCGGCGGCACCGGCATCGTCACCACGGAGCACATGGCGCGGATGAAGCACAACGCCATCGTGGGCAACATCGGGCATTTCGACGACGAGATCGACATGGCCGGGCTGGCGCGGGTACCGGGCATCGAGAAGGTGGAGATCAAGCCGCAGGTACACGAGTGGCGCTTTCCGGACGGCCACTCGGTGATCGTGCTGGCCGAGGGGCGCCTGCTCAACCTGGCCAACGCCACCGGCCACCCGAGCTTCGTCATGTCGAACTCGTTCAGCAACCAGACACTGGCCCAGATCGAGCTGTACACGAGGCCGGACGCGTACGGCAACGACGTGTACACGCTGCCCAAGCACCTCGACGAGGAGGTGGCCCGGCTGCACCTCGACGCGCTGGGCGTACGCCTGACCACGCTGACCAAGGCGCAGGCCGAGTACCTCGGCGTGCACGTCGACGGTCCGTACAAGGCGGAGCACTACCGGTACTGATTTGCCTGGTATCCACTTTTGTCAGACCGCATGGCTAGCATCGGGCAATGACCTCAGCCTCCGTCTCCACCGGCAGCTCCGGCCTTGACCTGGCCGAGCTGGACGGATACCGGCCGGGCCTGCTCGGCTACTGCTACCGGATGCTCGGCTCCGTCTTCGAGGCGGAGGACGCGGCACAGGAGACGATGATGCGGGCGTGGCAGGGCGGCGCGTCGTTCGAGGGGCGCGCCGCCCCGCGCACCTGGCTGTACCGCATCGCCACCAACGTCTGCACCGACATCCTGCGCGGCCGGTCCCGCCGCGCCATGCCGATGGACCTCGGGCCGTCCGTCGCGCCGCAGGCGTTCGAGGACGCCCGGTTCACCGAGAACCCGTGGATGTCCCCGATCCCCGACCGGGACGACCCCGCGGAGGTCGCGGTGTCCCGGGAGAGCATCCGGCTGGCGTTCGTCGCCGCGCTGCAGCACCTGCCGCCGCGCCAGCGCGCCGTGCTGATCCTGCGGGACGTGCTGAGCTGGCCCGCCGCCGAGGTGGCGACCCTACTGGAGACGAGCGTGGCGTCGGTCAACAGCGCGCTGCAGCGGGCCCGGGCGGCGCTGCCGGCCCGCGAGCCGGCACAGGCAGCCGGCCACGAGCTCACCGACGGCGACCGCGAGCTGGTCGCGAACTACGTGGACGCCTTCGAGCGGTACGACATCGACGCGCTGGTGCGCCTGCTGCACGACGACGCGATCCAGTCCATGCCGCCGATCGCGCTGTGGCTGCGCGGCGCCGCCGACATCGGCCGGTTCATGCTCGGCCCCGGTTCCGCCTGCCGCGGTTCCCGGCTGGTACCGGTCCGGGCCAACGGCTGCCCCGCCTTCGGGCAGTACAAGCTCGACGAGAACGGCGTGCACCGGCCCTGGGCGCTGCAGGTGCTCGAGCTGCGCGACGGCCGCATCGCCGAGCTGCACTGCTTCCTCGACAGCTCCCTCGACTTCCTCGACAACTCCCTCGACAACGAGTTGTTCGCCACATTCGGACTTCCCGCGACCCTGGAGCGATGATTTCGCCACCTCCCGTTCGTCGAACAGTCGAGAGGTAACCGAAGAGGTGACCGACTGCTTGGGAGGTCGACATGAGCTTGCCAACGATCGTTTCGAGGGACGAGTGGCTGCGGGCGCGTACGGAGCTGCTCGCCCGGGAGAAGGAGGCGACGCGGGTCAAGGACGCGCTGAACACGGCGCGCCGCAACCTGCCGATGGTGCGGATCGAGAAGGAGTACACGTTCGAGGGCCCGGACGGTACGGTCCGCCTGGCCGACCTGTTCGGCAGCAGCCGGCAGCTCATCCTGCAGCACTTCATGTTCGACCCGTCGTGGGAGGACGGCTGCGTCGGCTGTACCGCCGCTGTCGACGAGATGTCCGAGGGGCTGCTTGCGCACCTGCGCGCCCGCGACACGAGCTTCGCGATCGTGGCGCGCGCCCCGCTCGCGAAGATCGACAAGTACCGGGCCAAGCGTGGCTGGACGATCCCGATCTACTCCTCGCACGGATCCGACTTCAACTACGACTTCCACGTCACGTTCGACGAGTCGGTGGCGCCGGTCCTCTTCAACTACCGGGGCCCCGACGAGCTGCGCGCGGCCGGTACGGAGTGGATCCTCAACACCGCCGACCAGCCGATGGAGCAGCCCGGCATGAGCTGCTTCCTGCGTGACGGTACGGACATCTTCCACACGTACTCGACGTACGCCCGCGGTACCGAGCAGACCGGCGGCGCGTACGCCTTCCTCGACATGACGGCGCTCGGCCGGCAGGAGGAGTGGGAGGAGCCGAAGGGCCGGACGGACACCTCGCGCAAGGCGATGCCCGACTTCAGCTGACCGTACGGGGGTGCACGCGGGTGCCGTCGTGGATGGCGGCGGCACCCGCGTGCACGTGTGGCAGTGGTCACCGAAGAAGCAGAACGAAACCGTTCCGTTTGTCTTCCGCCCCCGGTACGTTGGTGTACGGAACGGTGTCGTCTCGTATCTAGGAGGCCTGATGGTGACCGCAACCGGCTCGCCCGCGGCGCCGCCGAGCTCGCCGAGGTCGGCCGCGCCGAGCTCGCCGAGGTCGGCCGCGCCGAGCTCGGCAAGGTCGGCGCGGCGCGAAGCGATCTGCGAAGCGGTCTTCGAGTTGCTGGGCGAGGTCGGCTACGACCAGATGTCGATGGACGCCGTGGCGGCTCGTGCGCGTTCCAGCAAGGCGACCATCTACCGGGCCTGGCCCTGCAAGCCGGACCTGGTGATCGACGCGATCGTCCAACGCTTCGGCGGGGCACCCGAGGCGCCCGACACCGGTACCCTGCGCGGCGACCTCGTCGCGCTGATGAGTGGGGCCTGCCAGCTCGCCGACAGTCGCGACGGTGCGGTCATGGCAGGACTGATGAGTGCCGCGGCCCGTAACAGCGAGCTGTCGCAGACCCTGCAACGGTGCCTTTACGAGATGAAGCACGTCGTGCACCAGACGATCATCGAGCGTGCGATCGCCCGTGGCGAACTGGTGGACGGTACCGATCCGGCTCTGCTGCACGAGGTGCTGCACGCGATGGTGTTCAGCAGGCAGTTCTGGGCGGGGGGCCCGATCGACGACGTTTTTGTCGTACACGTCGTCGATGATGTGCTCCTACCGGTTCTGAAACACCAGCGGGACGCATAACACAGCCGATCACCAACAGCCGACCACAAACCCAAAACCCAATGCCAAACCGCGACAGCGTCGCGGTGCGGTGACGCGCGCCCTGTGGCTCGCGTACCAACGATCCTGGAGAAACCATGTCGCAAGAGATCGCCGCGGCGCCGTCCGCGGTGAGCGGGGGGCGCGACACAGTCCAGTCCCCGGACCGCCGGCGCTGGCTCGCGCTGGCCGTCATCGCTCTGGCCCAACTCATGGTCGTGCTCGACGCGACCGTGGTCAATGTCGCGCTGCCGTCCGCGCAGCATGCGTTGCACATCAGCGACGCCAACCGGCAGTGGATGGTCACCGCATACACGCTGACCTTCGGCGGCCTGCTGCTGTTCGGCGGCCGCGTCGCCGACTACTTCGGCCGCAAGCGGACGTTCCTGATCGGCCTGCTCGGCTTCGCCGGTGCCTCCGCCCTCGGCGGGGCCGCGGCCAACGCCGGCATGCTGTTCGCCGCGCGCGCCCTGCAGGGCGTGTTCGGCGCGCTGCTCGCACCGGCCGCGCTGTCCCTGCTGACCGTCACCTTCACGGAAGCCCGGGAGCGGGCGCGGGCCTTCGGAGTGTTCGGCGCCATCTCGGGTGGGGGTGCCGCGATCGGGGTCATCTCCGGTGGCCTGCTCACCGAGTACGCGAACTGGCGCTGGTGCCTGCTGGTGAACATCCCGGTCGCGCTGATCGCGTTCGCGGCGGCGGTGCCGATCGTGCGGGAGAGCCGGGCGCACGGCAACACGCGGTACGACGTGCCCGGCGCGATCCTCGCCACCGCCGGCCTGACCGCGCTGGTGTACGGCTTCACCAAGGCCGCCTCCGAGGCGGACCACTGGACCGCCACGGCGACGATCGGCTGGCTGGTCGCGGCCGCCGTACTGCTGATCGGGTTCCTGGTCTGGGAGTCCCGCGTCGCCAACCCGCTGCTGCCGCTGCGGGTGCTGTGGGACCGCAACCGCGGCGTGTCGTACCTCGTGTCGGTCCTCATCGGCGCGGGCCTGCTCGGCATGTTCCTGTTCATGACCTACTACCTGCAGCTGACCCTGCACTACAGCGCCCTGAAGACCGGCGTGGCCTACCTGCCGTTCTCCGGCGGCATCATCGTGGCGGCCGGACTCGCCGCGCAGTTGCTGCCCCGGTTCGGTCCGCGGGTGCTCATGACCACCGGCGGGCTGATGGCCGGCGGCGCGATGGTCTGGCTGACCCAGCTCGACCTGAACTCGTCCTACGTGACCCACATCCTGCCGTCGTTCATCGCGATGAGCCTCGGCATGGGCCTGATGTTCGTACCGCTGTCGAGCACCGCGCTGTCCGGCGTCGGCAACCACGACGCCGGCGTGGCAAGCGCGATGGTGAACACCACGCAGCAGGTGGGTGGCTCGCTGGGCACGGCGCTGCTCAACACCATCTTCACCACGGCGCTCGCGAGCTATGCCGCGGTGCACGGGGTGTCGCCGGTGGCACAGGCCCATGGCGCGATCCACGGGTACAACGTCGCCTTCACGGTGAGCGCGGTGCTGCTCGTGGCCGGCGCGGTGCTGACGGTGCTGTTCATCCGCAAGCCGGCGGAGACGGCAGCGCCGACAGCCGGGCACGAGGCCACGGAGTCGACCTCGGAGTCGACCGAGCGGCCGGTGCTCGTCCACTGACGGGGATCCAGCTACTCAACTGGGGGAAGAGCGAGGGCCGCGGATGTCCGCGGCCCTCGCCGCATCCCGGCCTTCTCATCGGTGGCCGTGCCTCATCGGTGACTGTGCCTCACCGGTGGCTGTGCTGGACTCCGGTCACGTCGTACAGATGGTGCACCGCTTCGTGGACAAGGTGCCGCCCGAACGTCTCCACCGTGAATTGAGCGCCGTCGCTGCGACGCCCCTTGCGTAGCCATTGGTCGCCGGTCACGCTCGCGAACCCCCGGGCCGCTACGGCGGCTGCGTCGGTGATTTCCGTGGCCACCTCGGCCGGTACCAGCTCGCCGTAGTGCCCGATGGCCGCGGCCGTGCGGCGTGATTGCCGGAGACCGCCGCGCTCCGAGCGCCCAACCGCGCACCTTTTCCCTCGCATGATCAGGGTGGAGGCCCGAAAGATTCCACTGTGGACAGTGTTAGTATGCCTACTGAATGCCGGTAGGATTCGAACATGGGTACAGCGGCGGTGCTCGATCGGCTTCGCGCCGAAATGGCCGAGTTGGCCGCCCTCGACGTGACAGCACTGTCCGATGTGGAGGTGTTGGACGCGTTGCGGGCCCTGCGCCCGCTGCTGTGCCAGACAGAGGCTCTACAAACGCGGTTGATCGGAGCGGCGTACAGGCGCGGCGCGACGGCGTTGGATGGGGCAGTGTCGACGCTGTCGTGGTTGCGGTGCCGGCTGCGGCTGGGTGACGCGCCCGCGCAGATCCGGGTGGCCAAGGCGCTTCCCGGGCTGCCACACGTGGCGGATGCCTACGCCCGTGGGGAGATGTCGTTCGCACACGCGGCGGCGATTACCGAGGTCAGCCGTGACATGGAGCCTGCGGTGTTGACGGCCGGTGCCGACAAGCTACTCGCCGAACAGGCGACCGCGCTTGGTCCGGCGGCGACCCGCCGCGCTGCTGTGCGGGTGCGTGATCATTTCGACCCGGAGGCGACGGAGCGGCACACCCGCCGTGTGTTCGAGGATCGGTGGCTGGCAGTGGATCGCACCATCCACGGCTGCGTCTCCATTCAGGGCGTGCTCGATCCCGAGGGCGGCGAACTGGTCCTCACCACGCTGGGCGGATTGACCCCGCCACCGTTCCCAGGGGATACCCGCTCCCCCGGCGCCCGGCGGGCGGACGCGCTGGTACAGATGTGCCGGCTGGCCGGAGCCGCCACACCCGAAGCGGGCGGCGAGAAACCACACGTCGCGGTGACGATCGACTGGGAAACGCTGCGCGACGGCTTGACCGCCACCGTGACCACCCCGGGCGGCCGGCTCGGCAGCGGCATCAGCATCCACCCGACTACCGCGCGGCGGCTGGCGTGCGACGCCACTCTCATACCCGCCGTGCTCGGCAGGGCCGGGGAACCGCTGGACATCGGCCGCGCCACCCGCGTCGTACCCTCCGGAATGCGCCGCGCGTTGGTTCTCCGAGATGGCGGATGTCGCTTCCCCGGCTGCGACCGCGCTCCACAGTGGACAGATGCGCATCACCTGACGCCATGGGCGCAGGGCGGCTCAACTCGCCTCCAGAATCTACTGCTCCTCTGCCGGCACCACCACACCACGGTGCACGAAGGCGGCTGGCGCATCAACTACGACACCACAACCAACACCGTCACCGCGTACCGCCCCACCGGCCAACGCCTCGACATCGCCGGCAAGCCACAAGGACCGTGACGGTTGTCAAGGGAGCGGGTGGTTCTCGGCCTCGAATTCGGCCTTGCGGCGGGCGAGGTAGGTGGGCCAGTTGGCGCGGGCAGCCACGACGTCGGCGATGGACAGCCTGATCA
>JBPYFB010000183.1:0-18556 GCA_051986465.1 Rugosimonospora sp.
CCTCGCGGCCCTCGCCATCTTCTGGGAAGAACTGCGCTCGCGCGGGCGGCGCCCCGACGCCGGCCATGAGACCGGTGACGAGACCGGTCACGTGCACCGCGAGCCGCTGATCGCCTGGCTGCTCGTACTGCCGCTGCTGGCCCTCATCGTGGTCCTCCCGCCCGCGCTCGGCTCGTACGCCGCCGACCGCACCGGTACCGCCCTGCAACTGCGCTTCGGCATCCCACCCCTGCCCGCCGGCGACCCGGTGACCATCAACCTGCTCGACTACGCCACGGTCGCGGCGTTCGACCACGGGCGCGCGCTGGGCAACCGGCAGGCCACGATCAGCGGCTTCATCACGGTCGGCCCACACGGGGAACCGCTGCTGACCCGCATGATCCTCAACTGTTGCGCGGCCGACGCGCAGCCCATCAAGGTGGGCCTGACCGGGCAGGTACCCGCCGGCCTGCAACCGGACGCGTGGGTCCAGGTCACCGGCGCGTACACGGCAAAGATGATCAAGGACGACGTCAACGGCGGGCCGATCCCGTTCATCGCGGTGAGCCGGGCAAATCGGATATCCCCGCCGCGCGACCAGTATGAAACCTGAGCGCTTACGAAGCGGAGAACGGTCTGGCCGGTCCGGACCCGGGCAGGTCGGATGCGGCTACAGTCCGACCGTTGACGTCTAGCCCGCCTAGCCCGTGGAAGGGATTTTCTGACTTGTCCTCCATCCCAGAGCCGAGCAATCCGTCCACTGTGGAGTCCGCCGGGGAAGCGGCGGCGAAGCAGGAGACGCCGGCCACTCAAGAAACGCCGGCGGACGCGACGGTAGGGATGGAGGGCGAGCGGCCAACCGCGACGTGGCGCACCGGTGTGGGCTGGGCGCTCAACATCCTGGCCGGGCTGCTGTTTCTGTTCGCGCTGCTGGTACCGGACCAGCTCACCGCGATCACGCCCGGCGCGTTCCTGCGCATCCCCGCCGAGGCCCTGCTCGGCGCCGCGCTCGTGCTCGTCGCGCCGCGCAGGCTGCGTGCACCGACGGCGGTAATCCTCGGCGTGGCGACCGGCGCGCTGACCGTCGTCAAATTCATCGACATGGGCTTCTACCAGATCCTCGACCGGCAGTTCAACATCGTGGGGGACTGGAGCCTGCTCGGCGACACCGTCGAGACCGTCGGCCGCTCGGTCGGTCGGGCCGGCGAGATCGGCGGCACGATCCTCGCCGTGCTGCTCGTCATCGGGGTATTCGTCCTCATGGCGTTCGCCGCGCTGCGGCTGACCCGCCTGATGGTGCGCCGCCGGGTACCGGCCGTCGGTACCGTCGGGCTGTTCGGGGTCGCCTGGTTCATCTGCATGCTGCTGGGCGTGCAGATCCTCCCCGGCGTACCGGTCGCCTCCCGCAGTGCCGGCACGCTCGCATACCACCACGCGCACCAGGTCCGGGTGGCCCTGCGCGACCAGCGGGTCTTCGCCAACGAGGTGGCGAACGACCCGTTCCGCGGCACGCCCGGCGACCAGATGCTGACTGACCTGCGGGGCAAGGACGTGATGGTCACGTTCGTGGAGAGCTACGGGCGGGTGGCCCTGGAGGACCCGAAGTTCGCACCGCTGACCGGCCCGCTGCTCGACTCCGGGTACGCGAAGCTGCGCGCGGCCGGCTTCACCGCCCGCAGCGGCTTCCTCACCTCGCCGACGTTCGGCGGTGGCAGCTGGCTGGCCCACTCCACCCTGCTGTCCGGTTTGTGGATCAACGATCAGCAGCGCTATCACGGCCTGCTCGCGACGAGCCGGCTCACCCTGGGCGCAGCCTTCCAGCGCGCCGGCTGGCGCACGGTCGGGGTCGAGCCGGCGGTCACCCGGTCGTGGCCGGAGGGCGCGTTCTACAAGTACCAGCGCCTCTACACCGTGCAGAACCTCGGGTACCAGGGACCCCTGTACAACTTCGGCTCCATGCCGGACCAGTACACGCTCTCCGCCTTCCAGCACAACGAGCGCTCGGCGCCCGGACACGCCCCCGTGATGACGGAGATGGTGCTGCTCTCCAGCCACGAGCCGTGGACCCCGCTGCCCCAGATAATGCCGTGGGACAGCATCGGCAACGGCTCGGTCTACCAGGGGACCCGGCAGCCGGGCCCGACGTCGAAGCAGGTGTTCGCCGACAACGAGGTGGCCCGCAGCGCGTACATCCAGTCGATCCAGTACTCGCTCAACGCGCTGATCTCGTACATCCAGACGTACGGCCAAAATCTGGTGCTCGTCTTCCTCGGCGACCACCAGCCGGAGTCGCAGGTCAGCGGCGAGGGCGCGAGCCGGGACGTACCGATCACCATCGTCGCCCAGGACCCGAAGGTGTTCGACCGGATCGCGAGCTGGGGTTGGCAGGACGGTCTCAAGCCCAGCCCGAACGCGCCGGTCTGGCGGATGGACACCTTCCGCGACCGGTTCCTGACCGCGTTCGGGCCACAGGCGGCGCACTGAGCCATGGGCAACGGCGCTTACGCCGAGGTCACCACGACCGTGACCTGGTAGCTGCCCTGGCTCCCGGTGCACCGCATCGCCTCGCCACAGGTGGTCCGGGACGCGGTGACCACGGCCGTACCCGGGGCGCGCGCGGCGAAGAAGGTCTCCAGCGGGTTGCAGCCGACGCCGGGCGGGCAGCCGCGGGACGTGCGCGGCAGTTGCTTGGTGGGACCGTCCTGCGCGAGTACGTCAGGGCTTGAGCTGCCCCGTACGGTCCAGTAGTCGCTGTGCAGGAGCAGCCGGACCCGGCCGCCCACGGGTACCCGTACCGTCGTGTTGTTGGCCGTCTCGTCGACCTGGACGAGCGAGCCGATGGCTGCGTTCGTGGCGGTGGTGTCCTGGATCGACGGACCGCCCACCGCGCCGCCACTAGCCGCGCAGCCGGCCATCGCGGCGGCGCACGCAACGGTGGCCACCGCCGTGGCGAGCCTGGCGTACCGGCCGTGCATCGACCAGTCCCTTCGTCGCAGCTGCTTACCTGACGCCAGTTTCGACGCGGCCCGGTGCCCGACGGTTCCGGCGTACGCCGCACGGCGTACGGGCATTTGCGCCCGTCGTCGGACGCGACCGGGGCCGCTCCGCTCTAGCGTCGTGGGCATGACCGCAGTCGCCAGCCGCGCATTCGCGGCCCTGATGGTCGCCGAGGCTGTCTCCCTCGCCGTCGCCTCGGCGCTGCACCTGTCCGGTCTGGTCACCGGCCGCTCCGCCCCCTACAGTTCGGGCGGCGCGGGTACCGCCGAGGCGGTCATCGGCGCGGTGCTGCTCGCGAGCGCGCTCGCCATGCTCGGGTTGCCGCGGCGCGCCCGCGCGATCGGCCTGGCCGCCAACGGCTTCGCGACCCTCGGCTTCCTGGTGGGCCTGCGGATGACCGCGATGGGCGGGCACTGGCCGGACATCGCGTACCACCTCACCGTGCTGCCGATCCTGGCCGGGAGTCTCGTGGTCCTGTACCAGCTCGGCCGGCGGTAGGCGCCCCGCCTTACAGGCCCGTCTCGGCCCGTACCCGCCGGATCGCGTCGCCGACCTCGGCGTCGGTGAGCGCGACACCGGCCGCGAGGCGCACCACCCACGCCACCTCGCCATCGCCGGCGACCGGCCGGCGCGCCGTGATCCAGCCGGCCAACCGGCCGGCGTGGCGCAGCGGTACCCGTACCGGCGTCGTCGCGGTCATCCGTTCCTGGGCGAGCTGCGGCAGCCGACCCGGCGTGGCGAGGCGTACGGCCACGTCCGGCACCGCCTCGGGGATCAGACTCACCAGGCGCAGCTCGCCCCGGGCGGCGTCCCACTCGACCCGCTCGACCCGCTCCCAGCCCAGCCGCCACCAGGAGGCCAGGCCACCCGACAGGTTCTCGACGTAGACCGCGTCCCGGGTGGCGACCAGCTGCACCCCGGTACGCGTGTCGCTCTCGCGCGCCAGCACCCACTCGCCCCGGGCCAGCCCGGGACTGGTACGCCCCGCGGCGGCGGGACGCCGGGCGAGGCGGGGGAGGCGGCCCGGCATTACCAAGCGTTCCGCCTGCTTCGTCATACCGTCATAGTATTGAATAGAATCGATATAGCGAGACGGTCTTGCGCCTATCTACTGTGGACTGTTGTGGACTTTCCCGGCAGTGTCGTCATCCCTTGACGGTGTAGGGGCCCGCCGGTAACCTCCGGAAAAAGTGTCTGCAAGATTTCTGAAACTTCCGGCGCGGTAAGGACCGGAGACTCACGACTGGCATTTGCCAAGGAGGTCAAACATGAGAGTCCGTCGCCTATTTACCGTGGGTGTCGCGCTCGCGGCGACCGTGTTAGCCGGCGGGTCGGCCGCAACCGCGGGGTCGGGCGGGTTCCAGCCGCCCCGCGATTCGCTGCGCGCGCTGGCCGCGCCGATCGGATTGCGTATCGGTACCGCCGTCTCGCCGTTCGTCCTGGACACGGACGCGTACCGGCAGATCGCCGGTGACCAGTTCTCCACGGTGACCCCGGAGAACGAGATGAAGTGGCAGGTCGTGGAGCCCACCCAGGGCACCTACGACTGGTCGGGCGCCGACCGGCTCGTCGCCTTCGCGCAGCAGCACGGCCAGCTGGTACGCGGGCACACCCTGGTGTGGCACAACCAGTTGCCGGACTGGCTCACCACGGGCGTCGCGAACGGCACGATCAGCGACGACCAGCTGCGCAACCTGCTGCACAAGCACATCACCGACGAGGTGACCCATTTCAAGGGCAAGATCTGGCAGTGGGACGTCGCCAACGAGTTCTTCACCGACAGCAACCCGTCGGGCCTCAACCCGAACGACTTCTGGGTGTCCCACCTGGGTAAGAACGGCGAGGACATCATCGGCGAGGCGTTCCGCTGGGCGCACCAGGCCGACCCGCACGCGCTGCTGTTCTACAACGACTACAACATCGCGGGCGAGGACATCTCGAACGCGAAGAGCGACGCCGTGTACGCGTGGGTGAAGGGCGAGCTCGCGAAGGGCGTACCGATCAACGGCATCGGCGACCAGGGGCACCTGGACACCCAGTACCCGTTCCCGACGGGGATGACCGGCGACCTCCAGCGCTACGCGAGCCTCGGACTCAAGACCGCGATCACCGAGGCGGACGTGCGTACGTTCGTGAACAACGCGACCGACCAGGTACCCACCGACAACCTGGAACTGTTCGCCCAGCCGTACGAGTTCGACCAGATGCTGAAGGCCTGCCTCGGCGTACGCCAGTGCATCTCCTTCACGGTCTGGGGGTTCGGCGACGCCGTCTCCTGGGTCCCCGGCTTCTTCAAGACGCCGATACAGGAGGGCTACGCGACCATCTACGACAACAACCTCAACCCGAAGCCGGCGTACACCGCCCTGCAGCAGGACCTGCGCCTCGCCTCGCAAGGCGCGCCGCAGCGCGGGTTCACTCGCTAGCCGCCGCGCCAACCCGTTGACACGCCGGGGTCCCGTTCGTCCGCGGGACCCCGGTGTCGGTTTCGAAGAGGTCAGTTCTTGAAGAGGGCGTACACGTCGGCCGGCGCCTCGATGACGTTGTTGACCGGCCGGTTGATGGGGTACGCGACGCCGAAGTCGGCGAATGTGTAACGGGCGCCCAGGGTCTGGTTCACCGGCGAGGCGTCGATGACGAAGTCGGTGAGCCGGCCCAGCGGGTCGAGCGTGGCGGTGAACGGCATCGCCTTCGCCTTCGCCCCGAGCTTGTCCAGGTTGTCCTGGCTGTACGCGGTCACTCCGTTGGCGGCGGTGAGGTCGATGACGCCGGCGTAGTCCGCCCCGTCGGTCTGGCGCGCCTGGCCGATCCCGCGCAGCATCGCGGCGAGGCCGAGCGCGTCGGTGCCGGTGAGGTCGAACGGGAGGTTGCCGGTGGCGCCGAGCTTCGCGGCGTCGATATGCATCCACGTACCGACCTTCACGCCGAGCTGGGCGTTGGCGGTGGCACCGAGGTTCAGCTGGATCCAGTAGTTGGTGCCGATCGCGATGACGTTCTGAGTGAACGTGACGCCGTTCATCGTCCCGCTCGCCGCCATGCTCGCCGCCTTGCGCGCCGGGTCGACGTGCCCCCGGGTGGTCAGGCCGTTCTGGCCACCGGTGTACCGGTAGATCATTGTCATGTGCTTGACCGAGGCGAGCAGGGCGGCCTTGGCGCCGGCCGGGTTCGCCGTGGCGGCCGGCCCCGACGCGTCCGCGGCGCTCGCCGGCGCCGGCGCCGGCGCCGTACCCGAGCTGGACGCGCCCTGCATCGCCGGCATCGCTCCACAGCCGGCCAAGGTCAGGCTGGCTGTGGTCACCGCGGACAGGGTGACGATTCCGAGCCGCTGGGTAAGCAGGGGTTCCTCCTCGTCATCGTGCTCCTTACGGCAGGCTAACCCCGCCAGTCTCGGGCAACGATGACGAAGTGCTTTCGTCTGCGGCGACCGGCGGTCCGGCCGGTTGTGCTGGTATGACCACCTCGGCGACCGGCT
Organism: Rugosimonospora sp.; assembly: GCA_051986465.1. Classification (GTDB taxonomy): domain Bacteria; phylum Actinomycetota; class Actinomycetes; order Mycobacteriales; family Micromonosporaceae; genus DATEJJ01. The sequence continues at coordinate 6,449 of JBPYFB010000183.1, forward strand.
CGGCGACCGGCTCGGCGACCTTCGGAGCGAGCTCGGCGGGTTCCGCGGTGTGGTGAGCGCCGGAGCGTACCGCCGCGACCACTCTCGGGAACTCGCCCGTGTCGCCCCCGCCCACGGCGGCCGCCATCACCGCGGCCGCGGCGAGGTCGGCGACCCGCTTCGCCTCCCGCTTGACCCGGGCGCGTACCTCCATCGCGTGCCGCTCGGCCGAGTCCGCCGCCTGCCGCGCACCCTCCAGCCGGTGCAGTTCGCTCGACAGCTCCTTGCGTACCTCCGCCAGGCGCTGCTGGAGCTGGGCGACCTCCTGGCCGGTGGCGCTGCCCTCCTGGCGGGACTGGGCCAATCGCTGCTGTGCCGTCTCCACCTCGCCGTGCAACTGGGCCGCCACCTGCCGGTGGGACTGGATCTCCTGCTGTACCGAAGTCAACTGCTGCTGGTGCGCGGCGGCCTGCTCTTCGGCGCGGCGGCGCAGTTCGGCCGTGTGCTGCTGCGCCTCGGCGTGCAGCGCGGCGATCCGCTGGTCCGCCGCGGTGCGCCGCTCCCTGAGCTCGCGCTCCGCGCTGGCGTGCCACTGCGCCAGGTCCTGCTGGCTCTGCGTGCGCGCCGCCTCGACCTCCTGCTGCACCTGGACCCGGGCCGCCTGGAGCAGCGCCTCCGCCTCGGCGGTGGCCCGCTCGAGCTGCTGCGCGCTCTGCTCGTTGATGCGCTGTGTCTCGGCCTCGGCGCGCTCCCGAGCCGCTTCGGCCTCCGCGCGTGCCTGCTCGGCGAGCGTGCGGATCTCGGCCAGCTCGGCCTGTGCCGCGTCCCGTCGCTGCTCGTGCGCCTTCTCGTCCTCGGCCCGGCGCACGCTCAGCTCCGACTCGAGGTCACGCAGCATGCGCAAGGCGCGTTCGCGGGCGTCGGAGAGCGCCTGCTCCGCCTCGGTCGCCTGCTCGGCGGCGTGCGTGGTGGCGCCCTCGATGATCGCCTCGGCCTGCCGCTCGGCGAGTTCGATGATCTCGCCAACCATGGGTCCCAGATCCCGGAACGACGCCCGCTCCACGACACCGGGGCGCTGCTGCAGCTCGGCCACCTCGGCCTGCAGCCGCTGGACCTGGGCGGCGAGGGCCCGAATCTGGGCCTGGGCGTGCTCCCGGTCGGCGGCGAGCCCGAGCATCTCGCTGTCCACCTGGGACATGTATCGGTCGACCTGACGCTTGTCGTACCCGCGCACGGCGAGCGCGAAGCTCGGCCGCGAGGTCAGGTCTTCGCCCGGTGCGTACAGCTCCGTGCCGTTGGACATGCCCGACATCCTCCATCCGCTCCGAGGTGGACGGAGCGTACCGCCGGACCAGCCGGTACCGGCACCCCGCCCCGGAGCTAGTTGCCCATCGCGGGGCGCAGCGCGATCGCCTGCAGGAATATCTTGCCGATGCTCGCCGGGTCGGTAGCGATGAACACCCCGCCACCGGTGACCTGGGTGATCCGCTGCATCACCGGCGCGGCGACGCCCGTACCGATGCCCAGCACGATCACCTGTACCGGCCGGCGCGGGTCGGCGATCCGCTGTAGCTGGCCGATGAGCTGGTTGAGATCCATACCTCCGGGGTTGTCGTTCATCCCATCGGTCATGATGACGACCGAGTTCACCTTGGTGCCGTCCCAGCCCGCCCGCACGGTCTGGTACGCGGCGAGCAGGGTCTGGTACAGCGCGGTGTCGCCGTGCTTGTTGGCGGTGACGGTGCCGAGCGCCGCGGTCAGCCGCTGGCGCTGGCCGCCGAGCGGGCCGATCGGTACCAGTTGCCGGTACGGCGTGGTGCCGTTCTCGTTGGTGGAGAACGTCCACAGCCCGACCGACCACGAGTCGTCGAACAGCGCCAGGCCGCCGGCGGCGGCCCGGACCGTCACCTGCTCCCGGGTGGCGCCGCCGGCCGTGGGGACCGGCGTCAGCATCGAACCGGAGACGTCGAGGACGGCCAGGATGCGCCCGGACTGGGTGAGCGTGTCCCATGTGGACAGTGCCTGGTCGATGGGGCCAGGCTCGATCGGCCGGGACGGGCCCGGCGCCGGGTTCGGCACGCCGCCGCCGAAGCCGGCGCCGGTGCTGCCGTCGGCGGCGCGCAGCCCCTGCCGCCCGAGCTGGTCGCGGAAGTCCGGGCCGGCGAGCGCGGCGAGCAGCCGGCCGGCGGCCGTGACCACCGCGGGCTGGGCGGCCGGCAGGACCGCGTACGGATAGTCGAGCGCGGCCGGCGCGGGGTCGATAGCGACCGCGGCCAGCGGGACGGGCGGCACGCCCTTGTTGAACGCGATGACGGCCTGCTCCGGCATGGGCGCCACGACCAGCGAGGTGGCGAGGGCGGCCGGGTCGACGGCGTGCGGGAACCGGGCGAGCAGGTCGGTCCGCAGCGCCGCCCGGTTGCCGGCGAGGGTGCGCAGGGTGGCGACGACGGCGTCCCGGCCGCCGGGGATCGAGGCCGCGACTCCGCTCAGCGTGACCACCGTGTTCAATGCGGCGGCGTCCAGGCCGGGCTGCACGATGCCGGCCTTGAGGGTGGGGGCGCCGGCCATCTGGGCGAGCAGGGCGGCCCAGGTGAGCCGGGCGTCGGTCCAGCCGAGGGTGGTCGCGACGGGTTGCGGTACGGCCAGCACGACGGGGCTGCGCGCGATCGAGGGGGCGGTGGCGGGGACGAGGCCGGTACCGGCGCCGCGCAGCCGGGTCAGCCACGTCGAGGAGTCGGGTATCCACACATCCGGTACCCGCGCCGCGGCAGCCGCCTGTGCCAGCCCGGCGATCGTCACGTTGTGCCGGGCGGTCACCGCCACGGCGACCGTGGCGGGGTCGGCGGCGAGCACGCTCACCGAGACGCAGGCGTTACCCGTGGCCCAGCGGCTCGCGGTGGCCCGTACCGCCGGGGCGATCTCGGGTGCCGCGTCCACCGTCAGCGCCGTACGCGTGGTGCACGACGACTGGTGGAGGAGCTGGTACCCGCCCCAGCCGAGGGCGAGGATCAACGCGGCTACGGCACCGGCCCCGGCAAACAGACCGATGCCGGTACCGGGCCAACCACTCCTGACGTGCCGCCCCCTCATCACAGGTACACATAATCGACCGGCGACGATGATTACGCCATACCGAGAGCTCCGCCCGTACCCGCAGTTACCAGACCCTGTCCCTGAGTGGCCAGTCAGCCCTGCCAGCGCAGCCCGTCGGCGAGCCGGTAGTACGCCTGGTTCCAGCGCAGCTGGTCGTAGCTCCCCTCGGCGGTGGTGTTCGCGTCGATGAGCACCAGTTCGGTGCCGAGCATGCGGGCGAAGTCGCGCAGCGTCTCCGCGTTGACCGCCTGGGTCAGCACGGTGTGGTGCGGGCCGCCGGCGGTCAGCCAGACCTCGGCGGAGGTCGACAGCGACGGCGCCGGCTGCCAGACCGCGCGCGCCACCGGCAGCCGCGGCAGCGGCTCGTCCGGCGGCACGACCTCGATCTCGTTGGCGACGAGGCGGAACCGGTCGCCCAGGTCGACCAGGCCCACGACGATGCCCGGGCCGGGGGCGGCATCGAAGACCAGCCGTACCGGATCCTCCCGGCCGCCGATGCCGAGCGGGTGGATCTCGCAGCTCGGCCGCGCCGCCGCGATGCTCGGGCAGACCTCGAGCATGTGCGCGCCGAGGATCTTCGGGGTACCCGGTCCGAAGTGGTACGTGTAGTCCTCCATGAACGAGGTGCCGCGCCCGGTACCGTTGCCCACCGCCTTCAGCGCGGCCAGCAGCATCGAGGTCTTCCAGTCGCCCTCGCCGCCGAAGCCGTACCCCTTCGCCATGAGCCGCTGCACCGCGAGCCCGGGCAGCTGGCGCAGGCCACCCAGGTCCTCGAAGTTCGTCGTGAACGCGCCGAAGCCGCCGCTGTCGAGGAAGTGCCGCAGCCCCGCCTCGATGCGCGCCGCGTACCGCAGCGACTCGTGGCGCTCCCCGCCGCTGGCCAGCTCGGGCACGACGTCGTACGCATCGGCGTACTGAGCCACCAGGGGATCGATCTCCGCGTCGGGTACCTGGTCGACGACGGCGACGAGATCGTTGACGCCGTACGTGTTCACCGAGACGCCGAAGCGCAGCTCCGCGTCGACCTTGTCGCCCTCGGTCACCGCGACGTCCCGCATGTTGTCGCCGAACCGGGCCAGGCGCAGCTCGCGCAGGTGCCGGTAGCCGATCGCGGCGCGGACCCAGCCGTCGATGCGCGCGACGATCGCCGGATCGCTGGCGTGCCCGACCACGGTCTTGCGGGCCACCCCGAGCCGGGTCTGCACGTACCCGAACTCGCGGTCCCCGTGCGCCGCCTGGTTGAGGTTCATGAAGTCCATGTCGATGGTGGACCAGGGCAGCGCGGAGTTGAGCTGGGTGTGCAGGTGCAGCAGTGGCTTGCGCAGCGAGTCCAGGCCGCTGATCCACATCTTCGCCGGGGAGAACGTGTGCATCCAGGCGATGACGCCGACGCACGACGGGTCGGCGTTCGCCTCGGTCATCACCCGGCGGATCGCCGGCGCGTCGGTGAGCACCGGCTTCCACACGATCTCGGCGCTGATCTCGCCGCTGCTGGTCAGCATGCGCTGGATGCGCTCGGACTGGTCGGCGACCTGCCGCAGGGTCTGCGGGCCGTAGAGGTGCTGGCTGCCGGTGAGGAACCAGACCTGGGGCTTGTCCGTGCTCGGCATCTTCTCTGTGTTCGGCATCGTCACACCTGGCCGCGGGCGCGACCGAGGGGCACCTCATCAGTCGTCACGAAATGGGTCGCCACGAACGCCTCCTCGGCTGCCGGGCCCGGCCGTCCGGGCGGTGCACATAGTGTTAGCGCTAACATTTTGGTCGTCAACGGCGCCGGATAACGTCTCGGTAACGGCGCGGCAATACGGATAGAGGTCGCAACTCGCCGGCCCGAAGTGAGGGTGAGCGCTCACAATGCGTGTGAACGTTCGCACGAAGCGATTCCGCAGGCCAGCGGCGCCAGGGCTTGCGTAAGGGGCTTGCCTGAGGAGCTTGCCTCAGGGGCGCAGTACGATCTTGCCCCGGGTATGCCGCCGCTCCAGCTCGCGGTACGCGTCGCGCACCTGCGCCAGCGGGTACACGCGGGCGATCGGGATCTCGACGATCCCCTTCGCGACGAGATCGGCGAGCTCGGCGATGATCTCCGCGTCCGCGGCGGCGGAGTTCCCCTCAGTCTTGACCCCGTACCGCTGCGCGGCCGCGAAGTCGATGATCGTGTCGATGCGCCGCGGCCGTACCCCCAGCTCCAGCGCGAGCTCCACGTACCCGCCGCCGAACGTGTCGATGAACGCGTCCACCCGCCCGCCGGTCGCCTCCCGGATCCGTTGCGCCGTGCCGTCCCCGTAGGCCACCGGGATCACCCCGTGCCCCGCGAGCCACTCGTGGTTGTCGGTACCGGCCAGGCCGACCACCCGGGCACCGACGTGCCGCGCCAGCTGGACCGCGATCGAACCGACCCCGCCGGCCGCGGCCGAGACGACCACCGTGTCGTCCGGACACAGGGCGACCGCGCGTACGGCCGCGTACGCCGTGGTACCCGCGACGTACAGCGAGCCCGCCGCCTCCCAGGACACGCCGCTCGGCCGGTGCGTCAGGTTCGCCTCCTCCACCAGTACCAGATCGGCGTGGCTGGCCCGGTTGTCGGTGAAGCCGATGACCTCGTCGCCGACCGCGAACCGGCGCACGCCCTCCCCGTGCGAACCCAGTTCGACCACCACCCCGGCGAGGTCGCTGCCCTCACCGCACGGGAACGTGACCGGCCACAGCGCCGCCATCGCGCCCTCCCGGATCGCCGCCTCACCCGGGTTGATCGCCGCCGCCCTCATCTCCACGAGAACCTGTCCCTGGCTCGGTACCGGCCGCGCCACCGGCACGACGTCCAGGACGTCGACCCCGCCGTACCTGCTGAACTTGACCGCCCTCGGCATGGTCTTCCCCTTCCACACGAGTCCCGGCGCAAACGTCGTCCCTTCGCCGGAACCGCTGGCGGATTCCTGGCGGACCGCTACGGGGCGTCGACCGGGCCGGTATCCAGGGCGGCGGCCATCAGGGTGGCCAGCTCGGCGGGGAGGGCCGGGCGGCTGGCGAAGCGCCGGGACCGGCTCAGGTCGTTGCCGATCGTGAGCGCGGCCTGCACCGTGACCTTCGCCTCCCGCGGGTTGAGCTCCGGGTGCACCACCTGGAGCAGGCCGGCCCAGCGCGCGACGTAGTCCCGCTGCAGGCGTACCAGCTCGGCCCGGTCGCCATCGGCGAGGACGGCGGTATCGATGGACAGCGCGACGGTCAGGTCGGGCGAGGCGGTCAGCGCCCGCACGTACGACGCGACCAGGCGCCGCAGGGCCGCCCGCTCGCCGGTACCCGCGCGCAGGGCGTGCTCGGCGTCCAGGTCGAGCCGGTGCGCGGCCCGCCGCGCGATCGCGCACAGGATCGCCTGCTTGCCGGGGAAGTGCCGGTACACGCTGGGCCCGGCGATGCCGACCGCGGTGCCGATGTCGTGCATGGTCACCTGGTGGAAGCCGTACCGGTGGAACAGTTCGGCGGCGGCACCGAGCAGCTGTTCGCGGCGTGGCCGGGGGCCCGTGACAGCCGGTGGCGCGGCGGGGGTACCGGCGGGCGGGAGGGTTGCGTACAGCACGCGCCGGGCGACCTCGGCGAGCAGTTCGACGAAGCGCGGCCGGACCAGCGTGGTGTGGTGCGTCGAGACGCTGCCGAAGACGCTCAGCGCGGCCCAGCACAGCACCTGCGCGTCGGCGGGTGCCAGGCTCGGACGGGCGGCGAGCAGCGCGCCGGCCCAGGCGTCGAGCGTCGCCGAGGAGCGCCGCCGCATCTCGCGCCGGTGCTCGGGGGAGAGGTGGCGCCCCTCGCGCCGCCACAGCGCCGCCATGTCCCGCCGGTCGACCGCCGCGGCCGCCACCGCCGCCAGTAACGCCTCGACCCGACCGTCCCCGGAACCGTGCACACCGTCCACACCGGACAGTGCCGTGGTGGTGATGGTATGCAGCTCCTCGACCGAGTGCAGCAGCACGTGGGCGAGGATCGCCTCCTTGTCCGGGAAGTGCCGGTACACGCCGGGACCGCTGATGCCGGCCGCCGCCGCGATCTCGTCGACGCCCACCGCGTGGTACCCGCGCGCGCCCACCAGCTCGGCCGCGGCGGCGGCGAGCCGGTCGCGCCGCCCGGGGTCGCGCTGGATCGGCATAGTGAGGGAAGTCTAGCCGGTGCCAAGTAAGCCACAATCCGTTGACACCAAGCTGTTCGGGGAGCGTAAGTTAACGGGTATTAGCTAGGGGGAGGTCGGCATGTCCGGTGAAGCGTACGTCTACGAAGCGCTCCGCACGCCGCGCGGCCGCAACAAGGGTGGCTCGCTGCACGGCACGAAGCCGGTCGACCTGGTGGTCGGGTTGCTGCGCGAGCTGCGGTCCCGGTTCCCCGGCCTCGACCCGGCCGCGATCGACGACATCGTGCTCGGCATCGTGTCGCCCATCGGCGAGCAGGGCGGCGTGCTGCCCCGCACCGCCGCGCTCGCCGCAGGCCTGCCCGAGACCGTGGCGGGCGTACAGCTCAACCGGTTCTGCTCCTCGGGGCTGGAGGCAGTCAACCAGGCCGCGGCGCGGATCCGCTCGGGCTGGGAGCGGCTGATCATCGCCGGTGGCGTGGAGTCGATGTCCCGGGTACCGATGGGCTCCGACGGGGGCGCCATCTTCACCGATCCCGCGACCAACTACGACACCTCGTTCGTACCGCAGGGCATCGGCGCCGACCTGATCGCCACCCTGGAGGGCTTCACCCGGGAAGACGTGGACCGCTTCGCGCTGCGCTCCCAGCAGCGCGCCGAGGCGGCCTGGTCGGGCGGGTACTTCGCCAAGTCCGTCGTACCGGTCAAGGACATCAACGGCGTCACCGTGCTCGACCACGACGAGCACCGCCGCCCGGGCACCACAATGGACGGTCTCGCCGCGCTGCGCCCCTCGTTCGAGGCGATCGGCGAGGCGGCCGGATTCGACGCGGTGGCCCTGCAGAAGTACCACTGGGTCGAGCGCGTCAACCACGTGCACACCCCGGGCAACTCCTCGGGCATCGTGGACGGTGCCGCGCTGGTGCTGATCGGCGATGAGCAGGTGGGGCGGGACTTCGGCCTGGTGCCCAGGGCCCGGATCGTGGCCGCCGCGGTGAGCGGCGCCGACCTGACCATCATGCTGACCGGCCCGACGCCCGCCACCCGCAAGGTCCTCGACATCGCCGGTCTGTCCACTGCGGACATTGACCTGTTCGAGCTGAACGAGGCGTTCGCCGCGGTGGTTCTCAAGTGGATGAAGGAGCTGAAGCTGCCCGAGGAGAAGGTGAACGTCAACGGCGGGGCGATCGCGATGGGCCACCCGCTGGGCGCCACCGGGGCGATGATCCTCGGCACGATGGTGGACGAGCTGGAGCGGCGGCAGGCGCGGCGCGCGCTGCTGTCGCTGTGCATCGGCAGCGGCATGGGCATCGCGACGATCATCGAGCGGGTATAGCGAGAAGGTGGGCACGGCATGGCGATGATCCGGTGGGAGCAGGACGGCGACGGCATCGTCACGCTCACCATGGACGATCCGGCCCAGTCGGCCAACACGATGAGCGCGGCCTTCCGCGACGCGTTGGCCGCTGTGGTGGATCGCCTGGAGGCCGAGCGCGAGGCGATCACCGGCGTCGTGCTCACCTCGGCGAAGAAGAGCTTCTTCGCGGGCGCCAACCTCGACGAGCTGATGGGCGCCGGGCCGGAACAGGCCGCCGAGATCACCGCGTACGCCAACGAGCTCAAGCGCAACCTGCGCCGGCTGGAGACGGTGGGCCGGCCGGTGGTGGCCGCGGTCAACGGCGCCGCGCTCGGCGGCGGGCTGGAGCTCGCCCTCGCCTGCCACCACCGGATCGCGACCGCCGCGCCCGGCACGCTTCTCGGGCTGCCCGAGGTCACCCTCGGCCTGCTGCCCGGCGGCGGTGGCGTGGTGCGCACGGTACGGCTGCTGGGCGTACAGGAGGCGCTGACCGCCGTACTGCTGGAAGGCAAGCGGTACCGGCCGGCCGACGCACTGCGGCTGGGCCTGGTACACGAGCTCGTCGACGCGGTACCCGCTCTGGTACCCCGGGCCAAGGAGTGGATCCGCGCCAACCCCGACGCGCACGTGCAGCCGTGGGACGCCAAGGGGTACAAGATGCCCGGCGGTACCCCGGCCAGTCCGGCGCTCGCCGCGAGCCTGCCGGCATTTCCCGCGACCCTGCGCAAGCAGCTCAAGGGCGCGCCGCTGCCGGCACCCCGGGCGATCCTCGCCGCCGCCGTGGAAGGCGCCCAGGTCGACGTGGACACCGCCGGGCTGATCGAGACGCGGTACTTCGTCAACCTGGTCACGGGCCAGGTCGCGAAGAACATGACAAAGGCGTTCTTCTTCGACCTGAGGCACATCAACGCGGGCGGCTCGCGCCCGAAGGACCAGCCGAGGTTCCGGGCCGGCAAGGTCGGTGTGCTCGGCGCCGGCATGATGGGCGCGGCGATCGCGTACGTCTGCGCGAAGGCCGGCATCGACGTGGTCCTCAAGGACGTCTCCCTCGAACTGGCCGAGCGCGGCAAGGGCTACGCGGCCCGGCGCGCCAGGCCCGACACGGCGGAACAGGTGCTGTCCCGGATCACGCCCACCGCCGATCCCGCCGACTTCGCCGGTGTCGACCTCGTTGTCGAGGCCGTGTTCGAAAGCCCGGAGCTCAAGCACGCGGTCTTCGGCGAGATCGAGGAGATCGTCAAGCCGGACGCCGTGCTCGGCTCCAACACCTCGACCCTGCCGATCACCGCGCTGGCCCAAGGAGTTCGCCGCCAGGAGGACTTCATCGGCATCCACTTCTTCTCGCCGGTCGACAAGATGCCGCTCGTGGAGATCATCCGGGGCGGGAAGACCTCGGACGCGACGCTCGCCAAGGCGTTCGACTTCGCGCTGCAGATCGGCAAGACGCCGATCGTGGTGCACGACAGCCGCGGCTTCTTCACCAGCCGGGTCATCGGTACCTTCCTCAACGAGGCGCTCGCCGCGCTCGGCGAGGGGGTGGAGCCGGCCACCATCGAGCAGGCGGCCACCCAGGTCGGGTACCCGGCGCCGCCGCTGCAGCTGATGGACGAGCTGACCCTCACGCTGCCGCGCAAGATTCGCGACGAGGCGAGGGCGGCGGCCGGGGCGAGCTTCACGCCGCACCCCGCCGACGCGGTCATCGACAAGATGATCGACGAGTACGGGCGCAAGGGCCGCGCGTCCGGCGCCGGGTTCTACGAGTACGACGAGTCCGGCAAGCGGGTGCGGCTGTGGCCCGGCCTGCGCTCCGCCTTCGACTCCGGTACGGCCGCGGTACCCCTGCCGGACCTTCAGGAGCGCATGCTGTTCGCGGAGGCGCTGGAGACCGTACGCTGCTTCGACGAGGGCGTGCTCGATTCGGTACCCGACGCCAACATCGGCTCGCTGTTCGGCATCGGCTTCCCGGCCTGGACCGGCGGCGTCATCCAGTACATCGACCAGTACCCGGGCGGCCTGCCCGGCTTCGTGGCCCGCGCCGAGGAGCTCGCGGCGCGCTACGGCGACCGGTTCCGCCCCCCACAGTCCCTTGTGGACAGAGTTGGGAGTTAACTCGTTGGGGGGTCGATCAGGCCGGCGGCGATCGCCCGGGTGACCGCCGCGGTACGGTCGGAGACGCCGAGCTTGGCGAAGGTACGCAGCAGGTGCGTCTTGACCGTCGCCTCGCTGATGTACAGCTCCCGCCCGATGTCCACGTTGGACAGTCCGCGCCCGACGAGGTGGAGTACCTCCAGTTCGCGCGGGGACAGGGCGGTCGCGCCCGGCGCCCGTACCCGGTGCAGCAGCCGGGTCGCCACGGCCGGGGCGAGTACCGTCTCGCCCCGCGCGGCGGACCGGATCGCCGCGAGCAGGTCCGCCCGGGACGCGTCCTTGAGCAGGTACCCGATCGCGCCCGCCTCGACCGCGCGCAGGATGTCCGCGTCCGTCTCGTACGTGGTGAGCACGAGTACCCGCGGCGCCGGTGTCTCGGCGAGGATCCGCGCGGTCGCGTCCACCCCGTCGCCGTCCGGCATCCGCAGGTCCATCAGCACCACGTCGGGGCGCAGTGCCCGTACCGACGCCAGCGCCTCGACCGCGCGGCCCGCCTCGCCCACCACCCGGATGTCGGGCTCGCCGTCGAGCATGCCCCGCACCCCGGCCCGTACCACGGGGTGGTCGTCGACGAGGAGCACGGCGATCACGCCGGGATCACCACCCGCAGCCGGGTACCGCCCTCGCCGGACAGGTGCAGCCGGCCGCCGGCCTGTGCGATGCGGGTACCCATGCCGCGCAGCCCGTACCCGCGCGCCATCGGGTCCTCGGGCAGGCCGCACCCGTCGTCGGTGACCTCCAGCTCGACCTCGTCCGGACGGTATGCGAGGCGGACCGCCGCCCGGCTCGCCGCCGCGTGCTTGCGTACGTTGGCGAGCGCCTCCTGCACCGCGCGCAGCACGACCACCTCGACGCCGGTCGGCAACTGCCGCGGCTCGCCCGCCACCCGCCAGTCGCTGTCCACCCCGGTCTCCTCGCCGAAGCGCCGTACCAGGCGCCCGATCGCGTCGCCGAGCGAGGCGCCCGACAGCGCCGCCGGGGTGAGCGCCCCGACCAGGGCACGAGTCTCGACAAGGCATTCGCGGGCGGTGCGGTTGGCGAGTTCCAGGTGTCCGCGTCCGGTCGGCCCGGCGTCCGCCTCGGCCGCCTGGACCAGCATGACCACACTGGACAGTCCCTGTGCGACGGTGTCGTGCAGGTCGGCGGCGAGGCGTTGGCGCTCGGCCACCACGCCCGCCTCGTGGGACAGCCGGGCCACCTCGGCACGGGTGGCGCGCAGTTCGGCGATGAGCGCGGCCCGGCTGTCGTTCTGCGCGACGAGGCGATTGATCCACGCGCCCCAGATGAGCGCGAAGGTGAACCCGCCGGCGGCCAGCGGGCCTTCCGCCCGTACCGCCGCGACCGGGTCGTGCAGGCGCAGCGCGCGCTCGGCCGGCGGTACCAGGTTGAGTGCGGCCACCGCGACCACCGCCCACCG
>JBPYFB010000184.1:0-16243 GCA_051986465.1 Rugosimonospora sp.
GAGGTCGCACTCGCCTCGCTGGAGTCGATCGCCCTGACCGTACCGGAGCGCACGGACGTGCGGCTGGGCGTACTGCACGACATCAGCTTCACCGCACCGGCCCGGCAGCTGACCGCCCTGGTCGGCCCGTCCGGGGCGGGCAAGACGACCATCACGCACCTGGTGTCCCGGCTGTACGACCCCGGAGAGGGCGCGGTACGCATCGGTGGGTTCGACCTTCGGGACGTGACTCAGGAGTCGTTGCGCGACGCGGTCGGCGTGGTGACCCAGGACGCCCACCTGTACCACGACACGATCCGGGCCAACCTCGAGTACGCCCGACCCGGGGCGACCGAGGCGGACCTGATCGATGCATGCCAGGCGGCCCGGATCTGGGATCTGATTTCGAAGCTGCCCGACGGCCTGGACACGATCGTGGGCGACCGCGGCTACCGGCTGTCCGGCGGCGAGAAACAGCGGGTCGCGCTGGCCCGGCTGCTGCTGAAGGCACCGGCCGTGGTGGTACTCGACGAGGCGACCGCGCACCTGGACTCCGAGTCGGAGGTCGCCGTCCAGCAGGCGCTCAAGGTTGCCCTCTCCGGCCGTACCTCTCTGGTCATCGCCCATCGGCTGTCCACGATCCGCGAGGCCGATCAGATCCTGGTCATCGACGACGGTCGAATTCGCGAGCGCGGCCGCCACGACGAGCTGCTCTCGACCGGCGGGCTGTACGCGGACCTGTACCGGACCCAGTTCGCCCGCCAGGAGCCGGTCGGCGCCGGCCTGCGACACGCCCCGCCGGGCGGCCATTTCCGGCCGCCCCCGCCGCCGGGAGGTCATGACCTGCCCCCGCCCGGAAGGCCATGGCCGAGAGGGGCCGGCCCGGGCTAGTTCAGGCGTCCCGGCGGTGCAGCCACTCGATCAGATCGGGCGGTGCGAACCGGGCGGCGCGCGCGAAGTAGCGGGCGAGTTCTTCGTCGCTGAGCACCTCGCGCCCGGCACCCGAGGTGCCCCGGCGGAAGAAGGAGCCGGCGTCGTTGACGAACCCCGGCGGCGGCGGGGGGTGTATGTCCGTGCGGTTCTTCATCCGCTTGAAGGTGGCTTCGTCCGCGAGTGCGGGCCAGGACTGCTCCGGTACGGCTATCCCGAGCCGGGCGGCGAGCCGGCGCATCTGGCCCTCGAGGTCGGCCAGCAGGTCGTCGTAGTGCACCAGCACCACGTTCGGCTCGCCGCGCCTGGCCCAGGCGTCAGCCAGGTGGCGCATGGCGCCAGGCAGCGACGCGGGCAAATCATCATCGCTGCCGATCCATTCCACCAGTGCCCCGCGCAGCCGCTCCGGCGACACCTCCGCCGTGGGTGGCTGGGGTGCGGGTCCAGCCGGTGACCCGGGCGGCCTGGGCGCTCCGGGTGGTGGCCCGGGAGGACCCGGTGGACCCGAACGCCCGGGCGGTCCGAGAGGCCTGGGTGGACCCGAATGCCCGGGCGGACCTGAATGCCCGGGCGGTCCGGGATGCCCAGGCGGACCCGGATGCCCGGGCGGTCCAGGAGGCCCGGGTGGTCCGGAAGGCGTTCCCGTAGGCCAAGGCGGACCGCCGGGTTCGCCGGACCCGGACTGCTCCGGATGGGCCGGCCGCGGCGGCGGCCCGGCGGATCCGGGCCGGCCGAGCGGCGGTACCGGCGGCGGGCCGTCCATTCTGTTTTGGTAGTACATCGACACGAATGCGTCGAGCGGATTCCGAGCCGTCACGAGATACGTGACCCGGGGGTCGGAAGGAATCTCGGTCAGCGACGCGTGTGTCTTGATGAAGCGCCGGTGCCGCTGCGCGGCGAGATGGGCGTATACGTGCTCCCGCGGCAAGGTCGGACTGTCCAGCCATGGCGAGAGGCTCCACAGTGGATCCGGCAGATCCGGCGTCTGGAAGACGAGCAACGCGCAAATCATCTGCATCCAGGTCGTTCCGGATTTCGGCAAGGTGCTTATCACGATGTCGCCGGCTCGGAAACGGAAGCCAACCCACCTGCCACCGTCCTCGCCGCCTGGCTCACCGCCGGGCTCACCGCGGATCGGGGCAGTGGACACGCGGTGAGCGTAGCAAGGGTTGGCGCGACCATTCGCGCACGCGGGGCCGTACGAACCGGCGTACAGCGATGCCCATGCAGAGCATGTTGCCTCGGACGAAAGCACCGTAGCCTGTTGCTGGGTCTGCGCCATGAGGCCCGGCCATCGATCGGGGGAAGACCTCTCAATGATTGGTAATGAAGGTGCGCCGGGGCTCGGTAGCATTCGCTACCCGGGTTCTTGGGGGGAAACCACAGCAGTGATCGCTTCCGTGGGGAGCGCATTTCCTGACCGGTCCTACTCTCAGGAGGAGATCGGCGCACTTCTCGGCCTGGAGAACAGGGTCGTCAAGAAGCTCCTCCGGTCCCCGCACATCCAGCGCCGGCATCTCTACCTCCCCGAGAAGGATCCCCGCACCGGCCGCGCCCGTACCGAGTCCGCGGCCGACCTGCACGCCAAGTTCCGGGACGGGGCCCTCGAGATCGGATCGCGAGCAATCCGCGACGCGCTGGACGGGGCGTCGCTGTCGCCGGCCGATGTCGACTACCTGCTGTGCGTCACCTCGACCGGCTTCCTGGTGCCCGGCCTGAGCTCGCTGTTCTGCCGGGAGCTCGGTTTCAACCGCAGTCTCGTGCGGGCCGACGTTGTCGGGATGGGCTGCAATGCCGGCCTCAACGGGATGAACCCGCTTGTGCAATGGGTGCGCAACCATCCGGGCCGGGTGGCGCTGCTGGTCTGTTGTGAGATCAACTCCGCGATGTACGTCGTCGACGAGACGCCGCGTACCGGCATTGTCAACAGCCTCTTCGGGGATGGCGCGGCGGCGGCCGTACTGACCGGCCACAGTGGAAACGTCACCACGCCGGCGCCGTCCCCACGTACCCCGCGCGTGGTCGACTTCGAGAGCTTCTGCATCCCCGACCAGTGGGCGGCCATGCGCTTCGACTGGGATGCCGGCGCCGGGAAATGGAGCTTCTTTCTCGACCGGGACATCCCATACGTCATAGGATTCAACGTTCGCGAGCCGGTCGAAACGCTGCTCAAGCGGAATGGACTCGACACCTCCGCGGTCCGGCACTGGGTGCTGCACACGGGCGGCGGCGTGGTGATCGACTCCATCAAGCTCAGCCTTGGCCTGGAGGAGCACGACGTGCGGCATACCCGCTCCGTGCTGCGCGAGTACGGAAACATCTCCAGCGGCAGCTTCCTGGTCAGTCTGCAGCGCCTGCTGGCCGAGGGCTGCGCCGGGGCCGGTGACCTCGGCGTCATGGTCACGATGGGTCCGGGCGCTCAGATCGAAACCGCGCTCCTCGAATTCGGGCCGGCGCAACCATGCTGACCGACCAGCCACCAGAGCGAGCGCCAGTTCCAGGAGGAGGACCGATGTCCGAAACCATCAGTGAGACTTCAGATCGCAGCTCGCCCCATACCGGCACTGTCCTCCCCCAGGGCCGCCCGTTCTGGATCGTGGACGGGCGCGCCTATGACTTCACGGAATGGATCAAGCTGCATCCCGGTGGCGCGATGTGGTTCCGGCAGACCGAGGGCCGCGACATCAGCGCGCTTCTGCATACGTACCACCGCGAGCCGGAGCGGGCGCGGCGGTTTCTCGCGAGATACGAGATCCAGGAACTCGCCGGAAAGAACGTGAGACCCAGGGTCATTGTGCCGCCGCGCGCCGCCGAACTTCCCCCGCCACCCCCGGATGCGCCGCCACCCGACGCACCGCCGTTCAATGCACCGCCGCCGATCACCGAAAACGACATCCTCCCCAAGCTTGGCGTACCGCCGTTCCTGCTGGCGCCCGATTTTGACGCGCGCAAAGACCTGCCGAAACTCGACTACCGCGACCAGGGCAGCCTGCTCGCGGAGATCCGCGCCAAGCTGAACGCCAGGTTCTCCAAGAAGGACCTGCGCAGGTACGATCGCGCCTTCGACGTTGTGACGTGGATTATCGGGGTCGCCCACGTCGCGGCCCTGGCGCTGCTGATCGCGCGGGTCATACCCGCCTGGGCGTTCGTCATCATCATGGTCCTGACGCGGACCTCGCTCGCGGGTGCGGGTCATTACCATCTGCACCGGAAGTGGAAGGACCAGGGGCGCCGCTTCACCATGCCGCTCGGCAAAGCGCTCTTCGACATCAACTACGTCGGTACGAGCCTCATCGGATCCGATGGGCACGTACTCCTGCACCATCCCTATCTGGGCTCCGGTGCGGACGTGAAGAAGACGTTCTTCGACAGCATGCTCCGGCTGCACCCGCTGCTCCGGATCCCGGGCTATACGCTCCACAAGCTCGGCATCTGCCTGACCGGACTGTCGTTGCGGGCAAGGGAGATCGCCAAGTTCGAGCGTCCCAGGCGGCAGCAGGCGCCGGACGGCTCATCGTCCACTCCGGACGCGATCCGTACGGACTTCTGGCTCATCCGCGCATGGATTCTGGTCGAGTTCGTCGCGTGCCTGGCGACCGGTCACATCGTGGCCTGGTTGGTGCAGTTCTTCATCGCCTTGTGGTTCAACACCTTCCTCGTCGTCGCGAGCCACGACTTCGAGGAGTCGGCCACCGAGGAGGAGCTCGCCGCGATACCGGCACCGCTGCGCGATGACTGGGCAGCGCAGCAGATCTGCCTGAGCTATGACCTGAGCATCGTCGGCAACCGCTGGATCGACCTGTTCCTCAGCGCCGGCCTCAGCCCGCACCGCGTCCACCACGTACTCCCGTGGCAGGGCTCGGGCTTCGCCAACCTGGCCAGCGAGACCACGGTCAGGGAGGTATGCGCTGAGGTCGGCATCGCCTGGGAACGCCCCCGGCACCTGATCGTCGAGCGGTTCCCCGCGGTCATGAAGCACTACCTGCTGTGCCCCGCGCGGCCGGCGCCGGTCCCGCCGGAGGTTGCCTACTCGCAGGTTCCGCTTGCGCCGGGCGCCTTCCCACCGGGTCCGCTTCCGGCCGGCTTCCCGCCGGGTCCGATGCCCCCGGGCGGCTTCCCGCCTCCCCCGCCGGGCGCCGTCCCGCCGAGCGCGCCCGCGCCGAAGGCCGACGCACTCCCGGCGCAGTCTCCGTCATCGGTCAGGTATCAGGTCGGCACGCTCGTCCGGTACGCGACCGACGGCTGGAAGGGCCTCGGCGTCTGACCGAGGTCACCGGGTACGCCGGTACGGGTGCCGGCCGACCCGACCCCGATCGCGCACGCGTCCCGCCGGATCCCCGGCGGGACGGTGACACTCGCCGTGCCGCGCCCACCCGCTGCGCCGGCGGCCCGACGGTGTGAACGCCCCGGCATTGGATCCGCCTGCGGTGGCCCCGATCAGTCCCAGCAGGCGCTTGCGGGTCAGTCCCACGGCCGTCTCCCTCCCCCGCATTGGCTGGCGGACGCCCGCCCGGTACCCGCACCGCAGGTGAAGCAAGCGTGCCCGGGCGAATTCGGCGACGGTGCGGCACCGAGCCCACCGCTATGATTGCCAGGCCGGGTAAGCCCCCGCAACGAGTTTCCGGCACCACCCCGCAGTCGGCCCGAGGGGAATCAGTGGTGGATCGCGTGCCCCCCGGTCCCGGTCAGCTCCGCCGCGGGCGCGTCGCCACCTCTCTGGCGTTTCTCTTGTTCGGCGCGGCACTGGGGGCATGGACCTCCCGGGTGCCGGCGGTCAAAGAGCGGCTCGGTCTCAGCGACGGGCGGCTGAGCATCGCGTTGCTGTCCTTCGCCGCTGGTTGCATCGTCGGCATGGCGGTGCTGGGCCGGCTCGCGGACCGGTTCGGCAGCGACCGGGTCATGGTGCCGACGGCGCTGGCCGAGGGCGTACTGCTGGTACCCGTGGCGTACGCCCCCGGACTGGTCACGCTGTGCGTGGCGCTGTTCGCGTTCGGGCTCGGACACGGCACGCTCAATATCGCGATGAACGCCAACGCCACCGAGGTACAGCGGGCCTGGGGCAAGTCCATCATGTCGTCGTTCCACGCCGTGTACAGCATCGGCGGGTTCCTGGGCGCGATCGTCGGTGGCATCTTCGCCCGCGCCGGGCTCGGTGCCGGTCCCACGTTCCTGAGCGTGGGAGCCGCGGTTGTCGTGTTGGCGCTGTGCGTGGCGTGGTGGCGGCTGCCGGCGCGGGCGGTGCCACCGGGCGAGCCGGTGGTACCGCGGACCCGCGACGAAACCTGGTCTGTGCGTTCGTTCGCACTGGTTTTCCTCGGAATCCTCGCGCTGTTCGCGCTCGTGGGTGAGGGCGCCGCCGCCGACTGGAGCGCGGTCTACCTGCGCGACAACCTGCACAGCAGCGCCGGCTTCGCGACGTACGCCTACGCGGCGTTCTCGATCGCCATGTTCGCCGGTCGGCTGTGCGGCGATTGGCTGACCCGCGTACTCGGGCCCGTCGTACTGATGCGGATCAGCGGTGTACTGGCCGCCGTCGGGCTCGGCGCCGCCCTGCTGATCGCCGACCCGGTCGCCGGTGTCATCGGCTTCGGCTGCCTGGGCGCCGGCATGTCGTGCGCCGCACCGCAGATCTATTCCGCGGCGGGCAACCGCGACCCGGCCCGGGCCGGCCGCTCGCTGTCGCTGGTGGTGACGATCGGCTACCTCGGTTTCCTGCTCGGGCCGATTCTGATCGGCTCGGCCAGTACGGTCGTCGGGTTGCCGGCGGCGCTGGGCATCCCGGTGGTCCTCGCGCTGGTGATGTCGGCCAGTGCCGGCGTACTGCGCCCGACCCGGCCGGTTCCGGTCCACGACCCCGCGGCCGAGCCGTCGGGAGTCACCGGCGGCGTCTGAGCGAAGCTTTCATCTCCGGCGACTTGGTTTGTCGGGCAGTCAAACTATTGACAGCCGTCTCCGTGAGTGTGAACCTCTGATCGGGACCGGCGAAGGAGCACGGGCAAGCTCCACTTCGGACATGCGTCGCCGAGGCAGGCGAGACCGCGTCTGCGGGTTCCGTCTCGCCACAGCGATCCTCGCCGGGTCGCACGGCGCATGGCAGGCGATCTTCACCGGTAAGGAGACGTCCATGTCAATCAGGAGAGCCGGAGTGCTCCGCTCGCGATACACGGTCCTGGCGTTGTCCACACTCACCATCGCGGCGGTGTCAGCCGTCAGCGTGCCCGCGGCGATGGCCGCCACCGGCGTCGCGGTGACGGTGAACGCCACCGGCGGGCTGGGCACCATCTCGTCGAACGCGATCGGGCTGAACACCGCGGTGTACGACGGCAACATGAACGACGCGGCGGCGCCGGGTCTGATCAAGGCGGCCGGCTTCACCGCGCTGCGCTACCCCGGCGGCTCGTACTCGGACATCTACAACTGGCAGACCAACGTCGCGCAGGGCGGGTACGACGCCCCGAACACCGCGTTCAGCAACTTCATGGGTACCGCACAGGCCGCCGGTACCCATCCGGTCATCACGGTGAACTACGGCACCGGTACCCCGGCACTTGCCGCCGCGTGGGTACAGAACGCGAACGTCACCAACACCTACGGCATCACGTACTGGGAGGTCGGCAACGAGGTCTACGGCAACGGCACGTACGGCGCGAACTGGGAGGCGGACAGCCACTGCACGACCTCGTCGGGTACCCCGGTCACGATCGGCAGCGAGCCGTCGCAGACGTACAACTGCGGCCCCGGCGTGTACGCCACCAACGTGTTGAGCTTCATCTCCGCGATGAAGGCGGCCAGCGCGAACATCCACGTATGCGCCGTGCTGACCACGCCCGGGTACTGGCCGGACAACGTCACCAACGCGACCACCAGCCCGCAGCCGTGGAACCAGACCGTACTGACCAAGCTCGGCGCCAAGACCGACTGCGTCATCGTGCACTACTACCCGGCGTACGGCACTACGGACGTGGCGGCGATGCTCACCGATCCGAGTGGTATCCCGGGCATCGTGTCCACCATCAAGGCGCAGGTCCAGCAGTACGCGGGGGTGAACCCGGCGAACGTCCCGATCGTCGTGACCGAAACCAACTCCACCATCGCCACGAACACCCAACCCGGCGCCCTGTTCGCCGCCGACATGTACATGAGCTGGCTGGAGAATGGCGTCACCAACGTCGACTGGTGGGACCAGCACAACGGCCCCGGCACCCCGAGCGTCATCAACGGCGCCCAGGACTACGGCGATTACGGCATTTTCTCCAGCGGTGGCAACGGCAGCGGCGTGACCGAACCGCCACTCGACACCCCGTTCGCGCCGTACTACGGCATCCAGATGCTCGGCAAGCTCGGCGCGCCGGGCGACGCGATGGTCAACTCCACATCCGGCAACGCCCTGGTAAAGGTCCACGCGGTACGCCGCGCCGGCGGCGGTCTCAACGTCCTCATCGACAACGAGGACCCGACGAACTCGTACACCGCCAATCTGACCTACAACAACTTCACCGCGTCGGGCGGCCCGACCGTCTACGCCTTGGCCAACAACGCCCACGCCATCACCTCGACGACACAGAGCTCCGCCACCTCGGTCACGGTCGGGCCGTACAGCCTGACTGTGCTGCAGATCCCGGGCAGCGGAAGCACCGTGGCGACGGCTCCCGGTGCGCCCGGCCAGCCGGCCGTGTCGAACCTGTCCTCCAGCACGTCGAGCAGCACCTCGGGTACGGCGACGCTCAGCTGGACCGCCTCCGCGGCGGGCACCTACCCGGTCGCGAACTACCAGGTGTACCAGCTCGGCAGCGCCGGCAGCACGCTGGTCGCCAGCCCTACCGGCACCACGCTCAACCTCAGCGGCCTGACCGTCGGCGCCAGCTACAGCTACGACGTGATCGCCGTGGATACGCACGGGAATGCGTCGCTGCCGTCCTCGCCGGCCACCTTCACCGTGCCACCGCCGGCCAACGCCTCGTGCGCGGTGCACTACGCGGTCAGCAACAGCTGGCCGGGTGGCTTCGGTGCCACCATCACGCTGACCAACCGCGCGACGACGGCCATCAACGGATGGACGCTCACCTTCACCTGGCCCGCCGCCGGTGAGGGGGTGCAGAGCGGCTGGAACGGCACCTGGAGCCAGACCGGCCAGAACGTGACCGTCACCAGCGCGAGCTGGAACGCCACCATCGCCGCCAACGGCGGTACGGTCGGCCTCGGCTTCAACGGCACCGACACCGGCCAATTCCCCGCACCGGCGGCCTTCTACATCAACGGGAGCGTCTGCGCGAACAACTGACGCTCCACCACATCCGCAGAGCTCGACGCGGCGTCCATACCGGCAGGCTACGGGCGCCGCGCCAGCATTACCGCGGATGACCCTTGCCACGGACCACCGATTCGATATAAATCTCTATCGATAGCGTTTCCGGCGCTGAGGGGGCTTGACGGAATGAACACCGACGGGCGGCTCATCGACTTCGAACAGGCGAACGCGATCACCCAGATGTCCATACCGCCCCGACCGGCGCTGCTCGTCAGCGGGCACAAGCCGTACCCGACCATGGCGGTCAGCCTCGTCCCGGTCCGGTACGTGAGCCGGCCGCCATACTGGGCCATCCAGGTGGTCGGCTCGCCCGGCGAGGTCGGTGCGGATCCGGTGCCCGTGACGGAACCGGTGGCGGAGCCGACCGCCTACAGTGTCCAGTTGGATCTGACAGGCATCACGGGTACCGAGGGCGTCGAGGTGATCGGCGCGACCCGTACCGAACGGGTCGAGGTACCGTCGGGCCCGGCGGCATGACCGTCCTGCGGGCGTACGCCCACCACGGCCCGATACCGGATCACTTCCTCGTCGCGACCCAGCCGGAGTTGCCGGTGCCCGGGTTGCCCGAGCCGCTGCGCGAATACTGGTGCGAGCTCGCCGTACAGTCCACAGTGGACGCCTCGGGCTACGGGCCGGCTGCCGCCGTCGCGCCGGATGAGTGGCGGTGGGACCTCGGATTCGCCCCGGACGCCGCCGACTTCACGGTCACCGGGCTGTGCGTACTGCTTGTGGGAACGGCACAGGCGGAGTACGACTTCGTCCTCGTATCGCCCTCGGGGCTGCGCCTGCCGGTACCGGCCGGGCTCGTGGCCGAACCGCTGGCGCCGTTGGCCGGCTGGGGCGATCCTTCGGCACCATTCGACGGCCTGCAGATGTGCTGGGCACCGAGCCCGGCTGTGGCGTCCGGCCGAGGGCCCTGGCGGATCCAGGTCTTCCAGAAGGCCGGCGTCACCGCGGTTCCAGCGGAGTCCGCCTGGGCCAACGGCGTGACCAATGTGTTGCTGTCCGACTCCGCGGCCGACGGCTTCCTGGCCATCGGATTCACCGGCGCCGAGGCGAGGCCCACCACGCCGCCACCCGCAACAACCACCACCCCGCCACCCACCACGACAACCACGCTGCCACCAACCACAACCACGACGACGCCACCACCAACCACAACCACGACGACGCCACCGCCAACCACCACGACAACCACGCCGGCGCCGACCACCACAACGACGACCCCACCGCCAACAACCACGCCACCACCGACGACAACGACCACCACAACCACAACCACAACCACGACCACGACAACCACCGCACCGCCGACAACCACGACCACGACCACGACACCGCCGCCGCCGACCACGACCACCACGCCGCCGCCGACCACGACCAGCACGCCACCGCCGACCACGACCACCACGCCCGCGCAGACCACGACCACGACCACCACCAGCACGACCGCGCCGCCGCTGCGGGACCAGCTCGGTTGCTTCGGTACCGTCGCGCTCCTGATCGCCTTGGCGATCACGGCGTCCGCGGCCGTGACGTTCTTCGTATGGGCGTGCCGCGGGTACCTCGGTGTCGGCCTGTTCGCCACCGCGCTGAGCCTCGCCGGCGCCGCCATCTTCGTGCTCCCGGCCTGCATGCTGCTGTTCCGGGACGGCAGCGTGATGGCCACCCTGCGCATCTGGTTCGCCCGACTGTCGGCCGGTACGCCCCTGCTCGCCGCCGTCCTCGCGATCCTGGGCGAGCTCAACTGCGCGGGCGGCGCGCTGATCGTCAGTGGTCTGTTCGGCACCCTGCTGTCGGTGCTTCTCGTCGCTCAGCGAGTCGCCAACCGGGTCGCCAACCGCGTCGCGCGACGCCGCACCTGAGTGTCCACCATGGACAACGGCCTGATGGTGTACCGGCTGCTGCTGGCCGTACCGTTGGCGGTCGCCGGATGGCGGCGGCTGCCGCACCGGTGGCGCGGAACAGTACTGGGGGTCGGCGAGCTGGCCGCGGCGGCCGGCCTGATGTCGAGCGTCATCGCGTGGCCATCGGCGGTTCTGGCGTTGGCCTGCCTCTCGATCCCGGCCGCCGCGGCAGCGGTCGAGCTGGCTCGCCGTGGCGGTGCCGCGGGACTGGACGCGGTCGTCCGGGCGCTTGTCCTCGCCGTTGCGGCGGTGCTGGTGCTGTGGGAGGGGTACCGGGACGCCGGGCCGAGCATCTTCCCGTGGCTCGGCGGCCTCACACCGGTCCGGCAGATCACAGTCGTCGCCGGGATCGTCGCGCTCGCGGCCGTGTCGACAAGGTACGGGCGGCCGGCACTATCCACAGGGGAGCCGCAGGCACCCGCTCCGAAGGTCACCGCTGCCGCCCTGATCCGGCCGGCTCCCGACCTGACCATCGGCATGGCGACCTACGACGACTTCGACGGCGTGTACTTCACTCTGCAGGCGCTGCGCCTCTACCACGACCTCGACCGCACGGAACTGCTGGTCGTCGACAACTACGGCTGTGAACACACGCGGGACCTGGTACGGAACTGGGTGGGCGGCACGTACCGCCGCGCCACGGACGTGGTCGGTACTGCTGCGGCGCGCGAGCTCGTGTTCCGTACCGCGACCGGGGCCGCCGTGTTGTGTTGCGACTCGCACGTGCTCTTCCAACCTGGCGCGATCGCCCGGCTCCGGCGGTTCTACCGGGACGATCCGGACTGCGTCGACCTGCTCCAGGGCCCCCTCGTGTACGACGACGGCACGCTCCTGTCGACCCACCTGGATCCGATGTGGCGCGGACAGATGTGGGGTACCTGGGCCAGCGACCCGCGCGGATACGAACCCGACGGCGAGCCCTTCGAGATCCCGATGCAGGGCCTCGGCGCGTTCAGCTGCCGTACCGATGCCTGGCTCGGCTTCCATCCCGGATTTCGCGGCTTCGGCGGCGAGGAGGGCTATATCCACGAGAAGTTCCGGCGGGCCGGCCGGCGGTGCCTGTGCCTGCCGTGGCTGCGGTGGATGCACCGGTTCGGCCGCCCGCGGGGCGTACCCTATCCACTGTCCATCGAGGACAAGCTACGCAACTACGTCCTTGGCCATACCGAACTCGGGCTCGACCTGGCGCCGGTACTCGAACACTTCAGCGGGTACCTCCCGGCGGCGCGGGTGGCGGAGGTGGCCGAGGCCGCGCTGACCATTCCGCCGTGATGGCGGCGCGCCCCAGATCCGAGGACACGCCGCCACGAACGGCGCTCAGGCCCGCACTGGCTCCTCGGCCTCGAAGACCGAACGCAGCCGTTGTTCGTCCTCGCGCGACAGGTTGGTGGCGACGATCTCGAACTTGTGTTGCCGCATGGCCTCCGCCACCCGGTCCGGTACGGCGGCAGAGGTCAGCAGGAACAGCGCCGAGGTACCGGGAGTGACCTGATCTCGAACGCTGCGGATGAACTCGTCGCTGATACCGACGTCGGACATGCTCCCGCTCAAGGCGCCGACGGCGGCGCCCATGGCGGCGCCGAGCAGGGGCACGAAGAAGAGCAGCCCGAACAGCATTCCCCAGAACGTGCCGGAGAGGGCGCCGGCCTTCTTCATGTCCCGCAGTTCCCGGGTCTTCGGCTTGTTCTTGCCCGGCTCCCAGGTCACGACGGCCGCGTCGTGGACCTGGATGATTCCCTGGCTGTCCATGTTCCTGATGGTTGCCAGGGCGGCGTCGGCACCCAGGGCGTTGGGAAACCTCAGTGCGGTCAGTGTTGCCATGTTCCCGTTCCTCCCCGCAGGTTCGCTGGTCGATTCCCAATCGCTCCAACCTTCGCCGCTGCTGCGGGAGGGCGACATCACCCGGATCGAGTGATCGCGCCGGGACCGAGCCCGCCCCGACGTGCGGCCGAGTGCTGAGCATCGGTAACTTTCGTTGCCGAGCCGGCCCGGATCCCTGCTCGGGCCTGCCGTTCGGTCCGTCGACTTCCCAGGTCAGCACGGGTGAGTTTCGATGATGAGACACCCTCTGAAGGAGCGACGCGGCTATGCGTACCAATTCCTTGCCGGCCCGGCGGGTGCGGTCCCGCCGGTCGATGGCGATCGTGGCAGCACTCAGCTTGGTGGTCGCGGCCGGTACCGTGACCGCAGTACGAATGGCCTTCGCCGCCTCCTCAACCGGCGAGTTCAACTACGCCGAGGCGCTGCAGGACTCCATGCTCTTCTTCGAGTCCCAGCGCTCCGGCAAGTTGCCCGCCGACAACCGGGTGCTGTGGCGCGGCGACTCCGACCTGTCCGACGGCTCCGACCACTCGCTGGACCTCACCGGCGGGTACCACGACGCCGGCGACGAGGTGAAGTTCGGGCTGCCCGAGGCGTACTCGATGACCGCGCTGGCGTGGGGCGGCATCGACGACGCGGCCGGATACAACGCCTCCGGGCAGATGCAGTACCTGCTGCGCAATCTGCGCTGGGGTGACGACTACATCATCAAGGCGCACCCGTCGGCGAACGTGTTCTACGGACAGGTCGGCGACGGCAACTCCGACCACTCGTTCTGGGGACCCGCCGAGGTCAACCCGGAGCCCCGCCCGTCGTACGCGATAACCGCCTCCTGCCCCGGCTCGGATCTGGCCGGACAGGCCGCCGCGGCGCTGGCCGCCTCGTCGATCCTCTTCAAGTCCAGCGACGCAAGCTACAGCGCGACCCTGCTGTCGCACGCCAAGTCCCTGTACACCTTCGCCGACACCGACCGGGGCACGTACGACAAGTGCATCACCGGCGCCTCCGGCTTCTACACCTCGTTCAGCGGGTACTGGGACGAACTGGTGTGGGGCGCGCTGTGGCTGTACAAGGCGACCGGGGACAGCTCGTACCTGACCAAGGCGGTGTCCTACGTACCCAACCTGGGCAAGACCCAGGACGGTACGCCGAAGTACGCGTGGACGATCAGCTGGGACGACTCCACGTACGCGTCGTACATCCTGCTCGCCCAGTTGACGGGTGACCAGCAGTACGTGGCGGATGCCGAACGCAACCTGGACTGGTTCACCACCGGAGTCAACGGTCAGCACGTGAACATGTCACCGGGCGGCGAGGCGCAGGTGGACGTGTGGGGTACCGCGCGCTACGCGGCGAACGAGGCATACCTGGCGCTGGAGTTCAGCAACTGGCTCAAGGCGCAGGGTACCGACGCCACGCGCCAGAAGGCGTACCACGACTTCGCGGTCGCGCAGCTGAACTACATCCTCGGCGACAACCCGAACCACCTGAGCTACGAGGTCGGTTTCACCAACGGCGGCCGCAGCTCCGCCTGGCCGCAGAACATCCACAACCGCACCGCGCACGGGTCGTGGGACCAGAGCATGAGCGATCCGCCGACCACCCGGCACCTCGACTTCGGCCTGCTCGTGGGCGGCCCCACCTCGGGCGACGGGTTCACCGACGACCGCAACAACTACCAGCAGACCGAGGGCGCGCTGGACTACAACGCCCTGTTCTCCGGAGCCCTGGCGGAACTGACCGCCGAGTACGGCGGCACGCCGCGGACCAACTTCCCGCCGAAGGAGACGCCGGACGGCCCGGAGGAGCTCATGCAGGCGTCGCTGAACCAGACGGGCACCAACTTCGTGGAGATCAAGACCCAGACGGTGAACAAGTCGGGCTGGCCGGCGCGGCACCTGACCAACGGCTCGTTCCGGTACTACTTCACGCTCGACGCGGGCGAGACGGCCAGCCAGGTCACGCTCACCTCGCCGTACAACCAGTGCTCGGCGCCGACCGGACCGACGCAGTACTCCGGCAGCACCTACTACGTCACAGTGAGCTGCGCCGGCCAGGACATCGCGCCGGCCGGGCAGTCCGCGTTCCACCGCGAGACGCAGTTCCGCCTCACCTTCCCGGCGGCGCACGACTACACGAAGGACTGGTCGTTCCAGGGCATCCCGGCGGCGGTCAACGCGACACCGGTCAACGTCAACAACATTGTGCTGTACGACGGCACCACGCAGGTCTGGGGCAACCAGCCCAACCAGTCGACGACCTCGCCGTCGCCCTCGATCCCGGTGTCGCCCTCGGCCCAGGTATCGGCCTCGCCGTCGCCCGCCACCTCACCGTCCCCGTCGGTCTCGCCGTCGCGGTCGGCCTCGACGTCCCCGTCGGCGTCGCCGAGCCAGGGCGGTACGGGTGGCTGCACGGCCGCGTACAGCCTGGTGAACCAGTGGCCGGGCGGCTTCCAGGCGCAGGTGAACGTGACGGCGGGCACCGCTGCCATCAACCACTGGCGGGTCACCTGGACGTTCCCGAGTGGACAGACGATCAGCCAGTACTGGAGTGCGACCGTGACGCAGAGCGGGTCCGGGGTGACCGCCACGGATGCCGGCTTCAACGGCGCGCTCTCGCCAGGTACCTCGACCTCCTTCGGCTTCATCGGTACCTGGGGTTCGGCGAACAACGCCCCCACGAACGTGGCGTGCACCAGCTCCTGACATCGTCGGCCAACGCCGGTGACGCGGGTACCGGCACCACGGTCAATGCGACCGTGGTGCCGGCCGCCATTTCCAGAACGTCATCCTCGCCCGGCCGAGCTACGACGGGGGCCAGCTAGCAACCTTTCGCGGGTCTGATGCGCACCTAACCATCAGGGAGGTGCGATGTCCGAGGAGCGCGAACGGTTCACCGAGTACTTCGCGGCGCGGCAGGCGACGCTGCGACGAACCGCATACCTGCTGTGCGGCGACTGGCACTGGGCCGAGGACCTTACCCAGATCGCCTTCGTACGGTTGGCCGAGAAGTGGCGCCGGATCCGCGATCCCGGTGCGGTCGACGCGTTCGTCCGTACCTGCCTGGTGCGCGCGTACCTGGCCGAGGCGCGCCGGGTGTGGCGGCACCGCGAACGCCCGGTCGCCGAGCCGCCCGAGACCGCCACGGACGACACGACCGAGGCGCTGACCCGGCACCTGGTGCTCGCCGACGCCCTGCGCCGGTTGCCGCCACGCCAGCGGGCCACCCTCGTCTGCCGCTACTACCAGGGGCTCGACATTTCCGCGACAGCCGCCGTCCTCGGCTGTACGGAGGGGAC
>JBPYFB010000185.1:0-20268 GCA_051986465.1 Rugosimonospora sp.
CTGCCCGGCGCCGGGGTCTCCGCGACGGAACTGCTGGACCGCCTCGGCGCCGGGCCCAAGGCACTGCTCGTCTTCGGCGCGAACCCGGTGGTGTCCGCGCCCCGGGCCGGCCGCGTCCAGCGCCGCCTGGCCGGGCTGGACCTGCTGGTGGTCAGCGACTTCGTGCTCTCCGAGACGGCGGCGCTCGCTGATGTCGTGCTACCCAGCGCGCAGTGGGCGGAGGAGGACGGCACCATGACCAACCTGGAGGGCCGGGTGCTGCGCCGCAAGGCCGTCCGCCAGCCGCCGCCCGGCGTGCGCACCGATCTGGAGATCCTCACCGACCTCGCGGCCCGGCTGGGCAGCCCGGTCCCGTTCGCCGACAAGCCCGGCGAGGTCTTCGCCGAATTGCGCCGGGCCAGCGCCGGCGGCCCCGCCGACTACCAGGGCGTCACGTGGGAGCGCATCGACGCGCGCGACGGCGTGTTCTGGCCCTGCCCGAGCGAGCAGCACCCGGGCACGCCGCGGCTGTTCGCCAAGCGCTTCGCGACACCCGACGGCCGGGCCCGGTTCGTCGCGGTGGAGCACCGGCCGCCGAGCGAGGAGCCGGACGCCGCGTACCCGCTGTACCTGACGACCGGCCGGGTGCTGGCGCAGTACCAGTCCGGCGCGCAGACCCGGCGGATCGCCGAGCTGAACCGGGCCGCCCCGAACGCGTTCATCGAGGTGCACCCGGACACCGCGGCGGCATTGTCCATTGTAGACGGTGAGGTGGTACGTGTGGTGAGCCGGCGGGGCGTGGTACAGGCGCCGGCGCGGGTGGTGGCGACGATCCGGCCGGACACGGTCTTCGCGCCGTTCCACTGGCCCGCGCTGGCCCGCGCCAACAACGCCACCTCCGACGCGCTGGATCCGATATCCCGCATGCCGGCGTTCAAGGCGTGCGCCGTACGACTGGAGCGCCTGTCATGAGGACCGTGGTCATCGGGTACGGGATGGCCGGTGCGCGCGTGGTGAGCGAGCTTCGCGCCCGGGTACCGGCGGGCACGCTCACCGTGCTGGGTGCCGAGCCGCACCGCGCGTACACCCGGATCCTGCTCTCCAACCTGGTCGGCGGCAAGGTACGGGAGAGCGACCTGGCGATGATGGAGCCGGCAAGCGGGGTGGACGTGCGGCTGGGTACCGAGGCGGTGGCGGTCGACCGCGCCGCGGGTGTTGTATCCACATCGGACGATCAGCGGATACCCTACGACCGCCTCGTGCTCGCCACCGGCAGCCGCGCGCTCCTACCGCCCATCAAGGGCCTGGTACGCGACGACGGTACGCTGCCCGACCGGGTCGCCCCGTTCCGTACCCTCGACGACTGCCGCCGCATCGTGTCGCTGGCCGGCAACGCGCGCCGCGCGCTGGTGCTCGGCGGCGGGCTGCTCGGCCTGGAGGCGGCGCGCGGGCTGACCGCCCGGGGCCTGGCCGTCACCGTGCTGCACGCCGTCGGGCACCTCATGGAGCGCCAGCTCGACCCGGCCGCGAGCGAGGTACTGGTGTCCACTCTGGACACCCTCGGCATCGCCGTCGAGCTGGGCGTGACCACGGTGGCGGTGGACAGCCACCCGGACCGGGTGGAGGCGGTGCTCGGTGACGGGCGGCGGTTGCGCGCGGACCTGTTCGTCGTGGCGTGCGGGGTGCGGCCGGAGACCGGGCTCGCCGAGCGCGCCGGCCTCGTGGTGGAGCGCGGCATCGTCGTCAACGACCGGCTGCGCACCAGCGACCCGCACATCTACGCGATCGGCGACTGCGCCCAGCATGCCGGTGCGCTCACCGGCCTGGTGGCGCCGGCGTGGGCGCAGGCGCGGGTGGCGGCCGAGGTGCTCTCCGGTGCCGCACCGCTGCGCCGGTACCGGCCGACCGCGCCGGTGACCCGGCTGAAGGCGGCCGGCATCGACCTCGCGGCGATGGGGGAGTCCACCGGTGACGACGGGGAGCGGGTGACCTTCGCCGATCCGGCGCGCGGCTCGTACGTGAAACTGCTGGTGCGCGGCGACCGCCTCGCGGGCGCCATCATGCTGGGTGACAACCCGACCGTGGGCAGCGTCATCCAGATGTTCGACCGGGGCGCGCCGGTCCCCGCCGACCGGCGTGCCCTCCTGCTTGGCCGGGCGCTGGGCGAGGCGGCCCTGCCGCACGCCGACTCGCCGGCGCTGATGCCCGACGCGGCTGTCATCTGCCAGTGCAACACGGTCAGCAAGGGCGCGCTGGTCGCCGCGTGGCGCGCCGGCGCCCGGTCGCTGCCACAGATCGCCGCCGCGACCCGCGCCACGACCGGCTGCGGCTCGTGCCGGGAAGCCGTGTGCGGACTGGCCGAATGGCTCTCCAATGTGGACACCCCGCCGAACGATGAGGAGGCAGCGGCGTGAGAGTTGTCGTCGTCGGGAACGGAATGGTCGGTCACCGCTGCACGGAACTGCTGCGCGCGCGGGACACTGCGGGCCGCTGCGAGATCACCGTGCTCGCCCAGGAGAACCGGCCCGCGTACGACCGGGTGCGCCTGTCCTCGTGGTTCACCGGGGAACCACTGGAACTGCCCACAGTGGACGGTGTGGAACTGCGCCTGGGTGAGCCGGCGGTCGCGATCGACACCGCCGCGCGCAAGGTGTCCACAGCGGACGGTGCGTACCCGTACGACGAGCTCGTGCTCGCCACCGGCTCGTACCCTTTCGTGCCACCCGTACCGGGGCGGGACCTGCCGGGCTGCTTCGTGTACCGGACCCTCGACGACCTGGCAGAGCTGAAGCGGTACGCGCAGGGCCGGCAGGCCGGCGTGGTGATCGGCGGCGGCCTGCTGGGGCTGGAGGCGGCCGGTGCGCTGCGCGGGCTCGGCCTCGCCACGCATGTCGTCGAGTTTGCGCCGCGGCTGATGCCGCAACAGGTGGATGACGCGGGCGGGGCGATGCTGCGCCGGCACATCGAGGACCTCGGGGTCACCGTGCACACCGCGCGCGCCGCCGCCCGGGTGCAGGGCGAGGGCGCGGTCAGCCAGGTGGTCTTCGAGGACGGCGGGGTGCTGCGCGCCGACGTCGTCGTGTTCGCCGCCGGCGTGCGCCCGCGCGACGACCTGGCCCGCGCCGCCGGGCTCGCGGTGGGCTCGCGCGGCGGGATCGTGGTGGACGAGCAGTGCCGCACCTCAGCCGAGCACGTCTGGGCGATCGGCGAGTGCGCCGAGCTCGGCGGGCGGGTGTACGGGCTGGTCGCGCCCGGGTACTCGATGGCCGAGGTGGTCGCCGACCGGCTGCTCGGCGGTACCGCCGACTTCCCCGGCGCGGACACCTCCACGAAGCTCAAGCTGCTCGGCGTGGATGTCGCGTCGTTCGGCGTGAGCGCCGGGCCGCTCGACGTCACCTTCACCGACCCGGCCACCCGCGTGTACGCGAAGCTCGTGCTCTCCGACGACGCGCAGACCCTGCTGGGCGGGATCCTGGTCGGCGACGCCTCGGCCTACCCGACGCTGCGCGCCTGCCTGGGTGGCCCGCTGCCCGGCCCGCCGCTGTCCCTGCTCGCGCCGGCCGCGGCGCCGGGCGCGAGCCTGCCCGGCAGTGCGCAGATCTGCTCCTGCAACGCGGTCACCAAAGACACCATCCTCACCGCGATCAGGGAGGACGGCTGCGCGGACGTGGCCGCCGTGAAGGCGTGTACCCGCGCCGGTACCACCTGTGGCTCCTGCGTGCCGCTGCTCAAGCAGTTGCTCGGCGAGGCGGGCGTGGCGCAGTCCAAGGCGCTGTGCGAGCACTTCGACGCGAGCCGGCAGGAGCTGTTCGACCTCGTCCGGGTCCGCGGCATCCGCACCTTCTCCCGACTGATCGCCGAGTACGGGCGGGGCCGCGGCTGCGACATCTGCAAGCCCGCTGTCGCCTCGATCCTCGCCTCGACCGGCGGTGGCTACATCCTCGACGGCGAGCAGGCGGGGCTGCAGGACACCAACGACCACTTCCTCGCCAACATCCAGCGCGACGGCACCTACTCGGTCGTACCGCGCATCCCCGGCGGCGAGGTGACGCCGGAGAAGCTGATCGTCATCGGCGAGGTGGCCCGGGACTTCGGCCTGTACACGAAGATCACCGGCGGGCAGCGGATCGACCTGTTCGGCGCGCGCGTGGAGCAGCTGCCCAAGATCTGGAAGCGGCTGGTGGACGCGGGCCTCGAGTCCGGGCACGCGTACGGGAAGGCCCTGCGTACCGTCAAGTCCTGCGTCGGCAGCACGTGGTGCCGGTACGGCGTGCAGGACTCGGTGGGGCTGGCCGTCGCGCTCGAGCTGCGGTACCGGGGGCTGCGCTCGCCGCACAAGGTGAAGGCGGGCGTCTCCGGCTGTGCCCGGGAGTGCGCGGAGGCGCGCGGCAAGGACTTCGGCATCATCGCGACCGAGCAGGGCTGGAACCTGTACCTGGGCGGCAACGGCGGGTTCCGGCCCCGGCACGCCGAGCTGTTCGCCTCCGACCTGACGACCGAGGCACTGGTCCAACTCATCGACAGGTTTCTGATGTTCTACATCCGCACCGCCGACCGGCTGCAGCGCACCGCCGGCTGGATCGAGGCCATGGACGGTGGCATGGACCACCTGCGCGAAGTGATCGTCGATGACTCGCTGGGCATCTGCGCCGACCTGGACGCGGCGATGGCCAGGCACGTCGGGTCCTATGTGGACGAGTGGCGGGCGACGCTCGCGGATCCGGCGCGGCTGGCGCGGTTCGTGTCGTTCGTGAACGCGCCGGACACGCCCGACCCGTCGATCACCGTGCGGTACGAGCGCGGCCAGCCGGTACCCGCCAGTGACCGGGCTCCGGTAACGCTGGGCATGCCGGCATGAGTACTTGGGTAGCCGTGTGCCCGTACCTTAGGCTGGAGCCGGAGCGGGGCGCGGCGGCGTTGGTGGGCGGGATTCAGGTCGCGCTGTTCCGCACGTACGACGGCGCGCTCTACGCGATCGACAACCTGGACCCGGTCGCCGGCGCCCAGGTGCTCTCCCGCGGCATCGTCGGCACCAGGGGCACCGCGCCGACGGTCGCGTCCCCATTGCACAAGCAGGTGTACGACCTGCGTACCGGGGAGCGGCTGGACGCACCCGGCCGGCCCGTGCGCACGTACCCGGTCCGGTGCCGGGACGGGATCGTCGAGGTATCCATGTAACGCCTGCGCGGCGGGCGATCATGCGCTAAGCTGCGCACCGGTTCGGTCGTGCTCGGAAATGCTGTGGATACCGAAATGGGTGCGCATGACTACTCACGAGAG
The DNA here is from genome assembly GCA_051986465.1 of Rugosimonospora sp. Lineage (GTDB taxonomy): Bacteria > Actinomycetota > Actinomycetes > Mycobacteriales > Micromonosporaceae > DATEJJ01. The sequence continues at coordinate 5,260 of JBPYFB010000185.1, forward strand.
TGAGGAAGAACAGCTGTCCGGCGTCGAGCTGTCGGCGCTGTACAACGACCGGTTCAGCGCTGAGCAGCTGCGCGCCAAGCGCATCCTGTGGACGGCGCTGTGCCGCGGCTTTTTCGACAGGTACGTGCGCCCGTCGGACACCGTGCTCGACCTCGGCGCCGGCTCGTGCGAGTTCATCAACGCGATCCGCGCCGCCGACAAGATCGCGGTCGACCTCAACCCGGACACGAAGCGGTACGCGGACGACGCCCGGGTCGTGCTCACGCCGAGTGACGACCTGTCACCCATCGCCGACCGCAGCGTCGACGTGGTCTTCTCGTCCAACTTCTTCGAGCACCTGCCGAGCAAGCGCATACTGATGCGCACTCTGGAGGAGTGCCACCGGGTACTCCAGCCGGACGGCCGCATCCTCGTGCTGATGCCCAACGTGCGCTACCTGTCCGGCCGGTACTGGGACTACTTCGATCACCACCTGCCGCTCACCCACGTGAGCCTGGCGGAGGCGCTCGGCCTGGCCGGCTTCGAGTGCCAGGAGCAGATCCCCCGGTTCCTGCCGTACACGGTCAAGGACGCGCCGGTCACCGTGCACCCCTGGCTGGTGCGCGGGTACCTCTGGATGCGCCCGGCGTGGCCGATCCTCGGCCGGCAGATGTTCGTCATGGCGACGAAGAGCCCGGCCCCGTAGCCGGGAGCCGGGCCCTGGCGAAGTCAGAAGAGCGCGGTGATCATCGCGCCGGCGCTCGCCACCGCGAACCCGACCGACAGGCCCAGCGTGGTGATCGCCGTGACCAGATGGCGGCGGTTGCCCAGCACGATCACGCCCAGCGCCGCGACCGCGGCCAGGATCGAGATGAGCAGGCCGAGCGGGGCCAGCGCGCGGATGGGCCCGGACTCCGGGTTCCCTTTGGACAGCATCCACGCGCTGAGCGCGGTGATCAGCGCGTACCCGCCCAGTAGCGCGCCCATGACCGGGGCGATACCGGCACGGCGGGCGGGGGTGGCCACCGGCGGCGCGACGCTGCGGCGGGGCGGGGCGATCCGGCTCACCGCGGGGGCTCCCCGCAGGTAGCGCTTGGTCAAGGGCTCCACTTGCCATAGGGTCATGCCGGTGGATACCCCGGTGCGGGTTTGTCACATGTGGACGTGGGGTAAGTCACAGAAGGCGATGAATACCGATCGGATCGCCCGCCGCCTGGACCGGGCACAGCAGCGCTGGCCCGCCGCCAGCTTCGCCTTCGCCGTGCTGCGCAAGTACGGCGAGGATCAGGGTGGCAACCTCGCCGCCCTGATCGCGTACTACGCCTTCATCTCCGTCTTCCCGCTGCTGCTCATCTTCATCACCGTGCTCGGCCTGCTGCTGCCCAGCCACCCCGGCCTGCGGCACCGGCTGTTCACCTCGGCGCTGGGCGAGTTCCCGGTGATCGGGGACCAGCTGCGCATCTCGGGCCTGCACGGCGACTGGTGGGTGCTGGTGGTCAGCATCGTGATCAGCATCTGGGGCGCGCGGGGCGTGGCCAACGCGGCACAGCACGCGTTCAACGAGGTCTGGGGCGTGCCGTACGCCCAGCGCCCCGGGTTCCTGCCGGGGCTTCTGCGCAGCGTCGGCATGCTGGTGCTGCTGGGCGTCGCGGTACTGGCCACCGGGTTCCTGTCCGGCCTCGGCGGTACGGGCGTGTTCGCGGTACCGGCGCGGGTCGGTGTGTTCGCGGTCTCCACCGCCGTCAACGTCGGCGTGTTCATCCTGGCGTTCCGGCTCGCGACCGCGCCCATGGTGCGCACCCGCAGCCTGCTGCTGGGCGCCGTTCTCTCGGCGGTGCTGTGGCAGGGACTGCTCGCGGCCGGCGGGCTGCTCGTGACGCACCAGGTCCGGCACGCCCAGTCGCTGTACGGGGTGTTCGGCGTGGTGCTGGGACTCGTCGCCTGGCTGCAGTTCCAGGCGCAGGCGACGCTGCTCGCGATCGAGGTGGACGTGGTGCGCACCCGCCGGCTGTGGCCGCGCAGCGCGGCGCCGCCGCCGCTGACCAAGGCGGACCGCGAGGCGTACACGGCGTACGTGCGCATCGCCCGCCGGCTCCCCGTCGACCAGCAGGACATCGAGGTGCGCTTCCCTACCGCCGCCGACCCCGACGCGCAGCCCCGTTCCCCGTAGGCAGGCCGTACCACAGCGCCAGGTACATCACGGCCACCCCGGCGGTGCCGATCGCGCCGACCGGCTCGCCGGCCACCTGGTGCAGGGCGAGGAAGACGGTACCGACGAGCGCCACGCCGAGGAACACCAGTCCGAGCTTGGCCAGCGTCGTCGCGACGTGCACCAGCTCCGGCTTGCGCCCCTGCCGGAACACCAGCCGGTGGTAGCTGACCGGCGCGATCAGCAGCGCGGTCGCCGTGGCCGCGGCGAGCAGGGTGGCGACGAAGACCCACTTCTCCAGCGCGGATACCTGCGCGAACCGGTTACTGAACGCCACGGTCAGCAGGAAGGCGAACAGGATCTGTACGCCGGTCTGCGCGACCCGCAGCTCCTGCAGTAGCTCGCTGAAGTTGCGGTCCCAGCGCTCCAGCTCCGATTCGTCGCGCCCGTCCATTGCGGATCAGTACCCAGGCTGCGGCCGTTACCCGCTCGAAGATGGGAAACTTTCCGGCATGCCACAGCAGCGGGGCGCCGACCCCACCCTCCGGACCGCACTCGTGGCGCTCGCCGTCAACCTGGCGATCACGGCCGCCAAGGGGGTCGCGGCGGCGTTGACCGGGTCGGCGGCACTGTGGGCGGAGACCGCGCACTCGCTCGCCGACTCCGGAAACGAGCTGCTGCTCTTCGTCGGGCTGCGCCGCTCGGTACGCGACGCCGATCACCGCCACCCCCTCGGGTACGGGCAGGAGCGCTGGTTCTGGACCTTCCTCGCGGCGCTGGGCATCTTCGTGGTCGGCGGGGTGCTCTCGATCAACGAGGGGGTCCAGGCGCTGCGCCATCCGCGACCGGTGGAGTCGTTCTGGGTCGGGGTGGGGGTGCTGATCGTTTCGATGGGCCTGGAGTCGGTCTCCTGGCGGACCGCCCGCAAGCAGTTGCGCGAGGAGGCGCGTACCCGCAGCCGCTCGCTCGCCGAGCACCTGCGGCGCGCCTCCGACCCGACCGCACCGACGGTGTTCCTCGAGGACTCGGCAGCGCTGGTCGGGCTGACCATGGCCCTCGCCGCCCTGGTGCTGCACCAGACGACCGGCTCGGCGATCTGGGACGCCGGCGCGAGCATCGGGATCGGGCTGCTGCTCATCGTGATCGCCTACCTGGTGGCCCGGCGCTCCAAGGGCCTGCTCATCGACGAGTCACCCCCGAACGACGTCCTCGAACGGCTGCGCCTGCGGATCACCAGCGAGCCGTGGGTGGGGCGGGTGGTGGACCTGACCGCATTCTTCATCGGCCCCCGCCGGCTGCTGGTGACCACCCGGGTGGCGCCCACCCCGGAGGCGGTCGACGGCAGCGCGGGTGAGCTCCTGGACAAGGCGAGCGCGCTGCGCGACAACCTGCTCGCGCTGGAGGTGGTGGGTCAGGCCGAGGTGGCGCTCAGTCCATCCACAGTGGAAGGTGGCGATGGCTGAGGAGAGGGCTTGACAGCCGTGTTACGTTAATCCTCCTGGCTGAGGTGTCAGAGGGGGCCCTGCCCCGCCGACACCGCCAGGAGATCTCGTGTTCCAGCGCCGCCAAGCCGCGCTCCCGTTCCTGCTCGTCTCCGTCTTCATCGACATGCTCGGCCTCGGTCTCGTCGTACCGGTGGCCCCCCGGCTCATCACCGTCCTTTCTGGACACTCCGGCTCCGGTGCCCGCGTGTACGGCACGCTGGTCGCCGTCTACGGGCTGACCCAGTTCGTCGCCTCGCCGCTGCTGGGCGCGCTCGCCGACCGGTACGGGCGCCGCCCCGTACTGCTCGTCTCGCTGGCGGCGCTCGGGCTGGACTACCTCGCCCAGGCGCTCACCCCGGGCGTGAGCCTGCTGTACGCGAGCCGGGCGCTTGCCGGCGCGTGCGCGGGTACCCCGACGGTGGTCAACGCGTACGTCGCGGACGTGGTGCCGCCAGCCCGCCGGGCCCGCGCGTACGGGCTGGTCGGCTCGGCGTTCGGCGCCGGCTTCGTCGCCGGCCCGGCGGTCGGCGGGCTGCTCGGCTCGGTCAACCTGCGCGCCCCGTTCCTGCTCGCCGCCGCGCTCGCGTTCGGCAACTTCGGGTACGGCCTGCTCGTCCTGCCGGAGTCACTCCCCGCCCAGCTGCGGCACGCCCGGCTGCGCGCCGCGAACCCGGTGGGTGCCGTGGTCGACCTGCTGCGCCGGCCCGGCCTCGCCCGGCCCGCCTGGGCCCGGCTGTGCGGCGAGATCTCCCGGCAGCTCAACCAGGTGGTCTGGGCGCTGTACGCGATGACCCGGTTCGGCTGGGGTACCGCCCAGGTGGGCTCGGCGATGGCGCTCGGCGCGCTGTGCGGGGCCGGGGTCGGTGCCTACCTGGTGGAACCGTGCGTGCGCCGGCTGGGGGAGCGGGGCGCCGTGGTGCTCGGCTCGCTCGGCTTCGCCGCCGCCCTCGCCGGCGCGGCGCTGGCACCCCGGGGCTGGCTGCTGTACCCGCTGATGGCGCTGGGCACCCTCGGCGTCGTCGCCGGCGCCGCCACCCAGGCGTGGCTGACCCGGGGGATGGGACCGCACGAGCGGGGTCGCATGCTTGGGGCCCTGACCGGCGTGAGCGGGCTCACCGAGGCGGTGGTTCCGGTACCGGCCGCGGCGCTGTTCGCCTGGTCGGTGCCGGTACACCTGCCCGGCCTCGCGCTGCTGGCCGCCGCCGGCTTCATGAGCTGCGCGGCACTGCTGGCGGGCACGGCGCGTCGAGCCGGGGCGTGTACAGTACCGGCGACGATTTCGTACCTAGGAGACACGTCCAGTGAGCAATCAGGCACCCGTGCGCGGGAGTAGGACGAACGCCCGCCGAGCCGCGAAGCGCGTCGCGCTGGCCAAGGCCGCGGAGGAGCGCGCCCGGGCCAGGCGGCGCCGCCAGGCGCTGCTCGGCGCGCTCGTGGCGGTCGTGGTCGCCGCGCTCATCGTCGGGCTGGCGCTCGCCCTCGGCGGCAAGAAGAAGAAGCCGCCGGTGGCCGGCCCCGCCGCCGTCGCGTCCGCGGCGGTCGAGTCGCCGGCGGCGTCGCCGGCGCCGGCGGTCAGCGTGCCCGCCGCGCTGTCGAAGAAGCCGGTCGTCAACGGCGCCGGCGCGAAGCCGGCGAAACTTGAGGTCAAGACGCTGATCCAGGGCACCGGCCCGGCCGTCGCCTCCGGGCAGACCATCAACGTCAACTACGTGGGCGTGTCGCTGACGACGGGCAAGGAGTTCGACTCGTCCTGGTCGCGCAACCAGCCGTTCAGCTTCCAGGTCGGCGCCGGCAACGTGATCAAGGGCTGGGACCAGGGCCTGGTCGGGGTCAAGGTGGGCAGCCGCGTGCAGCTGGACATCCCCACCGAGCTGGCATACGCCAGTAACCCGCCGTCCCAGGACGTCTCCGGACCGCTGCGCTTCGTCGTCGACGTGCTCTCCGCGTCGTAGCCGTGCCGCGCCCGTCGGCCCGCCGGCTGATCTCCCCAGCCAAGGCGCCGGCGACGGTACCGCCGCCGCTTTCGGGCGAGTGGGCGCCGCACGACACCCGGCTGGACCAGGCCGAGCTCCTCCCCCTGCCGGCCGGTACCGGCGCGCGGGGGCCGGAGGACGTCGCGGTCGACCTGCGGGGGCGCGTGCTCGCCGGCGCCGGCGACGGCCGGATCTGGCGCTGGCCCGCCTCGGCGACCGCGCAGGCGCCACCCGAGCTGGTCGTCGATACCGGCGGCCGGCCGCTCGGCATCGAGGTGGACCCGCGCGACGGTACCCTCGTCGTCTGCGACGCGTACCGGGGACTGCTGCGGGTCACCGAGGACGGCGGCGTGACCGACCTCGCCAGCAGCGCCGCCGGTACCCCGATCGGGTTGTGCAACAACGCGGCCGTGGCGCGCGACGGCACCGTGTACTTCACCGACAGCTCCTCCCGGTACCCGTTCTGGGCCTGGCGGCGCGACCTGCTGGAGCACCGGCCCAACGGGCGGCTGCTCGCGTACCGCCCCGGCCGGCCGGTCGAGGTGATAGCGACCGGGCTGTACTTCCCGAACGGGGTGGCCCTGACGCCGGACGAGTCGGCGTTGCTCGTCGTGGAGACCACCACCCACCGCCTGCTGCGCGTACCGCTGTCCGGGGGCGGGCCGGTCGAGCTCGCCGACCTGCCCGCGTACCCGGACAACATGTCCGCGGTGGGCGACGGCACGTACTGGATCGCCCTGCCCAGCCCGCGGCTGGCCGTTGCGGAGCGGCTGCTGCCGCACCCGTGGGTACGCCGGATCGCCGTGCTGCTGCCCGAGCGCCTGCAGCCGCGCCCGATGCGGTACTCGCTCGCCGCCCTTGTGGACAGTGCCGGCCGGGTGCTGCGCACGGTGCACGGGCCGACCGGCCGGTACCCGATGCTCACCGGCGTCCGCCAGCACGGCGCCGAGCTGTGGTTGGGCAGCCTGACCGCCCGGGGAATAGCCCGGGTTCGGATTGATCCTTAGATCTATACATTTTGAGATCTGCATGTTTTGCCGGCATTCGGCCGGGGTAGGCTCGCATTCGCTTTGCTGAGTGCCCAGCGATCCGGGGAGCGCGGGATGGCCGATCGTCCAATCGTGGTCGCGGGTGTGATGCTGCTGGGCGGCGCCTTCGCGCTGTTCCTCGTGCTGGCGCTCGCGGCCTGGATCTGGGAGGGGCGGACCGGATCGGTCCCGCGCACGCCGGTACGGCGGGCGGCGCCGACGGGCGGGCGGGCGCGGCGATCGGCGCTGCCGGCCGCGCAGGCGCAGCGCACGGCCGAGGCGGTGCGCCGGGAGTGGCAGCGGCTGACCGCGTACGCCTCGGCCGCCGGTGAGCGCGCCGTGGCGGCCCGGGCCGAGGCGGCCGAGGCGCAGGAGCGCAGTGCGGCGGCGGAGGCGCTGCGCGACGTCGCCTGGCACGAGTACGAGACGGCCGAGTCGCCACTGGTATCGGTGGCCGCACCCGCCGCCAAGGAGCCGGAGCGCCAGGGCCTCGCGCACGCCGCGTTCGTGGCGTTCCGGCGCGGGGCGATCAGCGTGCGGGAGCTGCAGCGGGTGTGGAGCAACGGCTCGACGACCGACCCGGAGCAGGAGGAGCGCCGCCGCGCGGCGGCCACCCGGACCGCCCGGGAGCGCGAGGCGCGTACCGCGTACCAGCGGGCGGCGGCCACCGCGCGGCTCGCGCAGGAGCAGGCGCAGGTGGCGGAGGTGGCGGCCCAGGCGCTCACCGCCGAGGCGGCCGAGGCGGAGCGGGAGGCCCGCGACGCCGAAGCGGTGGTGCAGCGGTACTGGCAGCGCCCGCAGTAGCTACTGGCTGGCTACTGCGCGGTGATCGTGATGCGGTCCAGGTCCGGCGTCGGGTTCTTGGTGGCGTTGCTGAAGCGGATCGTGTTGGTGCCGGCGACCAGCGTCACCGTCGCGGTGACCGTGCCGATCCGGTCGGCCGCGCCCGAGGGCGGGAAGCTGACGATGGTGGGCCCGCGCCCGTTGACCCACAGCGCCAGCCGCATCGCCGCGGTGCCGGCGTTCAGGTAGTAGACGGTGAGCGTGTACTTGCCGGCCGTGTTCGCGGTGATGGCGTTGAACTTCACGTCGCCGGCGGGCGTACCGCGGCCGATGCTCGTGACGACCTTGCCGCCCGAGGCGTTGGCGAGGGTACGCAGCTTGGTGGTGGGGCCGAGCGTGTTGTGCGTACCGTCCTCGGCCTCGTAGACGCTCACCGCGGTCGCCGGTGGAGCCGCCGCCTGCGGTCCCTGGCTGGCGGTGCTGCCGCCCGTGCCGGTCGGGTTGGGGCGCGACTGGGCCCGGCTGTTGGGCGTGTACGGCGGCAGCGCGGAGAAGGCCACGATGAGCAGGACCAGTGCCAGCGGTACCGCGACGATCAGTCCGTAGCTCACCCACGGGTTGTCGTGGCGGCGCTTGCCCCGGTACGCGCCACGCTTGGCCGGCGGCAGGGGCGCGATCTCGGGGAACGGCTCCGGCTCGGCCTCGACCATCCGCGTGGGTGGCGGCGGGTTGAACTGCTCGAACGGGTCCGCACCGGGCGACCGGTTGAACGCCTCGAACGGGTCCACTCCGGCTGGCTGGGGCGGCATCGGTCCGGGGCGCGGTGGCACGCCCGCACGACCCGTCGCCGCCGACCGCGTAGGCGGGCGGCCAAAGGGGTCGGCAGAGCTCATGGAGAACGAACGTAGCACCCGTGCGTCAGCGCCACACGCCGATCGCCGCCTGACGGGGCCTTACGGCCGGCTGAACTTTCTCACCGCGCGTCCGGTTCCGGTACCTGACCTGGCCGTACCAGGAAGTCGAAGTCGCAGCCGTCGTTGGCCTGCAGCACGTGCTCGGCGTGCAAGCTACCGTACCCGCGCCCGTACCGGGGCGGCGGCGGCTGCCAGGCGGCCCGGCGCCGGTCCAGCTCCTCCTGCCGTACCTCGAGGGACAGCACGCGGGCGGGTACGTCGAGGCGGATCGGGTCGCCGTCGCGTACGAGGGCCAGCGGGCCGCCCACGTGCGACTCCGGCGCGACGTGCAGTACACACGCTCCGTAGCTCGTGCCGCTCATCCGCGCGTCGGAGACCCGCACCATGTCCCGTACCCCCTTGCGCAGCAGTTGCTTGGGGATCGGCAGCATGCCGTGCTCCGGCATGCCCGGCCCGCCCTGCGGCCCGCTGCCGCGCAGCACGAGCACGGAGTGCTCGTCGACGGGCAGCTCCTCGTCGTCGATGCGCGCCAGCAGGTCGGCGTACCCGTCGAAGACCACCGCCGGCCCGGTGTGGCGCAGCAGCGCCGGGTCGGCCGCGATCGGCTTGATGACCGCGCCGTCCGGCGCCAGGTTGCCGCGCAGCACGGCCAGCCCGCCATCGGCGGCGACCGGCTTGTCCCGGGTCCGGATCACGTCGTCATGGAAGACCTCCCGGCCGGTCACCGCGTCACGCAGGGTGCCGCCGACCGTCGGCCGGTCCAGGTGCAGCAGGTCGGCGAGGCGGCCGAGGAGCGCGGGCAGGCCGCCGGCGTAGAAGAAGTCCTCCATCAGGTATGCGCCGCCCGGCTTGATGTTCGCCAGTACCGGCACGCCGCGCGCGACGTCGTCGAAGTCGTCGATGGACAGCGGAATGCCGCCGCGCCGGGCCATCGCGATCAGGTGGATCACCGCGTTGGTGGAGCCACCCAGCGCGACGACGGTGGTGACCGCGTCCTGGTACGCGTCCGCGGTGAGTATCCGGGACGGGCGCAGGTCCTCCCGTACCAGATCGACGATGCGGCGGCCGCTGGCCGCGGCCATCCGCGGGTGCGCCGCGTCCACGGCGGGGATCGACGCCGCGCCCGGCAGGCTCATGCCCAGCACCTCGGCGGCCGAGGTCATGGTCGAGGCGGTACCCATCGTCATGCAGTGGCCGGGGGAGCGGGCGATGCCCTCCTCCAGCTCCGCCCACTGCCCGTCGCTGACCAGGCCGGCGCGCCGGTCGTCCCAGAAGCGCCACATGTCGCTGCCGCTGGCGAGCACCTCACCCCGCCAGTTGCCACGCAGCATCGGGCCGGCCGGCACGAAGATCGCCGGCAGGTCCGCGCTGATCGCACCCATGATCAACGCGGGCGTGGTCTTGTCGCAGCCGCCCATCAGCACCGCGCCGTCGACCGGGTACGAGCGGATCAGCTCCTCGGCCTCCATCGACAGCAGATTCCGGTACAGCATCGCGGTGGGTTTGGTGAAAGTCTCGCCGGCGATCGCGCTCGCCGGCAGTTCGATCGGGTACCCGCCGGCCTGCCACACGCCGCGCTTGACCGCCTCGGCGCGCTCCCGCAGGTGGATGTGGCACGGGTTGATCTCGCTCCAGGTATTGAGGATGCCGATCACCGGCTTGCCCATGTGCTCACCGGCGCCGATACCCATCTGGCGGGTACGGGCGCGGTGGCTGAAGCCACGCACGCCCTCCCCGCCGTACCACCGCTCGCTGCGCAGGGTCATGAGTTGTCGCGTTCCTCCGCCACTCGCGTCACCAGTTGGGTCGGGTTCACGAAGCGCAGCGCCAGCACCACGAGCACGAGCATGGTCAGCATGTACAGCACGGCCATCGCGTCGCTCTCCTGCGGCGCCCGGATGCCCGCGCCGCTGACCGAGTTGAACAGCGCGACTACCAGCGTCTGGCTGTCCGCGCCGGCGGTCAGGAAGGTCAGCTCGAACATGCCGACGGTACGCACGAGCACGAGTACCGCCGCGGCCAGGATGCCGGGCAGCAGCAGCGGCATGAGCACCCGGGTGAATATCCGCAACGTGTTCGCGCCGCACATCCGGGCCGCCGACTCGATCTTCTGGTCGATCTGCTCGATGAACGGGGTCATGGTGAGCACGACGAACGGCACCGACGGCACCAGGTTCGCGAGGATCACACCGACCAGCGTGTTGGCGAGCTGCACCTTGTACAGCGCGGTCGCCAGCGGGATGCCGTACGCGATCGGCGGCAGCAGGACCGGCAGTACGAAGGCGAGCATCGCCAGGCGCTTGCCGGGGAAGTTGCGCCGGGCCAGCACGTACGCCGCCGGTACCCCGATGATGACGGCGACCGCCACCACGATCAGCGATACCTCGAGCGTGACGATCAGTACGTGGAACAGTCCGAAGTCGTCCCACGCCTTGCGGTAGTGGGCGGTGGTGAAGCCGGCCGGCCACCACGTGTCGAACCAGTGGTCGCCGAAGGAGCTGACGATCACGGAGCCGACCACGCCGAACAGGTTGATGAAGAAGAACGCCACGACCGCCCAGGTGATCCAGGTGCTGGGCCGGGCGATCACCCGCCGCCGCGCCGGTGCCGGCTGCTCGTCGGGCGCGCTGCGGGCGGGCGCTTCAAGGATCGACGTCATCCCTTGCCTCCTGTGGCGCCGCGGTAGAGGCGGCCCCGGCCGAAGAGGACCAGGGACACCACGATCAGCATGATCGCCGCCATGATCATGGCGATCGCGGACGCCTTCGAGTAGTCGTAGGCGTCGAAGGCGGCGTCGTACGCCGCGATGGAGATGACCCGGGTACGACCCTCGCCGTCGCCGACCATGATGGCGGACGGGAACACCGAGAACGCCAGCACGAAGGTCAGGCAGAACGTCATCGCCAGGCCCGGTGCCAGCAGCGGCAACGTGATGAACCGGAACCGGCGCAGCCAGCCGGCGCCCAGCGTCGCGGCGGCCGACTCCAGGCTCGGGTCGATGCCGGACAGGTACGACAGCGTCAGCAGGAACGCGAACGGGAACCCGCTGATGATCAGCGAGATCAGCACGCCCCAGTAGTTGCCGGTCAGCGTGACCGACTGGTGCACCAGGTGCAGCGAGCGCAGCACCCGGTTGAACCAGCCGTTGAGCCCGAAGTAGTCGAGCATGCCGTCGGCGGTCAGCACCGTACCGAGCGTGATCGGCAGCACCAGCAGAGTTGTGATGAGGCGCTTGCCGCGCACCCGGCCGCGCAGCCGGAACGCCAGCGGGATCGAGACGAGCACGTTGAGCAGCGCGGCCGGTAGCGCGATCTTGAAGGTGGTGAGGATGGTGTTGCGGTCGAACGGCGTGCGGAAGAAGTCGCGGTAGTTCGCGAACGCCCCGCCGCCGTGCCTCGGCTGGAACGACAGGCTCAGCCCGTACGCCAAGGGGTAGAAGAACAGCACCCCGACGAAGATCAGGCCGGGCAGCAACAGCAGCAGGGTCCGGTCGATGCCGCGCTCCGCCAGCCGGTGACGCAGGGCCGGCCTGGCCCTACCGGCTGTGGCCTCGGTCATGTCGCCGCCACCCGGTCGTCGGCGGCCGGCGGGTCCGCCGCCGCCTCGGCCGCGGGGCCGTCGCCGTCTGCGGCGAAGACGAGAACCCGCTCCACGGGTACGCACACCGTGACGGTGTCACCGGGCACCAGCCGGGCGGTGGTACGCAGCCGCAGCACCTCGCCGCCGGCCAACCGCCCCTGCACGGCCTGTTCCCGGCCGTGGTACTCGACGACCTCGACCTCGAGCTGCAGCTGGTTCTCCCCGGTATCGGCGACCACCACATCCTCCGGCCGGATCGCGGCGATCGCGGTCTTCGTGGCGCGGCCGTCCCGGTTGGTACCGGTGAGCTCGACCCCGCGCCCGGCCACCCGTACCGTCCCGCCCTGCTCGCTGGTGACCTGTACGGGCAGCAGGTTGCGGTACCCCATGAACGCCGCGACGTGCGGGTTGGCGGGGGAGCGGTAGAGCTCCTCCGGAGTACCGATCTGCTGTACCGCACCGTCGCGCAGCACCACGAGCCGGTCGGCGAGGCTCAGCGCCTCTTCCTGGTCGTGCGTCACGTAGATCGTCGTCAGCCCCAGTTCCTGGTGCAGCCGCCGGATCTCGGTGCGCATCTCCAGCCGCAGCGAGGCGTCCAGATTGGACAGTGGCTCGTCCATCAGCACCAGGGGCGGCTCGACGACGATGGCGCGGGCGATGGCGACGCGCTGCTGCTGCCCGCCGGAGAGCTGCCCGGGCAGCCGGTCGGCGTACTCGGACAGCTGCACCAGGCGCAGCGCCTCGTCGACCCGCCGCCGGGTCTCCTCCCGGCCCACGCCGCGCATGCGCAGGCCGAAGCCCACGTTGCGCCGTACCGACATGTGCGGGAACAGCGCGTAGTTCTGGAAGACCATGCCGAACCCGCGCCGCTCCGGCGGCAGCGTGTCGATCCGTCGCTCGTCGAGCCAGATGCTGCCGTCGCTGAGCGGCAGCAGCCCCGCGACGCAGTTGAGCGCGGTGGACTTTCCGCAGCCGGAGTGGCCGAGCAGGGCGACGAACTCCCCGCCGGCGATCGTCAGGTCCAGCGCGTCGAGAGCCAGCCGGCCGCCGAAGCGCCGGCTGACCCCCGCCACGCGGAGTTGCTCGAAGTGCTTCGCCTTCACGGGACTGAGCCCCTCACTTGCCCACTGATGCGCCGATGAGCTGGTCCCACTTGGCGAACGCCGCCACCTGCTTGTCGGCCGGCAGGGACGTCTCGTTGGGCGCGCTCGCGATCAACTGGTCGTACTCGGGGCGACCGTACTGCTGGATCGCCTGCTGGCTTGCGGCCGGTGCCATGTCGATCGTGACGCCCTTGATGGCCGGGCCGGGGTAGAAGTACCCCTGGTCGTACGCGATCGCCTGCTCCTTGGGGGTGAGCATGAACTGGAGCAGGTTGACGATCGCCGACATGGTGTCGGCCGAGACACCCTTGGGCACCACCGCGTACTGCGCGTCGTTGACCCAGTGGAAGCCCTGCAGCGTGGTGATCTTCGTGGTGTTCGGCACGGTCTTCAGGGCGCGCGGGTTGATGTCCCAGCCCGTGGTGCTGGCGACCATGTCGACCGCGCCCTTGGCGAGGTCCGTCATCGTGGCCGAGGTGCCGGCCTGGTACGTCTTGATGTACTTGCCGAGCTCCTTGAGGTACGCCCAGGTCTTGTCCCAGCCGGCGTCCGGGTCCTTCGGGTTGCTGTCGCCGAGGATGTACGGCAGGCCCATGAGGAACGTACGCCCGGGGCCGGAGTTCTTCGGCACTGCGTACTCGAACCGGCCCGGGTGCGCCTTGGCCCAGTCGAGCAGCCCCTGCGCCGTGGTGGGCGGGTTGGGTACCTTGGCCGGGTTGTACTCGATCAGCGGGCCGTACGGGTACTCGACGAGCTCCACCCCGTACCCCTGCGCCAGATCCTGCATGGCCTTGGCCGCGTCCGTGTAGTTGTCCATGTTGGACAGCCGGCCGGCGTAGTCCGGCGTGATCTTCGTCCAGAGGTTCTGCGCGATGCCGGCGGACAGCCCGTCGGTGCCGGTGAGCACCAGCGAGATGTCGACGTGGTTCGCGTCCTCCTGCGCCTTTATCTTGCCGGCCAGGTCGGGTGACTTGCCGGTGCTGGTGACGATGTTGGTGACGATGTCCGGGTGGGCCGCCTTGAAGTCGTCGAGCATCCCCTTGGTCAGCTGGAGGTTGCCGGCCACGTCGAGGATGTTCAGGGTCACGGCCTTCTTCGGCTTGGCCGGCACCTTGTCCGCGGTCAGCGGCCCGGAGTTGTTGCTGGTGCTGGTGGATGGTGCGCCGCAAGCCGCCGCGACCAGGGACGCCGCCGCGAGCGTGATCGCCAGTCTGGTACCGGCGCGCCGCGCGCCGGGGGGAATGTTACGCATCAGGCTGTCTCCCTTTCCGGGATGGACGTGACAGTGGTGGGGGTACCCGTCGTGGCCCGCACGATCAGGTGTGTCTGCAGTTCCCGGTACGGGCCGCCGTCATGGGCCGCGGTGGCGCCCACGCCGGCGAGCAGCAGGTCGACTGCTGCCCGGCCGCCCGCCTCCATGGGCATCGCGACGGTGGTCAGCGGCGGTGCGCACATCGCCGCGTAGAGCAGGTTGTCGAAGCCGACGACGCTCATCCGTTCGGGTACCGCGATTTTCCGGTCCTGCAGGCGGGACAGCGCGCCGAGCGCCATGAGGTCGTTGTACGCGATGATCGCCGTGACGTCGCTCGCCACGGCGAGGTCCGCACCCGCGACGCCGCCCTCGAAGTTCGGCTCGAACGGCCCGAACTCGACGACGGTGAGGTCGCGTGCCGCGGCGACGCGCTGTGCTTCCCGCGGCGCCGCTGGTTGCTTCGCCGCTTGACTGAGACGCATCCCGCGCCGCCGCTCCCGGTTCGACCAGGATGCCTGCGGGCCGTTGAGGTACGCGCACCTGCGGTGGCCGAGTGCCGCCAGGTGCTCCAGCACCTGGCGCATCGCGCCGGCGCTGTCCATCAGCGCCGCCGGTATGCCCCGCAGCCGCCGGTTGAGCAGCGACAGCGTGGTCAGCTCGGACAGGTTGCGCAGTTGCGCGTCGGTGGAGAACGGCGAGCAGATCACGATGCCGTCGACCTGCCGCGCCATGGTGCGCACCAGCGCCGCCTCGGCCGCGGGGTCC
>JBPYFB010000186.1:0-6524 GCA_051986465.1 Rugosimonospora sp.
CGGTGCGCCAGTATTCGGCGAGTTCCTTGAGGTAGTCCACCGGGACGCCACGTTCCCATGCGGCACCGGGCAGCGGTACGGACCAGCGGGTGCGTGCCAGCCGGTCGGCGAGGTCGTCCAGATCGGATTGTGGAATCCCGATCCGGAACGGCCGGATGTCGGTGTTCGGTGTCATGTCCTGACGATCGCCGCATCGGCACCCCTCGATCAAGGCCGAAGTATCGCGTCCATCGTGATGTCTCACGCAACGATCGAGGCAGGTAGCGCGGTAGATACGGTTACACGCGCAGTTGGCCGCTACCGCTGACCGCGATCCTTCCTGAGGACTGGCACCTGACTTGAGAAGCCTTCTACACCCCGCTAAGTATTCGCTAACGACCACGGCCGACGTGCAGTTTGCACGCCAACGCCCCACTGATCTGCACGGCCCGGACTGCTACCAAGCCCACGACGTCCTCGCGCTCCTGGCACCTGTTCAGCGCGACAGCGTAATGCCCAGACTGCTTACGGCACGAACAATCCATCGTGCAGGAACTCGGGAGGGCGAACAATCGATGGACAGACGCACAATGCTCTCGCTCGGTGCCGCCGCGGCCGCCGGTGCCGCAGCCGCGCCCGCGGTCGGCGGTGCCGGTTGGGCTGGGCCCGCCGGTGACTCGGCCGGTCCGGCTGATTCAGTGCTGGCCGCGTCGCTACCCGGCGGCTTCCGCAGCGAACGTGCTCGGGTCAACGGCACGGAGCTGCACTATGTGGTCGGCGGCCGTGGCGCGCCGCTCATCCTGCTGCCCGGCTGGCCGCAGACCTGGTGGACGTACCACCGGATCATGCCGGCCCTCGCCCACCGGTACCGGGTTGTCGCCGTCGACCTGCGCGGCATGGGCGGTTCAGCCAAGCCGCAGGGCGGATACGACAAAAAGTCGATGGCCCACGACATCGCCGAGTTGGCGAATAACCTCGGGTACTCCGAAATCAACATCGCGGGTCACGACATCGGCTCGATGGTTGCGTTCAGCTTCGCTGTCAACCACCCCGATGCGACCCGGAAGGTGGCGCTGCTCGACGTCCCGCACCCGGACAGTGGCCTGTTCAGCCAGAAGCTGCTTCCCGCGTCACCCACCGCACTCAACCTGTGGTGGTTCGCGTTCAACCAGGTTCGCGGCCTGCCCGAGCAGTTGCTGGCCGGCCGATCGAGGTACCTCGTCGACTGGATCTTCGACAACATTCCACTCAACCCGGCCGCGATCGACGAACACGACCGGAGCATCTACGCGCGGGCGTATGACAGCGCCGATGCGATCCGGGCCGGCAATGGCTGGTACCAGTCGTGGTACCAGGACATCGAGGACATGGCCGGCTACGGCAAAGTCACCGCGCCGATGCTGGGGCTGG
Organism: Rugosimonospora sp.; assembly: GCA_051986465.1. Lineage (GTDB taxonomy): Bacteria > Actinomycetota > Actinomycetes > Mycobacteriales > Micromonosporaceae > DATEJJ01. Next base: position 1,390 of record JBPYFB010000186.1, read on the forward strand.
CCACGGACCAGAGCTACCCCTACCTCCAGTACCTGTGGCCGAGCCAAGGAACCGACGTACAGGTGACCAGGATCGAGGGTACCAACCACTTCCTGGTCGACGAGCAACCCGAGGCAGTCACCCGGGCGCTGCTGGACTTCCTCGGCTAACGGCCGGCCTCGGCCGCCCCCACCTCCCGGATCCTCGGTGGGCCAGGGGCGGGCGTCGGGGCGCTGCAGTGGCGGTGGGATACCAGACCCAACGATGACCGGGTAGGTGGCGCATGTTGGAGATGCGGGAGATCGAAGCCTTCCTCACCGTGGCCGAGGAGTTGCACTTCGGGCGGGCGGCGGATCGGTTGCGGCTGTCCACTTCGCGGGTGAGCAACCTGATACGCACGGTGGAGCGGAGGGCTGGGACGCCGTTGTTTTCGCGGACCAGCCGGGTGGTGCGGTTGACGCCACAGGGCGCGCAGCTGTTCGGCGAGTTGCGCGCCGCGCACATCCGCATCGCGGAGGCACTGCGCGATGTGCGCTGGTCCGCGGATCTGCGCGGGGAGGTGTTGCGGGTGGGCTTCGCCACCACCCTGCCGCCCGAGCTGAGCGCGCTCACCGTAGCGGCATATGAGCAGCGGTACCTGGACTGTGCCGTCGTCGTTTCCGGGCTGCCCGCGGCGGACCTGTTCAACTGGCCGGGTCAGGGCTGGCCGGTCGACGTGTTCGTCAACTGGATGCCGGTGGACTCGATTCCGGCGCAGCCCCGATGGCACCTGGGTCCGGTGCTGTATCGGGCGCCCCGCGTGGTGGTCCTCCCGACCGGACACCCGTTGGCCGGACAGGATTCGGTGAATATCGAGGAGCTGGCGGCATTCGAGGTGATCCACCCGCAGTTGCCCGACTGGTACGGCGAGTTGCTGGTCCCCTCGCTGACCCCGAGTGGGCGAGCGATCAGGCGCCGCCGGGTTCCCGCCCGCTACGTCGAAGACCTGCTACGGCTTGTTTCGCATACCGGCCTGGCGCACCTGACGTTCGACTCGCTGCCCTCGGCCTACGAACGCCCCGGTGTGCGCCTGTTACCCATGACCGGGCTACCACCCGTACCAGTGCGCGCGATGTGGACAGACGGACCCAACAACCAATGTGCTCAGCGGTTCGCCGAGACCGCCGCCCCACCGTTGCGCCGCGCGGCTTAGCGGATCCATAGCCGGTCCGTAGCGGCTGGTGGTCATGTTGGGCCGGGGGAAGGGATGGCGGTTGTGGGAGCAGCGGCGGCGGCTGCCGGCGGTTCACAGACCGGTCGACGCCTCGCCGCCGAGGTACCGCAGGACCTTCGCGAGGACCGGGCGGCTCGACGCGGCATCCTGCTCCTGCATCTATTTCTCTGGACGCCGGCATTGTCGCTGCCGCCAGGGCTGTTGAGCGAGGGTATCGGCGCCTCGAAGGTGGTCGTGTTCACCGCCTTGAAGACGCTGATCGCGGTGCTCCAGCTGGTGCATTCGCATCCGAGGTTGCGCGCGGTACGGGTGCGGTACTGGCGGTGGACCTTCGCCGGGCAGGCGGTGCTGTCGTTCGCTCCGCACTTCGCCTTCGGCGCACGGTGGGCGTCCGGCGGAAACCTGGCCGGTTCCGCGCTGCTGCTGTTCAGGGGGCCCCTGTCGTGGCTGCTGTTCGGTCTGATCCTCAGCATTGAGGGCGCAGTCCAGCTCGGGTACGGCGCTGGGCCCGGCCAGGCGGTGAGCGTGACGCTGGACGGCTCGCTGGTTATCGCGCTGGCGACCTTTGGTCTGTCCCGACTCGTCGAGGTCGTCTTCACCTTGCACGCGACCCGGGTGGCGGCCATGGGGGCCGCAGTCGGCCAGGAGCGTTTGCGGGCGGCGCGTGAGGCATTCGGCTTCCTGGATGCGCGCTTGTCCGCGGTCGTTCGATCCGCCAACAGCGCGCGACAACGCGCCGCGGCGGACCCGGCGACCGCCGGAGCAGCCGTGGCCGAACTTGGCGACGCGGCCCGCGACGCGGTCACTGACGCGCGCGCAGCCGCACTCGCGTTCCGCAAGGCCGACCTCAATGCCACGGGCCGGGCGGGCGCCGCCAGAGCAGCCGATCGCGGAGTATCCGTGACTCCGCAACTGGCGTTCCTCATCGTCGTGGTCATGTCGGTCACCGGCGCGACGGCCAACACCGTCGGGATCCTTGAACACCAGCGATCCGTCACCCGGATAGTCGCCGGAGTCGCCGGACTCGCGGTGCTCGTCACGCTGCAGATCTATCACGCCGTCCCGCGTGCCTCGCGGCGGGCGCCGTTTGCCGGCTGGGCGCTGCTCGTACAGGCGGCATTGGCATACGCACCGGTCGTCGTGTTCGGGTCGGACTGGATCGGGATGACGGTCTACCTCGCAGCCTGCGTGCCGATCGTGGTACGGGCGCCAGTGTCCTGGGTTGTGGCGGCAGCCATCGTCGCGAGCGAGCCGGCGATGCTTGCCGGGCTGCCGCACGCCCCGTCGTTCTGGTATCTGGCGTCGTATGTCCTCACCTCGCTGTGGGATGTGCTGGTCTTCTACGCCCCGATCCGGCTGGCCGCATTGGCGGTCGAACTGGATTCGACGCGCGCGGCGCTGACTCGTTCGCTGCGCGCGCAGGAGCGGCTGCGTATCGCCCGGGACGTGCACGACCTGCTCGCGTCGAGCATGTGGGCGGTCGCGTTGAAGGCCGACCTAGCCGGGCGCCTGTTGCTACGTGACCCGCAGCGCGCTCGGTCCGAGCTCGCCGGGGCCGCGCGGCTGGCCCAGCGCACGGCGGCCGAGGCCCGGTTGCTCCGCGCCGAACGTCCGGAGACCACGTTGGCCGAGGAGATCGCCGCGGCCCGCTCGGTCCTGGTGGCTGCTGGCGTACGCTCCGACCTTCGCCAGCACCTCCCGGACTTACCCCTCGACGTTGACTTGGTTCTGGCCGTTACGGTTCGGGAGGCGGTGACCAACGTGTTGCGGCACAGTACCGCCCGATACTGCCGGATCACGGTGTGGCGCGACGCTGACACCGCCGGGCTACGAGTGCGCAACGACGGCGTCGCCGCACCGACGACCGGCACCCCCGGTACCGGCATCGGCAACCTTCGGGCACGAGTTGAAGCCCTCGGCGGTGTCCTCACCGCCGGTTTGGACGGCGCCGGCCGCTTCGTGCTCACCGTCGAGTTGCCCGTCGGCTCCGCGGCGGCGATGCCCGGCGCGTCGCGTTCTCTCGCGCCCATGCACCATGGTTCCGGCGATCCCCCGCCGTGACAGTCCTTCGGGAGGCTGGATGATCCGGGTAATGGTCGCGGAAGATGTGCGGATCCTGCGCGACGCCTTGTCGGCGGTGTTGAGCATGGAGAACGACATCGAGGTGGTCGCCGAGGTGGCCGCGGGCGACCACATCGTGCAAGCCGCACTCCGGAGCCAGCCCGACGTTGCGATCGTCGACATTGACCTGCCTGGCGTCGACGGCATCACCGCCGCGGCCGACTTGAATCGGCTCATACCAGGGTGCCGCGTGCTGATCCTGACCGGTCTGGGTCGGCCGGGTAATCTGCGTCGCGCGACCGTCGCACGCGTATCTGGCTTTCTTGTCAAGGACTCCACGGCTCAGGACCTGATCGCCGCCGTTCGCAAAATCGCCGCAGGAGGACGGGTATTCGATCCCGAGCTGGCGGTCGAGGCTCTGGAGACACCCGACAACCCGCTGTCGCCACGGGAGGTCGACGTCCTCCGGCACCACGCGGAGGGTGCCGGGTCGATGGAGATCGCCGCAGCGATGTACCTGTCCTACGGAACGGTCCGCAATTACCTGGCATCAGCAGTCCGGAAACTCGGCGCCCGCAACCGGGTGGACGCGGTACGTATCGCAAGGGAGTCCGGCTGGCTGTAGCCGCGTTCGCTCGCTGCCTCTCATTGGGCGAGCGGATCGCCCCGGCCACGGGAAACCGCGATGCGCTCGGCAACGGCTCGTAGGTTGTCGTATTCGGCCTCGAACCGCTGCGCATCGGCGCCGACCGTGAGGCCCGCGTACCATCGCAGCATCCGCTCCACCGCGTCGTCACGGGCCTGCCGGGGTTCGTCGGCCTCCGCACACTCCGCGGCGTACAAGGCGACCAGATCGTGGAAGCGGTACCGGCCCGGCCCTGGCTCGTCGAGCAGGTGCGCGTCTACCAGCACGCCGAGCGCCTCCCCCACAGCCGCCTCCGGCCAGTCGAGCAGCGCGGCCGCCGCGGCGAGGCTCACCGTCGGCGTGCCCGCCAGCCCGAGGAGCCGGAACGCCCGGGCCGGTGCGATCGCCTGCGGGTCAACGGGTGCCGGCAACGAGCGGTAGCTGTCTCGCAACCGTTGCCGTATGGCGAGATCGCCCACGTCCAGGTGGTCCAGCCGGCGCGACCGGTCGGCCAACCGATCGGCCAGATCCCGCACTCGCCAGTTGGGTCGGGTCTGCAGCCGGACCGCGGCTATCCGTACGGCCAATGGCAGCCCTCCGCACGCGGCCAACACCTCGTCCGTCGCCTCAGGCTCGGCATCCACGCGCGGCGCACCGACCACGCCCGCGAACAGCTCAAGCGCCTGCGCCCGCGTGAACACGTCGAGGTCTAGCTGATAGAGGCCGGACAGCTCGGGTATCCGGTACCGCGCGGTCAGCAGTACCGCGCAGCCTCCGGTACCGGTGAGAAGTGGACGTACCTGTGCCGCGTCGTACACGTCGTCCAGCACAATCAACATGCGTCGCTCGGCCAGCCGGCTGCGGTACCGCGCCGCAAGCTCGTCCTCGTCCAGCGGCATGTCGGCGGCGTCCGCACCGAGATCGCGCAGCAGTCGGGTCAGGACGTCCCGGCTGGACCGCGGCTGCCGCGCCCCGCCAAGGTCCACGTACATCTGGCCATCCGGAAAGTCCCTGCGCGCCAGTTGCGCCACGTGGACAGCCAACGCCGTCTTCCCGATCCCCGGCATGCCGGTGATAGCCGCGATCGCGATGCGGGCGTCCCGGTCGCGGTGCGCCGGATCCAACACAGCCAATAGCTGCGCCACGGCCGCCTCGTGGCCGGTGAAGTCCGCCAGATCCGCCGGCAGCTGGGCGAGACGCCCCGGCGGAGTACATGCCACGCTCAGCGAACCGCCGCGCAGGTCCGGATCGTCGCGC
>JBPYFB010000187.1:0-9758 GCA_051986465.1 Rugosimonospora sp.
CGCGGCGACCACCCGGTACTCCCCATCCAGCCGGTCCAGCCGGTGGAAGGTGCGGCCGAGCAGGTCACGCAGCTGATCCTCGCGCGGCATCCACAGCACCTCATCCTTGTTGACGTCGTCCAGCGCCCACTCGGTCGTGCCGTTGAAGCCGATGACCTGCCCCTCGGGCAGCTCGTGCAGCTCGATGGTCATATCGCTGAGCACGAACACCTCGTCGTCCATTTCCCGGTCCGGCAGCACGAACCGGTCGCCGGGTGCGGGCTTCCACAGCAGACCGGCGTCGCGCAACCGCTTGGCGAGGTCGACGGAGAGCATGTGTCCATGGTGCCAGGCTTCCCAAATAAGTCGCGCGTAGCGAACGCGACCGGGAACCATGGCGCAAGATGACCCGGCACCTCACCCTCGACCTGTCACCGCTTCGGGGATCGCGCGACTTCCGGCTGGTCTTCGCGGCCACCGGAGTCTCCGGCCTCGGTTCGTTCATCACGTACGTGACCGTGCCGTACCAGGTGGCGCGGCTGACGGGTTCGCCGGTCGCGGTCGGCGCGCTGGGCGTCGCGGAGCTGGTACCGCTGCTGTTCATGGCGTTCGTCGGCGGTGCCCTCGCCGACTACCTCGACCGCCGGCGGCTGGTGCTCACCGGGGAGATCGCGTTCACCGCGCTGACCGGCGCGCTGCTGCTGAACACGTTCGCGGCGCGCCCGCAGCTGTGGCTGCTGTACGTCGTGGCCGGCGCCACCGCCGCGATCGACGGCATCCAGCGGCCCGCGCTGGATGGGCTGACGCCCCGGCTGGTGCCGCCCGACCAGATCCCCGCGGCCGGCGCGCTGCAGGCGCTGCGCATGCAGGTGGCCTCGCTCGGCGGGCCGGCGCTCGCCGGGGTACTGATCGCCACGACCGGGCTGCGCGGGGCGTACGCGGTCGACCTCGTGACGTTCGCCGTCTCCCTGACCTGCCTCGCACTGATGCGCGCGGCACCGCCTCCGGTGGCCGCCGAGCGCCCGTCGCTACGCTCGGTCGGCACCGGCCTGCGGTACGCGTGGAGCCGTCCCGAACTGCTCGGCACGTACCTGGTCGACATGAACGCGATGTTCTTCGGGATGCCACAGGCGCTCTTCCCGTTCATCGCCGACCGGCTGGGCGGCCCGGGCGTGCTGGGCCTGCTCTACGCCGCACCCTCGGCCGGCGCGCTGATCGCCACGCTCACCTCAGGGTGGGCCGCCCGCGTGCACCGGCACGGGGTGGCGATCCTGGTCGCGGCCGGGGTATGGGGCGTGGGCATCGTCGGCTTCGGGCTGGCCCGGGCGCTGTGGCTGGCGATGGCCACGCTGATGGTGGCGGGCTTCGCCGACATGGTGTCCGGCGTGTTCCGCATGACGGTCTGGAACCAGACCATCCCGGACCACCTGCGCGGGCGCCTGGCCGGGATCGAGATGCTGTCGTACGCGAGTGGGCCGACCCTGGGCAACCTGGAGTCCGGCCTCGCCGCGCGGCTGCTGGGGCTCAGCGGCTCGGTGGTCGCGGGCGGCGCGCTCTGCGTGGCGGGTACGGTCGCGTGCGCGGTGTTCCTGCCCGCCTTCCGCCGGTACGACGGGCGGGACGGGCTCGCGCACAAGCGGGTCGAGGAGCAGGCGTGGGCGGCGGCCGCGGCTATGTCCACTCAGGACACCAGCTCGACCGGCACGCCGAGGTCCTCGCTCGCATAGCGGCATTTCGTCAGACGTTGCGCCGGTACTCCCCGCCGACCTCGAAGAACGCCTCGGTGATCTGGCCGAGCGAGCAGACCCGGGCAGCGTCCATCAGTACTCCGAACAGGTTCTCGTCGCCGGCCGCCGCCTCGCGCAGCCGGGCCAGTTCGTGCCGCGCCTCGTCGCGGTGGCGCTCCTGGAACTCGTGCAGCCGGGCCAGTTGCGAGCGCTTCTCCTCCTCGGTGCCGCGGGCGAGGTGCAGCGGTCCGGACTGCCCGTCGCCGTGCGGGTTGCGGAACGTGTTGACCCCGATGATGGGCAGGCTACCGTCGTGCTTGCGCTGCTCGTACAGCATCGACTCGTCCTGGATGCGGCCGCGCTGGTACCCGGTCTCCATCGCGCCCAGCACCCCGCCCCGCTCGGTGATCCGGTCGAACTCCACCAGTACCGCCTCCTCGACGAGGTCGGTGAGTTCGTCCACAATGTACGATCCCTGCAACGGGTTCTCGTTCTTCGCGAGGCCCCACTCCTCGTTGATGACGAGCTGGATGGCGAGCGCCCGGCGTACCGATTCCTCGGTCGGCGTGGTGACCGCCTCGTCGTACGCATTGGTGTGCAGGCTGTTCGCATTGTCATAGATCGCTGTCAACGCCTGCAGTGTGGTCCGGATGTCGTTGAAGCTCATCTCCTGGGCGTGCAGCGAGCGGCCGGAGGTCTGCACGTGGTACTTGAGCTTCTGCGAGCGCTCGTTCGCACCGTACCGGTCGCGCATGGCCACCGCCCAGATCCGGCGCGCCACCCGGCCGAGCACCGTGTACTCGGGGTCCATGCCGTTGGAGAAGAAGAACGACAGGTTCGGCGCGAAGTCGTCGACGGGCATGCCGCGCGCGAGGTACGACTCCACGTACGTAAAGCCATTGGCGAGCGTGAATGCGAGCTGGCTGATCGGATTCGCCCCGGCCTCGGCGATGTGGTACCCGGATATGGATACCGAATAGAAGTTGCGCACCTCGTTCTGGATGAACCACTCCTGGATGTCGGCCATCATCCGCAGGCTGAACTCGGTCGAGAAGATGCAGGTGTTCTGGCCCTGGTCCTCCTTGAGGATGTCGGCCTGCACGGTGCCGCGGACGGTACGCAGCACCCACGCCCGGACCTCGGCGGCTTCGTCCACTGTGGGCGGTCGGCCGTGCTCCGCCTCGAACGCCGCCAGCCGGGCGTCGATCGCGGTGTGGAAGAAGAACGCGAGGATGGTCGGTGCGGGGCCGTTGATGGTCATCGATACTGACGTATCCGGCGCGCACAGGTCGAAGCCGTCGTAGAGCGCCTTCATGTCCGCCACCGTCGCGATGGACACGCCGGAGGTACCGACCTTGCCGTAGATGTCCGGCCGGGTGTCGGGATCGCGGCCGTACAGGGTCACCGAGTCGAACGCGGTCGACAGGCGGGTCGCCTTGGCGTCCTTGGCGAGCAGGTGGAACCGGCGGTTGGTGCGGAACGCGTCGCCCTCGCCGGCGAACATCCGGGCCGGATCCTCGCCGTCCCGCTTGAACGGAAAGACCCCGGCCGTGTACGGGAAGCGGCCCGGCAGGTTCTCCAGGCGCAGGTACCGCAGCAGCTCCCCGTCGTCGGTGAAGCGGGGCAGGGCCACCCGCGGGATCCGCGAGCCGGACAGGGACTCGCGCCACAGCGGCGTATGGATCTCGCGGTCGCGTACCCGCACGACCAGCTCGTCGCTCGCGTAGTCCCGGACGGTCTGCGGCCACCCGTCGAGCAGTTCCCGGCTGGCCTCGTCGAGGTGGGTACCGGCGAGGAGCTCCTCTACTTCTCCGGACGCCGGGCCCCGCGCCGCCAGCAGGTCCCGTACCGCAACCAGTTGCTGCCGGCGCCGGGCCAGCTCGGCCTGCTGCTCGGTGCGCGCCCGGTACTCGCGTACGGTCTCGGCGATCTCCGCGAGGTACCGGACCCGGCCGGCCGGCAGCACCTGCTGGATCCGCGTCGAGACCCGAGTGTCCATAGGGGACAGTAGCCCCTCGGTCACCGGCAGGCCCCGCTCGGCGAGCAGGTCGCGCAGGCACTGGTACAGGGCGGTCACCCCGTCGTCGTTGAAGGTGGCGGCGCTGGTACCGAAGACCGGCATCCGCTCGTACGGGGTGCCGTACTCGCCCCGGTTGCGGACGAGCTGGCGGGCCACGTCACGCCGGGCGTCCTCGGCTCCGCGCCGCTCGTACTTGTTGATGGCGACCGCGTCGGCGAAGTCGAGCATGTCGATCTTCTCCAGCTGCGAGGCGGCCCCGAACTCCGGCGTCATCACGTACAGGGCCACGTCCGCGTACGGCACGATCGCCGCGTCCCCCTGCCCGATACCCGGCGTCTCGACGATCACCAGGTCGTACCCGGCGGCCCGGCACGCGGCGATCGCATCGGGCAGGGCCGGCGGCAGCTCGTTGCCCGCCCCCCGGGTGGCGAGCGAACGGAAGTAGACGTGCGCCGGGTGCAGGCTGTTCATCCGGATCCGGTCGCCGAGCAGGGCACCACCGCCGCGGCGCCGGGTCGGATCCACCGCGATCACCGCGATGCGCAGCTTGTCCTGCTGGTCGAGGCGCATCCGCCAGATCAGCTCGTCGGTCAGCGACGACTTGCCGGAGCCGCCGGTGCCGGTGATGCCCAGTACCGGTACCGCGCGCCGGTGCGCCGCCGCCCGTACCGCCTCGCGTACCTCCTCGGGCGCGCGCCCCGCCTCCAGCACGGTGATCAGCCGGGCCAGCGCACGCTGGTCGCCCGCGAAGACCGCGTCCAGCGCGGGCGCTCCGGCCGCGGCCAGGTCCACGTCGCACTCGCGCACCATGCTGTTGACCATCCCGGGCAGGCCCATCCGCTGGCCGTCCTCGGGCGAGAAGATGTGTACCCCGTGCCGGTTCAGCCGCTCGATCTCCTCGGCGACGATGACCCCGCCACCCCCGCCGAAGACCTTCACCTCGCCGGCGCCGCGCTCGCGCAGCAGGTCCACGAGGTAGCTGAAGTACTCGACGTGGCCGCCCTGGTACGAGCTGATCGCGACGCCCTGTACGTCCTCCTGGATCGCCGCGGTCACCACCTCCTCGACGGACCGGTTGTGTCCCAGGTGGACGACCTCGGCGCCCTGCGCCTGGAGGATGCGCCGCATGATGTTGATGGATGCGTCGTGCCCGTCGAACAGGCTCGCCGCCGTCACGAACCGCACCGCGTTGACGGGCACATGGACGTTCATGTTGATCTCCTGCTAATCATGGTCTGGCCGCTTGACCGTGGACTCCGCTCCTCTGTCGCTGCGTCCACTAGCGGCCGGCTAACTTGGAAGGCGTGCTGCCCTTTGATCCGATCGCCGAGGCGCACCGGCAGTGGCACGGCCGCTGGCCCGACCAGGCCGAGCAGATGGCGGCGGTCACTTCGGTCATGCGCGTGCAGCAGCTGCTCCTCGCCGAGGTCGAGCGGGTGCTGCGCCCGTACGGCCTGAGCTTCGCGAGCTACGAGGCGCTGCGCCTGCTCGCGTTCACCCGCGCCGGCGAGCTGCCCATGGGCAAGCTCGGCGAACGGCTGATGGTGCACCCGGCGTCGGTGACCAATTCGATCGACCGGCTGGAGCAGCGCGGCCTGGTGCGGCGGCGGGCCGCCGAGCGGGACCGCCGGCGGATCCTCGCCGAGATCACCTCCGACGGCCGGGAACTGGTGGAGAAGGCGACCAGCGCGCTCAACGAGGCGCAGTTCGGCATGGCGGCGCTGGACCGGACCGAGACCGTCGCGATCAGCCGGCTGCTGCGGCGGCTGCGCGCGGCGGCCGGCGACTTCGCCGACGGTGCCCATGATCCGTGGTCCTGACGGTTGGCCAAGCAATATTTGGACCTCCAAATAATCCCACGATAGGGACACGGCCGCCACCGGGACCAGGGGTTCATTAGGTCACCGTCGAGGTCCGCCTTGTGGATGGGCCAGCGGGCGGCCGTCAGGTCACCTCGAGCCAGTCCCGGCTGCGCTCACCCGGCCGGTACGGCGACTCCAGCCGCTTGGCCACCACGCCCGGCAGCCCCTGCTCCCGGCTCGCCCGCCGCGCGTCCTTACCGGTACCGGCGAAGTACGGCGGGGTCTGCCAGTGCGGTCCCGCGATCTCCAGGCTCTCCAGCAGCTCGCGGCGCTTCGCGTACGGCAGGTCGACGGTACGCACGCCATCCAGCCAGAGCGCGTCGAAGATCAGGTACACCGCGCTCGTACCGAACGCGACCAGCTCGCCGTCGAGTACCACCTCGGTCGGGGCGAGCCACTCCCCCAGGCCCTTCACCTTCGGATGGTCGTCGCTGATGTCGCGCCCCTCCGCCGAGACGAGCCGCAGCCGGCCACCAGAGACGAAACCGAGGGCGCGGGTACCGGCCCAGCGCATCTCGTACGCCCAGTCGCTCTCCGGCCGGGGCAGCCGCGCCGCCGGTACCGGCTGCATCGGCCGAAGCTCCTCGGGCATGACCGACCAGGACGGCTCCGGCGGATCCATCCGGTGCACCATCCAGTCCTTGCCCCGCGTGTGGAACAGCACGTACCGGCCCTTCGTCCGGGCGCCGTCGAAGACCACGATCACCTCGTCGTCGCGCCACTTCTCGGTCGTGTACGTGCCACGGTCGTAAATGATCATCCTGCCGCCGCCGTACTCGCCGGCCGGGATCACGCCCGCGAAGTCCGCGTACTCAAGAGGGTGATCCTCGGTGTGTACGGCAAGGTGGTTGGTCTTCGGGTCGCGGGGCAGCCCGCGCGGCACCGCCCAGGACACCAGCACGCCACCACGCTCCAGGCGCAGGTCCCAGTGCAGCCGGCGGGCGTGGTGCTGCTGGATGACAAAGGTGTTGTCCTGTCCGGTGGGTAGCGGGCCGGCGGGTACCGGTTCGGGTGTGCGGTTCGCGTCCCGCTTGCGCCGGTACTCGTCCAGACGGTCACCCATGACTCAGTGGTACCCCTTCCTGCCCGAAACCGCCTCCTGCCCAATCCGCGACGGCGCTCCCAAGGGCGACCGGCCTTGGCGTACGCACCGCGTTGACACGTACGATGCGGTGCGCGGGTAGCGCGCCGGAGTTGAGCGAAGCGAGCGACGCCGCGGGTTGGATAGCGGGTTGATGAGCTTGTTTGAGCCTGGAGGCAAGGTGGATCGCTGGGTCGTCGTCGGTCTGGACAACGGTGGCACGATGAACAACGCCACCGTGCTGGGGGCGGCCGGCGAGTTTCTCGTCGACCGGATGGTGGAGACGCCCAGCCGCGTCAAGGAGGGTCCCGAGGTCGCGGTCGAGGCGCTGGCGCAGTCCCTCGACAACGTCCTCGAGCTGACCGGCCTGGACCGCGCGGACGTACGCGCGGTGGGGCTGGACACCCCCCGCCCGGCGAGCGCCGACGGAGTGATCTCCTCGAAGGGCGCCACCAACTTCTCCCAGCCGGCGTGGTGGGGCTTTGACTTCCGGGGTGCGCTCGCCGAGCGGCTGCGGCTTCCGGTCATTTACAACAACGATGGCAACGCCGCCGCGCTCTACGCCCACCATGTGCACTTCGGCGCCGACGCGGCGAGCCGCTCGTCGGTGTCCGCGATCGTCGGTACCGGCCTGGGTGGCGGCCTGATCGAATCGGGGCGGATCGTACGCGGCGCGGCCGGGATGGCCGGCGAGCTCGGGCACGTACACATCCCGATGGACGGGCTGCTCGAACCGGACCAGCCGACGCCCGGCTGCAACTGCGGCTTCTCGGCCGACGTGGAGAGCGTGGCCTCGCTGACCGGGATCGAGAAGAACCTCCTGCCGTACTGGCTGAGCAAGTTCGAAGGGCACGAACTGGGTCAGGTCGCGTCGCTCAACAAGGCGGCGAAGCTGGTGCGCTCGTACGGGGAGGACAAGGACCCGCTCGCGCTCAAGGTGTTCGAGCAGCAGGCGATGGCGCTGGGGCGGCTGTTCACGATCGCCGCCAACTTCACCGATCCGGACGCGTACTTCATCGGTGGCGGCGTGGTGGAGGCGGCACCGGCGTTCCGCGACTGGTTCCTGGCGACGGTACGGGCCAACACCACGCTTCGCGAGGAGCAGGAGCGGGTGGCCACCTTCGCGCTCGTACCGCAGCTGGACATGGCCGGAGCGCGCGGCGCGGCGCTCGCCGCGCTGGCCGAGGTGATCCTCAACAAGAGGTGATCCGCACTAATCCGTGAGGCGGGCGACCTCGCGCATCTTGTTCATCGCGTCCAGCGCCGCCACCTTGTACGACTCGGCGAGCGTCGGGTAGTTGAAGACCGTATCGACGAGGTAGTCGATGGTGCCGTCGCAGCCCATCACCGTCTGTCCAATGTGGATGATCTCGGTCGCCCCGGTGCCGAAGACGTGTACCCCCAGCAGCCGCCGGTCGTCCGGCGAGACGAGCAGCTTGAGCATGCCGTACGAGTCGCCGATGATCTGCCCGCGGGCCAGTTCCCGGTACCGGGAGATGCCGACCTCGAAGGGGATCCGCTCCTTGGTGAGCTCGTCCTCGGTCTGCCCGACGAAGCTGATCTCGGGGATCGTGTAGATGCCGATGGGCTGCAGCCGGTGCATGGCGCGTACCGGTTCGTCGCACGCGTGGTGGGCGGCGAGCCGGCCCTGCTCCATCGAGGTCGACGCGAGCGCCGGGAAGCCGATCACGTCGCCGACCGCGTAGATGTGCGGCACCTCGGTGCGGAAGTGCTCGTCGACCTTGATGCGCCCGCGCTCGTCGGCGGTGAGCCCCGCCTTCTCCAGGTCGAGATCCTGGGTCACGCCCTGCCGGCCGGCGGAGAAGATGACGGTATCGGCGGCGATCTGCTTGCCGCTCTCCAGTACCGTGATCGCGCCTCGGGCGTGCCGCTCCACCGCCGCGACGGTCTCACCAAAGCGGAACGTCACCGCCAGATCACGCAAGTGGTACTTCAGTGCCTCGATGATCTCGACGTCGCAGAACTCCAGCATCCGCTCGCGCCGCTCGACCACGGTCACCTTGCTGCCCAGGGCGGCGAACATCGAGGCGTACTCGATACCGATGACGCCGGCGCCGACCACCACCATCGAGTGCGGCACGTGCTCCAGGTTGACCACGCCGTCGGAGTCGATGATGGTGCACTCGTCGAAGGCCACGCTGTCCGGCCGGGCGGGGCGGGTACCGGCGGCGATTATGATCTTGCCGGCGCTGGCCGAGGTCTCCTTGCCGTTGTCGTCGCGCACGGTCAGCGTGTGCGCGTCGTGGAAGCGCGCGGTGCCGGTGAGTAGCTTGACGTGGTTGCGCGCCAACTGGCTGCGGATCACGTCGATCTCCCGGCCGATCACGTGCTGCGTGCGGGCGGCGAGGTCGGCGACGGTGATGTCGTCCTTGAGCCGGTAGCTCTGCCCGTACATCTCGCGCTGGTTGAGACCGGTCAGGTAGAGCACCGCCTCGCGCAGCGTCTTGGACGGGATGGTACCGGTGTTGATGCACACCCCGCCGACCATGTTGCGGCGCTCCACGACGGCGACCCGCCGGTCCAGCTTCGCCGCGGCGATGGCCGCCTTCTGCCCGCCCGGTCCGGATCCGAGGACCAGCAGATCGTAGTCATACACGACAACAAGTGTGCGGGGTGTACGTCCGTTCACGGAAGGTCCGGCCCGCCCCCGCGGCAGCTCGGGGACGGACCGGACCGGTCAGTTCACACCGTCCACATCGGACATACGTCGCCGTGGAGACCACCGGTACCGGCGGGTGAGGAGGCGCTGACGGGACGGTTCAGCGCCGCATCCCTGGTCGCCGTTGTCGCCGGTACCGGTGGTCATCTCCCATCGCGGCGGCACCCGGCCGGCACGCCGGCGCCGACCGGTCGCCCTTGCGGTGACGCGGCCGGGGCACCGGGCCGCGCAGCGGAGAGAGCGCTCCACGCGATAGAGAGTCGTCGAACTTGATTTAACTGTCAAGCTAAGGCTTGGATTACGTTTGGATAACGTGACAAACGGGCCTGGTGCGGCGGCGTGGACCGGCTACGTCAGGCCTCGATCGCCGCCGGCTCGTCCGACTCCGCGGAGGAATCGCCGAAGGTAC
>JBPYFB010000188.1:0-7201 GCA_051986465.1 Rugosimonospora sp.
GGTTCGCGCCGACCAACATGACGCCCTGGTAGTTGTAGGTCACGCCGGACGCGCCGCCGCGGTGGGCGAGCGCGGCCGGCGCGGGCATGACGCCGTACGGCAGGGCGAGCGTGGTGACCTGATAGCCGGGTACCAGTGTCCTAATGAGACGGTCCTGGTTGGCAATCGCCGCCTGTACGCCCGCAGCCGACAGCGAGCGCAGGTTCTCGTGCTTGTCGGTATGGTTGCCGATCTCCCAGCCGTGATCGACCAGCCAGCGCAGTTCCCGGGTGGCGTCGGTCAAGCCGAACGGCGCCTGGTTGACGTACATGGTGCCGACCGGGCGGAAGCCGGGATGCTGCTGCGCCACCGACAGCAGTACGCCCACGCCGGTGTTCGGGTCCACGCTGCCGTCGGCGAGCAACTGGAACTGGCCGACCGATCCGTCGTCGAAGGTGAGCACCACCGGGCTGGTACCGGCCGGAATGTCGATCTCGCCGGATACCAACTGGGCCGCCGTGACAGGCACGTACCCGTGGCTGGCCAGGTACTCGAAGGTGGCGCGCAACTGCGCGGGCGACTGCGCATAGTCGCCGGTCGGGTGCTGCTCGACCTGATGGATCATCAGTACCGGAACCTGCCCGAGCTCGTTGGCGTGGACCACTGCCGGATTGACCGGCGTCGCACTCGGCGATCGGGCCGGCACCGACGGGCCGGCCGTCCTGGCGGCCGGTTTGGGCACCAAGGCGGCCGACGGACTCCGGGCATGCCCACTGCACGCCGTCGTCGCGGCGAGGCACAGCGCCAGGCAGGCCGCGGCCGTAGTGCTACGCGTGTACAAGCTCTTCCCCTGCTTCAAAGCTTTTGTCCGATTAGCTGAATATAGGGGTTGAGCGGTTGTTTCGTGCGATTTCTGGGCGCCTCGAAAGCCGGGACGGCCGCCCGACTCTGTGGTCTGGCGGCCGTCTGGTGCTGCGCCGGGTGCTACTCGCAGAACACCTGCACCTTGGCGTCAGCCTGGTCGACGTCGATGCTGAGGTCGTTGAGCTGCTCGATGAGCTCCTCGATGTGCTGCGGTTTGAGCTGGGTGAGGTCGATCGGTACCCCCGACTTGGTGATCTCCGCGTTGACCTGGGCGAGCGCCTGCGGAGGGATGAGGCTCGTGAGCCGGACTCCCGCCCGCAGCAGTTGCAGCGGAACCCGGAGGTTGACCCGGCCCGGCCCGTCGCCGCCGAAGTTGTCCTCCGAGCTCACCACCACGCGGAGGTACTTGGGTCGGGGTTTCGGGCGGGGCACGATTCCCGGCGGCGATTCGGGCTGTTCTCGTTCGATGGCGTCGATCAACCGTTCGGCCTCGTCCGCGGTGATCTTGCCCTCGCCGAGCATCTGCAGGATCTGGCGACGCTGCTCGTTCATTGTTGTTCTCCCCTACTGACTCATCTGACGCTTACCAGCACGGCCAGGTGGCCCTGCTGAACTTCGACCTGGGTGCCGGGCAGCGACCACAGCAGTTGCCCGGTGCCGCGCAACGCGCCCACCGGGCTCACCCGGGTGGCGATGCATGCGACCAGTCCGACCAGCACGGCGAGCAGCAGCAGCGGTGAGAGCACCAGCAGCACCGGCAGGACAGGGACGTACAGCCGCCGCCAGCGGCCGTTGGGGCGGCGACGGCGCACCGTCACCAGTTGCGGGATCATCGGGACCTCTCCATCTCGGCCAGCGCCTCCTGGACGCTGATCTCCCCTCGCCGCAGGCGGTCGACGACGTCGGCGCCGGCGGGCGCCGGCGGATCGGTGTCGACGAAGTCGAGGTGCTCGGCGATCCGGTTCAGCCGGGACTTGATCGTCGGGTAGCTCACCCCGAAGGTCCGCTCCATCTCCTTGATCGAACCGTGCGACCGCACGAACGCGGCGACGAACACCTGATCGTCGACGCTGAGCTGGGCCAGTTGCGGCGGCTCGAACTGACCCTCGACCGCGACTCCGCTGCCGACGAGGCGGATCCGCTCGACCACGAACGGCTGCCCGTGCGTCAGGTCCGTTAGTTCCTGCCAGTCCACCCTCGGCTCCCTTACCCTCGGCGATGTGCCTGCTATTCATTTGTATCTTCACTTTCTTAAGGTGTCAACGCACTTGTCTTAAGTTTTCTAATTTGATCTTCAACATCCTCGCGATGTGTAACCCGCTGGCCTATCTCTGGCGGAGACGGGTCCATCTCGCGAGGGAGGCTTCATGAAGGCAAGACTGGCGGTGCCGCTGCTGGTCGCCGTGACCCTGGTCGCCGTGACCCTGGCCGGTTGCGGCGGCCCATCCGCCATCGGTACCGGTGCGAGCGCGGCAGCCAGCACAGCCGGCACCGCGCCGTCGATGGCACCGATGCCGTCGATGTCCATGCCATCCACTGGTCAACCACCAACCGCCGCGGCGGCCGCCAGCTCCACAGTGGACATTCAGAACTTCGCGTTCTCTCCGGTGGCCGTGACGGTACGAGCCGGTACCACGGTCACCTGGACGAACAAGGACGGGGAGCCGCACACGGTCACCGAGCGGAACAAGGCGTTCGCCTCCCCGGTCCTTTCGAGCGGGCAGAGCTACAGCCACACCTTCACCACGCCCGGCAGCTACTCGTACCTGTGCACCATCCACCCGTTCATGGTGGCCACGGTGGTGGTGACGCCATGACGGACGAACAACGGATCGACGGGCAGAGCGCCGGCCCGCAGGGGATGAGCCGGCGGCAGTTGCTGCGGCACACCGCATGGTTCGGGTCCGCGGTGGTGCTCACGGTATCGGCCGGTGAGGTGATCAGCCATGTCGCGCACGGCTCGGGGCAGCCGGCCGCCGGTGACCCGGACGCGCTGCGGTTCGTCCAGGTCAGCGACAGCCACATCGGGTTCACCGGTCCGGCCAACACCGACGTCGCCGGCTCCTTCCAGCACGCGATCGACCGGATCAACGCGCTGCCGTACCGGCCGGCCTTCGTGATGCACACCGGAGACCTGACCCACCTGTCCAAGCCCGCGCAGTTCGATCAGGTCAAGCAGATGATGGCCGGGGTACGCGCCGGCGAGGTGCTGACCGTACCCGGCGAGCACGACTCGGTCGACGACGCCGGCCAGAAGTACCGCGCCGCGTTCGGTCGCGCGATCCCCGGCGGTATCCGGGGCGACGGCTGGTTCAGCTTCGACATGCACGGCGTCCACGTCATCGGTCTGGTCAACACGTTGAGCCTGGAGAAGCTCGGCCACCTCGGTACCGAGCAACTCGACTTCATCCGCGCCGACGTCGCCGGCCTTGGAAGCGATACCCCGATCGTGGTCTTCAGCCACATCCCGCTCTTCGCCATGTATCCGTCCTGGGGCTGGGGTACCGACGACGCCGCCCAGGCGCTGTCGTACCTGCGCCGGTTCTCCTCGGTCACCTGCCTCAACGGTCACGTACACCAACTGTTCAGCAAGACCGAGGGCAACGTCACGTTCCACAGCGCCACCACGACGGCGTACCCGCTGCCCCGCCCGGGCGACGGACCCGCGCCCACCCCAGTCACACTGCCCGCCGGCAAGCTCGGCGCCGCCCTCGGCATCCGCGAGGTCAGCTACGTCCGCGGCGAGCAGGCCCTCGCTGTGAAGGATGGTCCGCTATGACCCGCCTGGGCCTGCGGCTCGCCGTGGCCGTCGCGCTGATCGCCACTGGATACATACATCTGGAGCTTTATATGCGTGGGTACGAGTCGATCCGGTTCGTCGGACCCTCCTTCGTGGTGATGTCCGCGGGCTGCTTCGCCACGGCCGCACTGTTGCTGGTCGGCGGGGCCCTCGTGATCCGGCTGTGCGCGGCGGCGCTCGCGGTGGGGGCGCTGGTCGGGTTCGTCGCCTCCCGTACCGTCGGATTGTTCGGCTTCGTCGAGCGCGGGCTGCAGCCCTCGCCCGAGGCCGTGTTGAGCCTCGTCGCCGAGGTAGCCGTGCTCGCCCTTCTCGCGTTGGACCTGGTGTTGGCCCGGCGCGCCGGACCAACCTCGCCCGCCCGGGCCGCGCAGGCCCGGGCGACGAACCAAGCCTGAGGGCGGATACGCATCCGGGGCGTAACCCGGATGCGTATTCCTCTCCGGGAGGTGATGTGCGGTGGTCCGACCACGGCCGCCGGTGGCGGTGCCAGAGCCGGCGGAGCCGGAGCAGAGCCTGCGACTCGTCGACGGGCCGCGGTACACGGGCTGGGAGGCGGTGTACCGCGACAACGTCGAACGGATCTACCGGCTGCTGTTCGCCCGGGTCGGCAACCAGCCCGACGCCGAGGACCTCACCGCCGAGGTGTTTCTGGCGGCGCTGCCTCGACTGCGGGAAAGCGCCAGCGTCGGCGAGGTACGGGCCTACCTCATCGCCGTATCCCGAACCGTGCTGGCCGAACACTGGCGGCGTACCCTCGGCCGCCAGCTGACCACCATCGACCCCGATACCCTTGCCGAACATGTCGACGATCCGGCGACGGATTCGCCGGCCCGGGTCGCGCTTGTCGAGCGGGTACTCGGCGAACTGCCCGAGCGGTACGGGATGATCCTGCGGCTGCGATTCCTGGAGGCCGCCACCATCCGGGAGGCGGCCCGCCGGTTGGACATCAGCATCGCTAACGCAAAGGTGCTGCAGTACCGGGCCCTACGACAGGCGGCCCGGCTCATGGATGGGAAGTGACGGCATGCGCAACGTCAGCCGGTACGTGGAACGGCTGCGCCGGCACCGACGACCACACTCCTTCGTGCCCACGGACGAGCAGGCCGAGGCGCTGACCGCGGCGATCGCACTGAGCGGGGCACGGCCGGAGGACGCCATGCCGCGCCCCGAGTTCGTGGCCGGCCTGCGCGACCGGCTCGCCGCCGACCTGGCGCGCGCCGGCGAGGACGAGCGGGAACCCGTACGGCGACCGCGGCGCGGACTGCTGCTCGGTACCGCCGCCTCCGCCGTCTCGGCCGCCTTCGGGGCGATCGTGGTCGCGGTCACCGACCGGATGCCGGGCGGCCGGTCGCCGGTCGTACCGCCCGCGGTCGCCGCCACCCTCGAACCGGCCGCCGGTACCTGGCACACGGTGCTGGCCAGCGCCAACCTGACGGAGGGCGCCACCACCGGATTCGACACGGGTACCGTCGCCGGCTTCCTCACCCGCACCGGCGGTACCGTCACCGCCCGCTCCGGCGTCTGCACCCACCAAGGGTGCCGGCTCAACCTCAGCCAGGGGCGGCTGGCCTGCCCCTGCCACCGCACCTTCTTCCACCTCGACGGCACCGTCATCGCCTCGCAACTGCCCACGCCACCCGCGCGGCTGCCCGCGATCCAGGCCCGCGAACACGACGGTGCCATCCAGATCTACGTGCCGTGAACCGAGCGGCGCCGACTGTCCATACCGGACAGACAGCTTTCAGACCGTTCGGGTGGGCTGTCATGCGTCCAGATACGCCAGTACCGCACGGACGCGACGGTGTGAGTCGTCCGCCGGCGGGAGGCCGAGCTTGGCGAAGATGTTGGTGATGTGCTTCTCGACGGATACCGGCGCCAGCACGAGCGCCTCGCAGATCGCGGAGTTCGACAGGCCCTGCGCCATCAGGTTGAGCACCTCGCGTTCCCGGGGAGTCAGCGCGCCGATGCCCTGATTGCGACTGTTGCGGGCGAACAGTTGACGGACCACCTCGGGATCCATCGCGGTACCCCCCGCGGCCACCCGCTCGACCGCGTCGAGGAAGTCGTCGAGGGCGGTGATGCGGTCCTTCAGCAGGTACCCGACCCCGCCCCGGCCATCGGCGAGCAGTTCGGTCGCGTACACCCGCTCGACGTACTGCGAAACGATCAGTATCCGCGCGTCGAGGTCGCGTTCGCGTAGCTGCAGGGCCGCGTGCAGTCCCTCGTCGCGGAATCCCGGTGGCAGCCGTATGTCCACAATAGACAGATCGGGCCGGTGCTCGGCGACGGCGGCCAGTAGCGCCGGAGCGTCGGCCACGGCCGCGACCACGGTGTGGCCGGTATCGGTGAGCAGGCGCGCGATGCCCTCGCGCAGCAGCAGCAGGTCTTCGGCGATCACGATGCGCATGGGAACTCCGCGTGCAGGACGGTCGGCCCGCCGGCCGGACTGGTGAGCGTGAGCACGCCGTCGAGCGCCTCGACGCGCCGGCGCAGCCCGTCGAGCCCCGACCCGCGCGGATCGGCGCCACCCTGCCCGTTGTCGGTCAGCGTGACGCGGATGGTATCGGCGTCGCGTACCAGGTCGACGGTGGCGGCGGTCGCCTCGGCGTGCTTGGCCGCGTTGGCGAGACCCTCGGCCACGAGAAAGTACGCCGCCGACTCCACCGCGGCCGGGAACCGGTCGGTCGGGCAGGCGCGCAGTTCAACGGCGAGCGGACTGTCGGCGGCCAGCGCGGCCAGGGCGGCGCTCAGACCGCGATCGGTGAGGATCGGTGGGTGGATCCCGCGCACCAACCGGCGCAGCTCGGCGAGCGCGTCGTCGATTTGCCGGCGGGCCAGTTCCACGTCCGGCAGCGCAGCTTGGCGGTTGCGCAGCTTGCGGGCGGCGAGCGCGAGGGTCATGCCGGCGGCGACGAAGCCCGCCTGCGCGCCGTCGTGCAGGTCGCGTTCGATCCGGCGCAACTCGGCCGCCTGTGCGTCGACGACCCGGGTCCGGGTCTCCGCGAGGTGCGCGGCCTGCTCGACGAGGCGGCGGTGCGCACCGGGGGCCAGCAGGGCGCGGGCGGCGGCGCTCTGCACCTTGGCCAGCGCGCGCAGCAGCCAGGCCACGACGGGAAGCAGGGCAAGCCCGATCAGGGACAGCAGTATCCGGCCCGCGGTGGTGGTCATCAAAAAGTGCATCGGGAACGGCGCGTGCGGATTCGGTACGGCCCAAGCCCAGGCGGGTGCGGTGGCCGTGCCCAGATCGACGCAGGACAGGACGATCCCGCAGATGCCGCCGGCCAGACCGAGCGGACCCAGCACCACGAGCCAGGCGAGGTCGCGCCAGGTCGCGGGTTGGACGGCCACGGCGGCGACCCGCTGGCGGACGGTACCGGCGGGTACCGGCAGGTACGGCGACTCGATGGGCGCACCGAGAACCCAGCGGGCGCGGCGGCGCTCGACGGTGGCGAAGCGCCGGGTGACCCAGGCGGCACCGAGGAACGCCGGACCGCCGAGCTGCGTGATGCCGAGTAGCCCGACACCGACCACCGCGACAAAACTCCAGAACAACCCGAC
>JBPYFB010000189.1:0-4994 GCA_051986465.1 Rugosimonospora sp.
GTACCTGTCCGGAATGCGGGTATCGTCGGATGTGCCGGGAAGTCGGGTGCACTGGTGAAGCAGCCGAGAGGAGCGTCATGCCGTTCATCAACGTCGGCGTCGAGAACACGTCAGCCATCGACATCCACTACGAGGACATCGGCTCGGGCCAGCCGATCGTGCTCGTCCACGGCTACCCGCTCAGCAGCAGGTCCTGGGAGAGGCAGATCCCGCCGCTGCTGCGCGCCGGCTTCCGCGTCATCACGTACGACCGGCGCGGCTTCGGCGGGTCCAGCCAGCCGACGATCGGGTACGACTACGACACCCTCGCCCAGGACCTGCACAAGCTGATGACCCGGCTGGACCTGCGCGACGCGGTACTCGCCGGCTTCTCCATGGGCGGCGGCGAGGTGGCCCGCTACACCGCGACGTACGGCTCGCACCGGGTACGCGCCGTCGTCCTCCTCTCCGCCATAACGCCGTTCCTGCTCAAGTCCCCGCAGACGCCGAACGGGCTGCAGCAGAGCACGTTCGACGGCATACAGCACGCGATCGCCAAGGACCGCCTCGCGTTCCTCACCGGATTCATCAACGACCTGTACAACGCGGACCTGCTGCTCGACCGGCGGGTGAGCGCGGAGGTACTGCGGGACAGCTGGAACGTGGCCGCCGCCGCGTCCCCGATCGCCACCTGGGCCTGCCCGCAGGCCTGGCGTACCGACTTCCGTACCGACCTGCGCCGCATCGACGTACCGACGCTGGTCATCCACGGCACCGCGGACCGGATCCTGCCGGTGGAGGCGACCGGGGAGCTGACCCACACGTTCGTGCCGAACAGCCGGTACATCCAGATCGAGGGCGCACCGCACGGTTGCATGTGGACACACGCGGACGAGGTCAACCGCGCGCTGCTGGAGTTCGTGGGCGCCGCCGCGCTGGTGTAACAAGTACATCGAATAGTGTGGATCGTTAGCGCGGCGTTCACGGCGCGGACGCACCACCGGAAGCGTCGTCGGTTCTCGTAGTCCACATGCGACAGACCTCTCTACGCCGCCTTCTGTGCGGCAGCCTCGCCGCCCTGCTCGCCACCCTGCTCGCCACGGTCACCGGCACGCTCGCGACCGCCGGGCCGGCCGCCGCCGCCGGACCGTACACGCTGCTGACCCAGCCGGGCAGCGGGCACACCGCGCAGCTCTGGAGCCCGACCGACGCGCAGAGCCGCCTGCTGAGCCTCATCAACGGCGCCACCACCGCACTGACCCTGTACGCGCTGGAGCTCGGCTCCACGCCGATCGTCAACGCGCTCGTCAGTGCGGCGAACCGGGGCGTACGGGTCCGCGTCGTCGCCGAGTACAGCTCCTCCTACACAAGCAACTACAACGCGGTCAAGCGGGCCGGCGGGCAGGTCGTCACGTACGGCTCCAGCGACGCCCTGTACATCCACGCCAAGGCGATCGTGGCCGACTACGGCACCGGTACCGCGAAGATCTTCCTCGGCTCGCAGAACTTCTCCAGCACCTCGCTGACGTCCAACCGCGAGCTCGGCCTCATCATCACCGATACCGGCGTCATCTCGTCGGTGAACGCGACGCTGTCGGCGGATTTCGCCGGCGGCACACCGTGGTAGGGGTGTAACGCGAGGCGCGGTGGGCACGCCTTGTCATGATGTGACGAAGGTGCGACTCATCGTGATCAGCGGCGCGACCCTCGTACACCTCGGGGTGTCCGCGTCCCTCGCCGCCGTGCCCGACCTGGCGCTGGTCGGCTCGGCGAGCTCCGCCGCCCAGGCACGCGACCTGTGCGCGCGGCGCGAGGCCGACGTGGTCCTCGTCGAGGCGCACCTGCCCGGCGAGGAACCGCTGGCGCTCGCCGCCGAACTGCGCCAGGCGCGGCCCGGGCGCGGCGTGGTGCTGCTCGCCCCGGACGACGACGAGTGGTTGCTGCAGGCGCTTGCGGCCGGCATCTCCGCGTACCTGCCCGCGAGCAGCCCCGTCGAGCTGCTGCTGGCCACCCTGCGCCACGCCGCGGCGTCGCCCAGCTCGTTCACCGCGCCGAACCTGGCCCGGGCGCTGCACCGGCGGTCAACCGGGCAGCAACTGCTCAGCCCGCGCGAAGGCGAGGTGCTGGCGCGCCTGCGGGACGGGTCCAGCCTGTCCGCCATCGCGCAGGCGCTGCTCGTCAGCGAATCGACCATCAAGACGTACGTGGCCCGGCTCTACGACAAGCTCGGCGTGCGCAACCGCAAGCAGGCCCTGGAGGTGGCGACCCGCGCCGGCCTGCTCCCCTGACCCGGCCCGGCCTACGCTGCTGACCCGCCCGGCCGTCGTGGACCGAATCCTACGGTCGCAGGACAAGTTTTCCGGTGCTGCGTCGAGCCGCCATGTCGGTCAGGGCCTGAGCCGCGTCCGCGAGTCGGTAACTCCCTCCGACGAACGGCTGGAGCCTGCCGGAGGCGGTCAGCCGAAGCAGCTCATCCAGTGGCTCCATGGTGCCCGGTAGGTGACGGCTGCCGCCCAGCCAGTAGCCGCCGACTGAGATGTTGCGCTCACTGAGCAAGTCTGGATCGACGGGTGACGGGGGCTGCGTACCGGCGGTGCCGTATGTGATGAGGCGCCCGAAGGGGGCTAGCGCGTACAGGGCCGCATCGAATACCCGACCACCGACCGCGTCCAGTACGACATCGACCTGGGATCCACCGTTCGCCTCGATCAAGCGCTCAGCGTACCCCTCGGGTTTCCCGTCCACCGCGGCATCAGCCCCGAGCCGTTCGACCAACTCTCGCTTGTCCTCAGTCGAGGCGGTACCGATCACGCGACCTGCCCCGAACTCCCGGGCAAGTTGAATTGCCAGGTGGCCGACACCGCCTGCGGCCGAGTTGACGACAACAGTCTCTCCCGGCACTAGCCGGGCGGCGCTACGCAGTAGATGCCATGCGGTCAGGCCCTGCACCAGCACGGCCAATGCCTGCCCGGCAGCCAACCCCTCAGGGATCTCCAGCGGGGCTCTCGCGACTACCTTGGTCGCGTATCCGTTCTGGACGAGCGCCATGACTCGGCGGCCGTCGCCGGTCCGGCCCACCACCTCAGAGCCGGGTATGAATGGCAATGGTGGAGGCAGATACGCCCCCTCGATCCGCTTGATGTCCGCGAAGTTGATACCCGCTGCTTCGACCTCCACGAGAACCTCATCGGGGCCAGGTACGGGATCGGGCACCTCGGCCGGGGTCAGGACTTCGGGACCGCCGAGACGGGTGGCGTGAACGACGAGCACGGCGTACATCGTAGTTGTCGCGCCAACTCCTACCCCTCCAGCTCGGGATCGTCGACCGCTACGCAGTCCGCGACCAACTCCTGCAGCCGGAACCCGGCATCCCGGATGCGCGCCGCCATCGTTTCCTCATATGAGGTGGCAAGCGCCTCCATCACCGGCGCGATGTCGACCAGTACATTGGCGGCGAGGCGGGGAATCGCATCCGATCCCCGCCACGCCTCGGCGCAATGGGTGAGGGCTGATGTCAGGCCCGCGAATGAGGACTCGTCGAAGCCGTCCTTCATCCGTAGCGGGACGCTGAAGGCCACCCAGGCCGACACCAGCTCCTCAACCTCGCTCGACATGTGCTACGGACCTCCGAGTACCCAGGAAATGGCTTCCGGCGGAACGTGCCCCTCCAGAAGTACTTCCTGCGAGGCGTTTGCGAAGCGGCTGGCGGTCACCCCGGTCACACCGGCTGCCCGCCGACCCGCCGCCGTGCTTAGATCGGTGACCTTACCACCGAACTTGGTCAGATCGATCGCCACCGTGCGGCCGGAGGTCCACTTCATCGCGACGTCCAGGCTCCTCGTGGTGGAGATGAACTGGGAAGCCCAGCCCGGGCGGCTGCCGTTGGCGACATGGCCGGCCGGCGTGTACTTCGCGCTGGGGTTCTTGGCGGTCAAGCCCAGGGCCGGGTCCTCATCGGGCCGCAGGTTCCGGTAGACGACATTCTTCTCCGCCTGCTTCTCCGCGGTGGCCTCGGCCTGAGCCTCTGCCTTGGCCTGAGCCGCCTCGGCTCTGGCCTGAGCCGCCTCAGCCCTGGCCCGCGCGGCGTCCTGTTGCGCCTTGCGTGCCGCGGCCGCCTCCTGCTGAGCCCTGTCCGCCGCCTTCGCGTCCTGGACCAGGTGGTCGGCGTTCTTGGCGTCCTTGACGAGTGTGTTCGCCGCCTCGCCGGCGTGGATGACGTCCTTGGCGGCCTCGACGCCCTCGATCGTGTACTTGGCGCCCTTGATCGCGTACCGGGCACTGATCGCCGCGTCCCCGATAACCGGGATGGCCCCGGCGAAGGACAGCCCCGCGTCGAGGTAGTCGCCCTCGGCGGCGTACCAGACACCGTTGGCCACATCCGCCACCGCACCGACGACCGGAATCATCCCGGCCGCGTCCAGCGCGGCATGGCCCAGTGCCGACAGCCAGCCATGCCCGTCAATCTCAATGTTGCTGAACGGGTTACCGCCGGCGAACGCGTACCGGTTGCCGGTGAACGGATCTGCCGTCAGCGCCAGGTCCGAGAGGGCGCCGTTGTAGCTGTCCCGGGTCAGGAAGCGGTTCAGGCCCGGGTCGTAGGTGCGGAACCCGGTGTCGTACGTGCCACTGGAGGAGTCCCACCGATCCGCGTTGAACCGGTACGCGTTGTACGGCTCCTTCGTCGGGTCGTTCGCGTCCGGCTTGTCGATACCGGAGTTCTGCGAGTCGTCCGAGGCGCCATAAGCCGTGTAGCCGTACGTCGACTTCGTATCGCCGTTGGAGTCGGTGACCGCGTCCACATCGGAGTGTGCGTTGTACGAGTAGTACGTCGGGTCCTCGGAGCCGTCGTCCTTGTGTACCACCTGGGACAGCCGCTCACCCCACGGCGAGTACGTGTACGTCTTGGTGGTCTTGCCGTCCACCTGCTCGGTGACGAGCGCCTGGGACAGTGCCAGGTAGTCGAAGGTGGTCGTCTTTCCCTTGGCGGTCTGCGAGGTGGTGCGGTCGAACGGGTC
>JBPYFB010000190.1:0-8778 GCA_051986465.1 Rugosimonospora sp.
TGGACACGTACCGGCGCTTTCCCTTCCTCGACCCGCAACTCCCCCTCGCTCTGATGCCCGCCGGTTGGCCCCGGGCCCGCGCTCGGGAACTGTTCGTCGCGGTCTACGACGGCCTCGCCAAGCCAGCTCAGGAACACGTCCGCGCCGTGGTCGCGCGGTTCGCCGACGCACCGGATCCGGGCATCCGCGCCCATACGACGCGGGACTTGGGCGCGGCCGCGAGCATCCGGTAGCGGCTTCGGCGCCGCAGTTGTCAGGGCAGTCGCACCACGCCGGCCTGGATGGGACCGTTTTCGGCGTAGTACGGACCAGTCACAACGAACATCAGACCGGGCTGCCGCCACGATCCCGTGCTCGGCGCCGGCATGATGAATCGGCTGTAGCCGCCCGGGATCGCGCAGGACACCCGGATCCACTTGTCCGGGTCACCGAGGTCCCGGTTGATGAACAGGTCCTGGTCGCTGTTCGCGGTGACCACGATCGTCCCCATCGGGTCGCCCGAGTCCGACCACGACACGACCGGGGCGGCCGAAGGAATGTAGCCGTCCTGGTCGCGAAGAACGATGTCAGGAGCCGGCCCGAAGGACTCCGGATCCTTCGCCAGCTTGTAGTGGACTGCGTAGAAGTTGTCGCCGCTGTTGCCGCCGGCCTCATGGGTCAT
Organism: Rugosimonospora sp.; assembly: GCA_051986465.1. Lineage (GTDB taxonomy): Bacteria > Actinomycetota > Actinomycetes > Mycobacteriales > Micromonosporaceae > DATEJJ01. The sequence goes on from JBPYFB010000190.1 coordinate 662, forward strand.
AATCCACAAGCTGTGGTGTATCTGCGCGACGGTGGTCATACCAGGGCGTTGGCTGTAGTCCGTACCCACGGCGTCGTCGACCACCGGTCCCCAGGTGCGCAGGTCCCTGCTTGTCTGGTGCGCCAGCTTCTGCCCCCACTTCGGGTCCCGCTGGTCGGAGTAGTAACAGACGAGCCGGTCCTCGTGCAGCAGCAGGAATGGCTCCCACACCGGCGTGTTGCCGTTCTCCGGTATCGGCGGGCCGCCCTCGGCAACCGTGCTGAGGAACTCCCACGTGACGCCGCCATCGACGCTCGCGTACAGCTCGATCTTCGTGCTCGAGAAGTTGCCCAGCGAGTTGCCGGCACACAACACCGCGCCCTTCGGAAGGCCGGCAAAGGCACGCGGCAGCTCGTACAGGTGCGGCTGCAGCCACCACCCCGCGGCCCCATCCGCGCCCGGCACGGTGCTGTGCCGGTACCACGTGTGACCGTCGTCGTCGCTGCGGAAGATCTGGAATCCCGCCGCCCCGAACTGCTGGAAGGTCGCCAGCAAAGAACTTGATCCCCCGAGCCGCACGGCGCGTGCGTACGAGGCCCCATAGCCGGGGTCCGCCACGACGACCGGCCCGAACGGGCCTTCGCCACCCGACTGCCCCGAAGTCGTCGACGCCGCGAACGCCGGCGCGGACACGCCCACCGACAACCCGGCGAGCGCGAGCGCCCCGGTCCCAAGCAGGGCTCGACGCTTCAGGTGAGCGCTCCCGTCAGACCCTCCTGAGCCCTGCGGCCCATCGGCGGACGAGCTCGGTCGGGATCGGTCATGGTCTCGCAAAATAGCCTCCTTGTCGGGCGGGACCTCACCCCTTGAACGCGCCTTCCATGATTCCCTGCACCAGACGGCGCCCGACGAAGACGAACAACACCAGCAGCGGAATGGTGGCCAGGAACGAGCCGGACATGGCAAGGCCCAGGTCGATGTCTCGGTTTTGCTGCAGCGCCTTGATGGCGATCTGGACGGTGTAGTTCTCCGGCGACTTCAACACGATGAACGGCCACAGGAAGTCGTTCCAGGCGTAGACGAATGTGAACAGCCCTAGCACGAATGCCGCGGGGCGTACCAGCGGGAAGGCGATGCGCCAGAAGATCTGCCACGTCGTGGCGCCGTCCACGCGCGCGGCGTGCATCAGCTCGTCGTCGATGCTGGTGCCGATGTGCTGGCGCATCCAGAAGATGCCGAACGCGCTGACCAGCCCGGGAACGATCACCCCCTGCAGGTTGTCCACCCAGTTGAGCTTCGATATGATCATGTACTGCGGGATGATGTACAGCTGGGCCGGTACCGTCATGGTCAGCACGACGATGAGGAACAGCGTGTTGCGGCCGCGGAAGGACAACTTGGCGAAGGCGAAACCGGCCAGCGCGCACAGCACTGCCTGGCCCACACCGATCGTGGTGGCGACGATGAGGCTGTTGAGCAGGGCCCGCACGAACGGCACGATGGTGAAGACCAGATGGGCCAGGTGCAGGAAGTTGCCGCCGGGCAGGACGTGCGGCGGAAGCCGGGTCGCGGTGGCCGAGTCCGTCGTGGCCACCACGAACATCCAGTACAGCGGAAACACGCTGACCAGCACCATGACGACGAGGAACGCGTACACCACGAACGGGACCCGGTTGACGCTGCGCCGGCGGCGGCGAGCGGATGTGGCTGTGGTCGAGGACGCGGGCTTCATGGACGCTCCGAGCGGATGCGGGTGACCAGCAGGTAATTGATCGCTGAGACGATCACGACCATGACGAAGAGCGCGACGCCGATGGCCGCGCCGTAGCCGAAGTGGAACCGGCCGAAGGCCTGCTCGTAGAGGAAGAGGGTGAGAGTCTGGCACTGGCGTGCCGCGCCGCAGGTCAGCCCGCCCACCGGATTGACCAGCAACGGCTCGGTGAAGATCTGCAACCCGCCGATCGTCGACGTGACGACGGTGAATGCGATGATCGGCCGCAGGGCGGGGATGGTGACGTGGCGGAACTGTTTCCAGCCGTTCGCCCCGTCGACGGCGGCGGCCTCGAACAGCTCGCGGGGAACCGACTGGAGGGTGGCGAGATACAGCAGGGTGTTGAATCCGGTCCAGCGCCAGGCGACCATCACGGCGATCTCGATCTGGCTCCCCCACAGGGACGCCGTGAACTCGACGTGGTGGAAACCCAGCAGCTGGAGGAACCAGTTGAGCATGCCGTAGTCGCGGTCGAAGAGCTGCGCGAAGACGATGGTGGTCGCCGCCACGGAGGTGATGTAGGGAACGAGCACCGACATCCGGAACAACGTGGCCGCCCGCAGCCGCGCGTGGTTGAGCAGGTGCGCCGTGCCGAGCGCGAGCAGCAACTGCGGAACCGTCGACATCACCCAGATGCTGAACGTGTTGCGCACCGCGCCCCAGAACAGCGTGTCGTGCAGCAGGTGGGAGAAGTTGGCCAGCCCCACGTACGTGTGCTCGCCGATGGGATTCCAGTCGAACAGGGCGACGTAGAACGTGAACAGCAGCGGGAACAGGCCGAAGATCAAGAAGATCAGGAAGAACGGCGCCACGTACGCATAGGGCGCCAACCGCTCCCGTACGCCCTGCTGCACACGGCGATACCGGGTGGGCCCGGCGGCGGTCTGCGCGGACGCCGCCGGGCTGAGCATGGTGGTCACAGGGTCACCTTCCCAACGTGCGGCGGCCAGGCCCGCGCCCGCCGCCGCACGTCAGTCGTCCGTTCAGCCCTTGAGGGCGTTCTTCACGTTGGCCAACGCCTTGGTCCACGCGTCGGCCGGGTTGACCTTGCCCTGCTCGACACTGGTAAGGGTGTTGAGCAGTTCGGTGCCCACCGTGCCGTCCTCCGGACCGAAGTAGAACGGCTTGAGCCCCACCACCGACTGCGTGTAGATCTTGCCGACCGGTGCGTTGTTGAAGAACGGGTCGGTCTTTCCGACCAACTGCGGGTCCGTGTAGACCGACGGCGTCGTCGGCAACGACCCCTGCGACAGGAAGTGCACCAACTGACCATGCGGCGACTGCATCTCAGAGATGTAGTTCCACGCCGCCTTCGCGTGCTTGGCGCGCTTGGGGATGGCCAGGAAGCTGCCGCCCCAGTTTCCCGCGCCACCGGGGATGGTGGCGATGTCCCACTTGCCGGCGGTGCCGGGGGCGTTCGTCTTCATCTGGCTGAGCATCCAGGACGGCGAGCACACAACCGCGAAGTCACCCTTGCTCATGCCCGCTTGCCAACCGGGTGAGAACGAACCCTGCTTGGCGGAGATGCCCGCCTCGAACGCCTTCAGCGTCGTGTCGAACGCCGCCTTGACCTGTGCGTTTTCGTAGTCCAACTTGTGGTCGGGGGTGTAGTAACGCTCGCTGCCCTGGTTGGCCGCCTGGAAGAAGACGCTCGTCGGCGTGTTGTCGATGAACTTCTTGCCGGTCGCCTGGACGTACCTCTTGCCGACATTGATGAAGTCATCCCACGTCGGCCACAGCTTGGACACCTCATCCCGGTCCGTGGGCAGACCGGCAGCCTTGAACAGGTCGGTACGGTACGCGACCGCCAAGCCTCCGACGTCCGTCGGCACGCCGATGATCTTGCCATCGCTGGTCGTCGACTGCGACATCACCCAGGGCAGGTAGTTGCCCTTGATGCTGCCCGCGCCCAGCGTGGTCAGGTCCACGAAGTTATCCGGAGAAAGCATGAACTTCGGCAGATCGTCAGCCTGGATCAGCACCAGGTCGGGCACCTTGCCACCGGCCAGCGCGGTGGTCAGTGCCTGCGCGGTCTCGGTCGTGCTGCCCACCTCGGTGAGCTTGATGTGCACATCCGGGTGCGCCTTGGTGTAGACGTCAACGTCGGCCTTCTGGTTGATATTGGTGAACGACCAGAAATCGAAGGTCTTCAAGTCTGATGAGCTGGGCTTGCCTGATCCCCCACAGCCAGCGACGAGGATCGCGGCCGTGGCGAAGATGGTCGCAGCGGTCAGGACGCGTTTCAACGGCCCTCCATATGGTAGTCGTTGGCTACGGCGGTCGGGGCGACCGCGGTGGTGTCACGGTGAAGTACCCACCAACGATGTTAGCGCTAACATTCTTGGCCGCGGCGAACACCGCGGCGAGCAGGTGACAAAGCCTCCCCACGTATGGGCAGGTACAGAGCAGGTCGCCGGTCCACATCGCCGTTGGCCGATCGGCGGTGTCGACACTTCGCCTGCATGGAACGAGTGCAGATAGTCTGCCCGCGGGACCCGGAAGTGTCAATCAAGTGGCGTGGATGTTTCTACGAGTGGCCTGGCATGATCGGTGTTCGCCGCCGTCCCGGGCGGTCGCAACGGACGGGAGCGGAGATGGCGACGCTGGGTGTGCCTCGCGCGGAGCTGAGCTACCCGGCCGCGGCCGAAGGCTGGCACGAGGCGCTGCCGGTGGGCAACGGCCGGCTGGGAGCCATGGTGCGTGGCGGGTTTCCGGACGAGCGGATCAGCCTCAACGAGGACTCCTTCTGGTCAGGCCCGGGTCAGACGGCACCACCCGACGTGCCGCCCGGCCTGCTCGATGAGGTACGCGACCTGGTCCGGGCGGGACAGTCGGTGGCGGCGGGATCGCTGCTACGGGCCACGCAGGGTGCCGACGCGGAGGCGTACCAGCCGGTCGGCGACCTGCTTATCAGCCACCTGGATCGGGAGGACTCCACTGGCGCGCATTACCGGCGCTGGCTGGACCTGCGCGACGGTGTCACGGTGGTGGAGCGGGGCGCGCTTCGGCAGGAGGTCTTCGCGAGCGTCGAGTACCAGGTGGTGGTGGTACGTCTGTCCACTGTGGATCCTGACGGTCTGCGGCTGGACCTGCGATGGGCCACGCCGCAGCCCCGGGCGGCGATCCGGGGGTACGGGCAGGAGGGGCTGGCGCTACTGCTGATCGCGCCACGCCATGTGGTGCCGTGGCCGCGTACCGACGGCGTGGTACTCACCGGCGCGGAGAGCTCCGCGATGCGCGCCGCCGCCTTGTGTACGGCCATTGTGGACGAGGGCGACCGCGCCACGGTACGGGTACAGGAGCGGGCCGGCGGGCCGGTTCTCGCGGTACGCGGAGCCGCCGCGGTGACCGTGTTCGTCGCCATCCGTACCGGCTTCACGGACTGGCGCACCCCGCCCAGCCGCGACGCCGAGGAGTGCCTCGCCCGCTGCGCCGAAGAGGTACGGGTGGCCGACGCGGCCGGGTGGGCGGCGCTGCGCGCGGCGCACGTGGCCGAGCACCGGGCACTGATGGACCGGGTACGCCTGGTCCTCGACGCGCCCGCGCCGGAGCTGCCTACGGACGCCCGCCTGGCTCGCCGTGCCGAAGGCGAATCCGACGAGCAGTTGTGCGTGCTGGCCTTCGCGTACGGCCGGTACCTGCTCGCGGCCGCCTCGCGTCCGGGCAGCCAGACAGCCAACCTGCAAGGTATCTGGAACGACCAGGTGGCGCCGCCGTGGAACTGCCAGTACACGGTGAACATCAACACCCAGATGAACTACTGGCCCGCGGAGACCACAGCGTTGGCCGAGTGCCACCAGCCGCTGCTGCGCATGGTCGCCGACCTCGCGGTGGCCGGCCGGGCCACGGCGCGCGCCATCTACCGGGCGCGCGGCTGGACCTGCCACCACAACACCGACCTGTGGCGCATCGCAGTACCCGTAGGCAAGGGGTACGGCGACCCGAAGTGGGCGCAGTGGCCGTTGGCCGGAGCGTGGCTGTCGCTGCATCTGGCCGAGCACTGGCGCTTCGACCGGGATCTGGCCTTCCTGTCTGGAGTGGCGCTGCCGGTCGCCCTGGACGCGGCGCGCTTCGTGCTGGACCTGCTCGTCGAGGCCCCGGACGGATTTCTGGTGACTTCGCCGTCGACCAGCCCGGAGAACGAATTCGGCACCGGCGACGGCCCGGCCAGCGTCGACGCGGGTACGGCGATGGACCTGACTCTGGCTCGCGAGCTGTACGAGTTCGTCCTGGAGGCACAGGCGGCGCTTTCCACCGCCGGATTGCCCGTCGACGAAGTCGCGGTGGAAAGCCTCGGCGAGGTACGCGCCGCACTGGCCCGCCTGGCACCGCTGCGGGTCGGCTCGCGCGGACAGATCCTGGAGTGGTCGGCCGAGTACCCGGAGGTCGAGCCGCACCACCGGCACCTGTCCCACCTGGTCGGCCTGTACCCGGGACAGACCATCGCCCGCGACCCCCGGCTGCGCGAGGCGGCACGCAAGTCGCTTGTGGAGCGCGGGGACGCCGGTACCGGATGGTCCATCGCCTGGAAAATCGGCCTGTGGGCCCGGCTGGGTAAGGGCGACGCCGCGCACCGGCTGCTCGGCGCGTACCTTACCCCGGCCGCAGCCGGGCAGCAGGGCGGCGTATACACCTCGCTGCTGTGCGCACATCCGCCCTTTCAGATCGATGGGAACTTCGGCGTCACCGCGGCGATCGCGGAACTACTTGTGCAGAGCCATCTCGTGCATGACACCACCCCCGTCATCGAGCTGCTGCCCGCTCTGCCCACCGCGTGGGCCGCCGGCTCAGTGGCCGGCCTGCGGGCCCGAGGCGGGGTCACCGTGGAGGAACTCACCTGGGCAGACGGGGCGGTGGTGGCGGCGACACTGATGTCCACTGTGGACACCACCGTCGAGGCCCGCTGGCGCGACCGGCAGGGGAACCGGCACACCCGCCGTCTCGCCCTCGCCGCCGGAGAACGGGCCACGCTCGCGTGACAGCAGGCCTCTCCTGACAACGCGTCCGAAAATGAACGGCGCGGCGGTCGGTGACCGCCGCGCCGCCATGACTTCAGCGTTAACTCGAACTACATGACACCGATGGCCATGTCCACTGGCCGTTGGGTGAGACCGTGAAGCCCCAGTTGTTGCCGCTGCCGTTGGGTTTAGCGACCATCACGTACTGGCTCGGCCAGCTCGCGCTCGTGTTCCAGGTGGAGTAGACCACCGCGGGCGCCACCATGTTGACCGTCACGGTCCAGTTGCTGGAGCCAGAAACCGAGACATTGAGGTTGTACCAGTTGCTCCCCTTCGCGCCGGCCGACAGCGACGCGGTGCAGCCACCACCCGTGCCGCCACCGCCTCCCGTGGAGGGGCCGGTCGACGGGCCACCGCCGCCGGTGCTACCGCCATGGTTCACCGTGATGTTGGAGTTGCCGCTACCGCCGCCCCAGGCCTCGGTCGCCATGATCTGGTAGTTCATCGAGCCGAGGTTCATGCCCTTGCTCGCCCAGGCGTTGACGAAGTTGGCGAAGGTGATCGTCCCGCTGGATCGCGGCGAGGTCCGGATCGCCAGATACTGCCAGAAGGTCGTGGTGCCCTGGATCGAGGGCTGGTTGACCTGCTGGTGCTTGATGATCGTGTACGTGCCGCCGTCGCTGGTCATCGTGCCCATGTTGGTACCCGCGTAGTTGGGTGAGCCGACGTAGTTTTCGATGACGTAGTACTCGACCAGCGGGTTGGTCGACCAGCCGTACAGCGATACCAGGTTGGTGCCGCCATTGGCGTTGAGGCTCCCGTTGTAGGTCACCGACTGGGTACTGCCAGGGTTCCAGCCCACGCCGGCAACAAAGTCCCCGATGCCGCTCCACGACGTGGAGTAGCTGTTGCTCGAGTTCAGCGTGATACATGCCGACCCTTGGCCGGCGGTCCACATCTGGTAGTACATGCCGCCGTTGTTGCCGGTCTGGCTGGAGCAGATCTGCGTCGCGGCGTGCGCGGGGGTCGTGAGTGCCGCCACGACCGCGGCCAGGACCACACTGCAGACCCCGCCGATGAGCAGCCTGGCGCGGCGTCTACGGCGGTATGAGTGCTGCGGGGCTTCGTTCATGCGTGCTTCCTCCTTTGTGGACGGGCAGAGTGGTGTGGCGAGCCGTCGAGTCATCGGTGGCCGGACAGGGCCACCGGCGGCAGGCGTCGTACCACTCGGGGTGTTGCCGGGTGGCCGGTACCGCAGATCTGCGTCATGAGACTGACCCTGATCGTTGGCTGTTGACGTGCCCAGCCAACCCGTCATGTGTCGTCCATCGTGCCCGCAGGGCAGATAAGTGTCAATCGATGGAGATCACTCACCCGCCGGGATCGAAAAATATCGACTATCGACACGG
>JBPYFB010000191.1:0-5432 GCA_051986465.1 Rugosimonospora sp.
GGCAGGTGCTCATCATCGCGTTCGGCGAGACGATCCTGATCTCCGGCATCGAGTTCACCCCGTACGCCTTCCAGATCGACCATACGATCGCGCTCATTGTCGCCTTCACAATCACGGTGCTGCTGGCTCGGATCTACCTCTTCCGCGCGGGATTGCTGTTGCCCGAGGCGATCGCGGTGACGCAGGCACCCGGATACGTCGGCGAACTCGCCTGTTACGCACACCTGGCGATGGCCGCCGGCATCATCCTCAGCGCCGTCGGCGACAAGAAAGTCATCGCGCAGCCGCTGGGACACACCGGCATGGCCACCATCCTGGCTACCGTCGGCGGTGCCGCGCTGTTCCTCGTCGGCCGGGCCACGCTCGACTACGCCACGTTCAGTCGGGTGTCCCGGACCCGCTCGGTCGGGGTGATCCTGCTCGCCGCCGCCATCCCGGTCGCCACGTACCTGCCACCGATAGGCGTATCGGCGATAACCGCGGCGGCGTTGTCGGGCGTCGCGCTCACCAACCTCGTCGAGGTGTCGCGCCACCCCCGCCTGCCGGTTCCACCAGGCGTACCGCCCGACGGCCCGCCGCCCTGAGGCCGTCCGATCCCGCCCGGTCAGGACCGGCGGTGCACCAACCCGGTCTGGTAGGCGATGACGACGAGCTGCGCGCGGTCGCGCGCGCCCAGCTTCGTCATGGCGTGGCTGACATGGGTGCGCGCGGTAGCCGGGCTGAGAAACAGTTCGGCGCCGATCTCGTCGTTGCTCAAACCCTGTCCCACAAGCGCCAGTACCTCACGCTCGCGATGGGTCAGCACCGCCAGCTCGTTCTGCGCGACCCGGGCGGCGACGCGTTCCGCGGTGAACTGCGCGATGAGGCGCCGGGTGATGCTTGGCGCGAGCAACGCATCGCCGGCGGCCACCACCCGGATGGCATGCAACAGCTCGGCCGGCCCGGCGTCCTTGAGCAGGAAGCCGCTCGCGCCGGCCTGCAGCGCTTCGAAGACGTACGCGTCGGTGTCGTATGTGGTCAGAATCAACACCCGTACCTGTTCCAGGCCGCGCGTCTTGGCGATCTCCCTGGTCGCGCCGATGCCGTCCAGCTCCGGCATGCGGATGTCCATGAGTACGACGTGCGGCCGGTTGGCCCGGGCCCGCGCCACCGCCTCGGCCCCGTTGGCCGCCTCCCCCACCACGGTGATGTCGTCTTCGGCGTCGAGCAGCGCCTTGAACCCGGATCGCACCAGGACCTGATCGTCCGCGAGCAGCACCCGGATAGGCGAAGCAACTGTGTTCACTGCGGTACCGTTCCGGCCGGCGCCAGCGGCAGCCGGGCCCGGACTTCGAACCCGCCGCAGGGCCGGGGCCCGGCGGTCAACTCTCCGCCCAGAAGCCCGCAGCGCTCGCGCATTCCCACGATCCCCCGGCCCGGCTCGGCGCCGCTGCCGTCGACGGTACCGGCTGCCTGCGGGCCGCCGCCCTCGTCGGTGACCCGCAGGTCCAGGGCGTCGGCTCCGTAGTCGAGCGCGACGGTCACCCGGGTCGGGCCGGCGTGGCGGATCACGTTGGTAATCGACTCCTGCAGGATCCGGTATGCGGTGTGGTCCACCGCGCTCGGTAAGGCCACTGTGGACGGTGTCACTTCGAGTTTGACGTCGAGCCCGGCCTCGCGCGCCATCGTCGCGAGTTCGTTGACCTGTCCCAGTCCGGGATGCGGCGCACACCCGTCGCGGGAATCGCGAAGCACGCCGAGTACCGTCCGCATCTCGTGCAGCGCCTGGGCGCTGGTCTGCTCGATGGTCACCAGCGCGTCGCGCGCCCGTTCCGGCCGCTTGTCGAGCAGGTACGCGGTGACACCGGCCTGCACGTTGATGATGGCGATGGCGTGCGCGACCGTATCGTGGACCTCGCGCGCGATCCGCAGGCGCTCGGCATCGACCCGGGAACGCGCCACCTCCTCGCGCGTGCGTTCCGCCTGCCGGGCGCGCTCCAGCGCCTCGGCCGCCACGGCTCGCCGCGACCGGACCGACTCACCGAGCGCGGCGGCCATCACCGACGCCGCGATCCGGAAGAAGACCCATCCGATGGCGGCCCTCGGCTGGATGCCGGCCGAGGCGATCAGCCAGCCGGCGGCCATCGCGGCGATACCCACGCCGGCGATCGCGAGCGTCCGGCGCCCGTCGCCGTACGCGGTCAACGTGTACAGGGCGACGAACAGCCCGATCCAGCCGGGCCCGTCGGAGAAGCCGACCGCGTAGTACAGCACGCTGGCGACGGCGGCCGTGGCGAACACCGGTACCGGCCAGCGGCGGCGTACCACCAGCGCCAGGCCGGCCAGGATCAGCAGAAGGTACCCCAGGTGCCCGAAGTCGCTCAGCGGTCGCGGCGGTCGCGCACCCACATCCGCGGGCTTCGCGAGGGTGCCCTGGACCTGCATCACGGCGACGGCGACGCCGAACAGGACGTCCTGCGCCAGGACAGGCAGGCGGAACGGCACCGTTCGGCGTCTCATGTCGCGATGATAGTGACCGCGTGGGGGTGACCGGCTACGACGGCAAGCGCGACCCGGTACGGCCGCGTACGCCGATCGGCGTACGGGCCGCGGAGGCGTCACGCATGCCATTGACTTACTCAAATGTAGGTGATACTCGATGTCTACCCGCCTTAGCGGGCAACCCGATCCGTCCCCAGAAAGGGAGCACGCGATGCGCCCCACCCGCCTGCTGGTCCCCCTTGCCGCCACGGTGGCAATGCTCGCCGTACCCAGCATTGCGCACGCCGCCACCATCTCCCAGCCATTCGCCGCCGACTCCGGCGACTCCTGCCGCTACGGCTCAACCAGCGGCACGCTCACCTGGCAGAACGGCGTCGTCTCACCCCTGCCGTTCCCGGGTGTTGGCGTCAAGGGCCAGGTCAGCGACCGGCCGCTGCCCGTCGAATCCGGCTTGGCCTGCCGCGACGACGGCTTCAACAGCACCGCAACCTTCACCGCGTACGCCGGCGACGTCGTTGTCGACCAGCAGAGCCGCTCCGCCAACAACGCCACCGTCACCTTCTCCTTCAACCTTGGCGTCAACTCGAAGGCAAGCAGCATCGACCGCGTGGTGGTCCAGGTCTGCCGCAGCCCGATCGTCACCCTCCCGCCCAGCTACTGCGGCAAGCCCGTCACCTACGTCGCCCCGCCGACCGCCTGACGAAACCCTCAATACACGCGTCCGCGCCCGTCCCCTGCTGGGGCGGGCGCGATGCTGTCCGGGGCGGTTGACGGAGCGTGGTCATGGGCGCAACGCCGGCCGGGGTGGGGGGGGTGAGTGGCCGGCGTTGCGCCCGCTATAGGTGACCCGGACCAGGGGGGGCGGTCCGGACTATAGGTGGGTGTTTCAGTAGAAGTGGCGTCGCCAGCCCGTCCGGTGTTACTGCCCGGTCGGATCGTCACGGTGCGTACTCATACCGACCACTGGTTTGTGGGCGAGGATGCGCTCAACCGTGCCGGCCTTGAGCCGTTCGGTCTCCACGACCTCGAATCCGGCGGCCCGCACAAGGGGCAGCTGCCGCCGGCGCGCCCTCGTCCCACACCCGCCGCTGCCGGGCGGCGGACTCGTGTCTCATGTGGATGGTACGGGTAGGAAGTCGAGCAGGAGCTCGTTGAGCCGGTCCGGCACCTCGAGAGGTATCCAGTGGCCGGCGTTGTCGATGCGCTCGTACCGCCACGGACCGGTGACGTACCGGCTCGAATTGGCCATACCCGCCTCGACGAGGGCACCGTCGCCGGCGCTCCACACCCCCATCGTGGGAACCGTGACCGGCGGCAACTGCGGTGGCGGCGAGAGCAGCGACTCCGGTGGCAGCATCGCGCGGTACGGGCCCAGGCTCGCGGTCAGCGCCGCGGGGTCGGACAGCCGCCGTACCACCGGTTCGATATCGGGGTGTCCGGCCCATTCGCGCAGGTGCTGGAAGTCGTTGTCGGACAGCCACTGCTCGGCCACCTCGCGGAACTGGAACAGCAGGAAGTACCAGGACTTCTCCAACTGCCGGCGGCCGGCGGTACGGACCGCGGCCGGGTGGCCGACCGACAGCGCGGTCAGCGACGCGACGCGGTCGCCGGCGAGGCTCGCCACCAGCCAGCCGATGGCGGCGCCCCAGTCGTGCCCGACCAGGTGCGCCCGCGGGACCTCCAGCGCGTCGAGCACGCCGATGACATCGCCGATCTGGTGCGACGGCCCGTACGCATCCACGTCTGTCGGCTTGCCGGACGCACCGAAGCCGCGCAGGTCCGGCACGATCACGCGGTACCCGGCCGCGGCGAGGACGGGTACCTGATGGCGCCACAGCTCGCCATCGTCCGGCCAGCCGTGCAGCAGCACCACCGGAGTGCCGGTACCGGTTTCGCGGATGTGCAGGTCGACGCCGTCAACGGTGATGAACATCGGTGACTCCTTCTCCGGGTACCCGCCTGACCGTACCCTCGGTCCGACCCCTGTCTCATCAATCAGGCGTTGAAGGCGCGTCCGCCGGACACCTAGGCTCGGCGAACGCCGTAGTCCGCAGGATGGAGTCGCCATGATCAGACGCAGCCGCCTTCTCGCGATCCCGGCCACCGTCACCATCGCGGTGGGGCTCGCGCTCGCCGGCAACGCGACCGCGAGTGCCGGCACCTTCACGCACACCGCCGCCGGTACCGTCTTCTACCCCAACCCGGTGACCCAGCTGGGCCTGGAGAACCTGACCGACAGCAAGGACGCGGACCTGCCGGCCTTCGCGCCCGCGTACAGGCGCGTCACGCTCACCGACCTGGACGACTCGGGCAGCCTCACCGGCGCCTACGTCCGGGTGAAGTCCAACACCGGCAAGGCCGCCGCGGCGACGGACGGCGCGTTCCCCGCGTACCACCGCGGCGTCGACCAGTTCGAGCAGGTGATGGGGTACTACTGGGTCACCACCGCCCAGCACTACATCCAGCACCTCGGCTTCGGCGCCACCCTGCCACCGGTCAACCAGCGCCAGATCGAGCTGCGGATCGACCAGTACGGCGGGGACAACTCCTTCTTCCGGCCGGACAAGGCCAACATCAGCCTGGGCAAGGGCGGCGTGGACGACGCCGAGGACGCCGAGGTGATCGTGCACGAGTACGGGCACTCGGTACAGGACGGCCAGGTGACCGGGTTCGGTACCGGGCCGGAGTCAGGTGCGATCGGCGAGGCGTTCGGTGACTACCTCTCGGTCGCCGTGACGAGCTGGGCCACGGGCGTACCCACGACCACGCCCGAGCCGTGCGTCGCCGATTGGGACTCCACCTCGTACACCAGCACGGTGCCGCACTGCCTGCGCCGCCTGGACGGCACCAAGCACTACCCGGAGGACATCGTCGGCGAGGTCCACGCCGACGGCGAGATCTGGTCCCGCGCCCTGTGGGACATCCGCCAGTCCCTCGGCGACACGAAGGCC
>JBPYFB010000192.1:0-4014 GCA_051986465.1 Rugosimonospora sp.
TCCGCGAGGCCGAACATGACCCATCCGGCGGTACCCACGAGACCGGCCATGGCGGCGACCAGGAGCGCGCCGACCAGCAGCCGGCGCGAACGCCAGTTGCCGGGGCGGCGGTGCTGGCTGGTTGCCACGGCTAGCGACCTAACCACACATCGCGGTACCACGCCACCTGACCACCCACGACCCGCCGGAATGGCCGTCGGCCACCAGGAAGTAGCCGACCGCGCCCCGTGTGGAGCTGTATGAGGTCTGCCGGGATCGCGACTCCGATCGCCGCGAGTCTGGCCGCGGCGTCGTTGTCGGTGTCCTCCACGACGTTGTCCTCAGGCGGGAAGGGGTATCTGTCCTCGAACTCCGCTACTACCACGGCCCGGGCGATTTGGCCGTGACCGGCCGGCAGGGGCTCGTTTCCCCGCCGGCCGGTCACGGCCACGCTTGGCCCAATCCGTTGGAAGGGCCCTCTTCCGCGGTTGCCTGAACTATGGGTTCGGGGTTAGGGACAGGTCGAGCCGCGCGGTCTGGTCAGCGGTGACGGTGGTGGACGAGGTGGTCGGGTTGTGGTTCGCCGCGGCAGCGGTGATTTGCTGTGCGCCGGTGGCGGTAGCGAACAGCGTGTAGAAGCCGCCCCCGAGGCTGGTGTCGTCGGGGGTGGACACCGTGATGGCCTGTTGGTCCGGGTTGGCGGCGCTGGCCACGGTGGCGCCGGTGATGCCGGCCCCGGTGGCGACGTCGGTGACCCGTCCGACGACCAGGCCGCCGGAAACCCGTGTGCAGGTGCGGTTTCCGAGGAACACGTTGTCGATTGCCCACCATTGCGACCAGTTGCCGGTGTAGTGGAACCGGATTTTCACGGTGGGCTTCCCCGCGGCCTGGGGAAGCGGGACGACCTGGGTGTTGGGTCCGGGTGCGCCGGGGAATCCGGTGTTGCGCCACACTGTGCTCCAGGTGCTGCCGCCGTCGAGGCTGGCCTCGACAGTGGCGGTGGAGTTGACCGCGGGGTGCAGGTCGTTGGCGAACTGCACCGCGGGGGTGGTGGCCGCGGTCAGGTTGAACGCCGGGCTGGTCAGGTAAGTGTCCTGTACGCTGTGCTGCCCGGCATTGTCGGAGTCGACGACGGCGAAGTTTCCGGTGCCGCCGGTCGCGTTGGTCCGGCCTCCGGGGTTGGTGAAGGTCCATCCGGGTGTGCCGGAGTAGCCGGGCAGGTGATGGTCGACGTTCGCGACCGCCCAGCCCTTCGGCGCGGTTGTCGCGTCGAACGCCTGAGTCGAACCGGTGAGGGTAACCCGGTAGCCGGGCGCGTCACAGGTCAACGAGACCGTCAACGCGACGTCATGGGACAGATCGGTGGCGCCGACAACGAGGTGCGTGTCAGCCGGGTCGTACCCGGAAACACCCGCGGCGACATGCAGGTTGTATTCGCTGTTGTACGGGAGGGCCAGGGTGTAGCGGCCGGTCGCCGGGTCGGTGAACGCGGTGAAGGTCGTGATGCCGTCCGAGGCCGTGACCTTCGCGTAGAGCGCCCACCCGTGCCCAGAGCCGTCGGTGACGGTACCGGTCAGGGCGACCCGGGGCGTCGGGGTCAACGCGAAGTCCACTGCGGACGTGGCGCCCGCGGTGATAGTGACAGAGACGGTCTGCGGCTGGTACAGGTGCAGATTCGCGGTGACCGGGTACCGGCTGACGGGGAGGTTCAGGTCATAGTGGCCCTGGGAGTCGGTGGTGGCCGCCCGTCCAGGGACACCGACCTGCACTCCGGCCAGCGGCTTACCGGTGACGGCGTCGGTGACGGTGCCGGCAATGTCGCCGTGGTCGCGATATACGAAGGCGGCCACCCCCGCCGGGCTGCCCAACCCGGTCGGCCCGTCGTAGCCGGTCTCACCGGTGCACAGGTAGGCCGGACTACAGGATCCGTTGCTGCCGGACGTGACGTCATTGAGGCCGCCCGGCCCGACGACCTGACTGTCGTACGGGTAGGAGGCGGGAACTGTGTCCGCGGCAGGCGGGCCGGCCAGGGCGTACACCGACGCGACGATCGGCGAGGCCACGCTCGTACCGCCGAACACCGCCCACCCGCCGTACTGGTAGCTGTCGTACACGGCGACCCCGGTGTTCGGGTCAGCGACCGCGGACACGTCGGTCGAGGTGCGTTTCGCGCATCCGGTGTCGGACTGCCAGGCGGGCTTGGCTTCGAACTGGGAACAACCGCTGCCCGCACCGTCCCACGCGGTCTCGGACCAGCCGCGGGCACTGGAATCCTTGACCAGTGAGGTTCCGCCAACCGCGGTGACGTAGGGCGATGCCGCCGGATAGTTGACCTGGTAGCCGGCGTCGCCGGAGCTCGCGGTGATAGCCACGCCGGGATGGTGGTAGTGCACGTCGTAGCCGGCCTCCGACGGGTCTTCGCCTGACGTGGCGTAGCTGTTGGACACGTATCTGGCGCCGAGGGCGACGGCCTCGTCCACGGCCGCGGCGAGGTTGTCGATGCTGTTGTCGTCCGCTTCGACAAGCAGGATGCCGCAGTTCGGGCAGACCGCGGACACCATGTCCAGGTCCAGGGAGATCTCCGTGGACCAGCCGGAATTCGGCGCCGGATAGGCGCCGGCACCACGCTGATCCACCTTGCGGAAACACCCGTTCGCCGTGGTGCACGACGGCAGGCCGTACTGTGACCGGTACGTGGCCAGGTCGGCCTCGGCGTTCGGGTCGTCGTAGGCGTCAACGATCGCGACCGTCTGCCCCGCCCCGGCGGTCGCGGATGGCAGCGCGTAGGCGCTCTGCAACTGCGCCGGGCCGTACCCGGAGGGCGTCACGTTCGGCGCCCCCGCCAGGTGCGGCGTCACGTCGGTGCGCTGGACCGCCAGGCACGCCGCGGCCTTCGAGCTCGACGGCTGGGCGCAGACCCGCTTGGTCGGGTGGGAGGCCGGCGCCGCGGCGGCGCCGGGAGACGCCAACGCGGGTGTGGCCGCACCGCTGGACAGGGCCCCACCGATCGTTACGGCAGCCGCGAGCACCGCCACCCAGGCCCGCAGGGCACCGGCTTTCGCCTTGGCGCGTCTGAAAAGGAAGGAGAACCGCATGATCAGTCCTTTCCGCAGCTGAGGTGCGCCACCTGTGCCGTACCGCTCAAGGTTGTTAGATCAGTGACCTCGCCGACCGCCCACACGTCGCCGGGCCCGGTCCCGTCCAATCCGCTGTAGAAGTACCGCAGGCCGAGTTCCTGAGGACCGGGCAAAGTGGTCGCCGTCCACGACGTACCGTCGGTGTGCAGCAGCTGGTTCGCCCCGTCGGGAGTCTCCGCGATGGCCCATACGTCCGCCTGGCTGGCGGCGTAGACGCTGATCAGCCGGGCGTTGCCCACGTCGGGCAGGCCCTGCGCCACGGTCCACGTCGCGCCGTCCCAGTGTTCGACCAGTGGTACGGCGGTGTTCGTGGTGCCGGTCATGGTCTGGCCGCCGACCGCCCAGACGTCGTTGGCGCCGCTCGCGCTGAGCGAGTACAGAGCGGCCGGCTGGCTGACGGCGGGCGTCTGGCTGACGCTCCATGCGGTGCCGTCCCAGTGTTCGATCAGCGGAACGATGTTGCCGGCACCCTCGCTCTGCCGGCCTACCGCCCACACATCCGTCGCCGTGCGGGCTTCGACCGCGCTGAGGAAGGTGTCGGGTTGGTTGGCGACCGGGTCTGGGACAACGGTCCAGGTGGTGCCGTCCCAGTGCTCGATGACCGACCCGAGTGCCTGAAGGTCTCCGACGACTCCGTTGCCTGCCTTGTAAAGGCCGCCGACCGCCCACGCGTCCGTTGTCGATACGGTCGCGACGCCGTGCAGGAAGATCGCGGTGGTTGCGGGGTCCGCCGGTACCGGGAGCGGTGTCATCGTCCAGCGGCCGCCGTGCCAGTGCTCGGCGACGCCGCTGGCGGGGAGACCGACGCCAACGCCGGCCAGTCCCCAGCCCTCGGTGTCGGATGCGAAGGACGTGGCACTCAGGTCGAACGCGGTCAATGACGCACCGGGCACCTGCG